>JAITNL010000246.1 GCA_031290495.1 Accumulibacter sp.
TTCGGAAACTGACGCCACGCTACGAGAAAACCGATTTGTCTTACCTCGGTTTGCTCCATCTGGCAGCTGCTATGATTACCCTCAACAAAATCATTGTTATTTACGGATAAGCACTTATAGCGGGCGTCGGCGGGTATCGCGTTTTCGGCACCGGATCATCAGTGCGAGGGTTCGAGGCATGAGTTTCTTGAGACAGATCAAATCCATTCTGAACAATGAACCACCGCCTGTTCAGAAGGAGTTTTTCCAGATCGAACGGATCGACAGACGCCAGAAAAAGCGATTCAGTCACAAGGGCAGGAAAATTCTGGTCATCGACGATTCGGCGACGGTCATCGCGATGTTCGGCAAGGTGCTGCGCTCGGCAGGTTGTGTGGTGCGGGACGCGGTCGATGCCGAGATGGGCCTGGAAATCGCACGCCAGGAACAACCCGAGCTGATCTTCCTCGACATCGTGCTGCCCGGCATGGACGGTTTCGCCGCGCTCCGGCATATCCGCCGTGACCCGCGCACGCGCCATATTCCGGTGATCGTCATCAGCGGCAACGAGCAGGCGATCGAACAGTTCTACGCGAAACGCATCGGCGCCAACGCTTTCATGAGAAAACCGTTTTCCCGCCAGGAGTTATTTACCCACGTCGAAACGCTGGTCGTCAGTGGAAAAATGCGCCAGATCGAGGCGCCGATCGCGTCTGGGAGCGCGGCGCCCGATATCTCCGACCCGGCCACCGTTGCAGAAATACCCAGCCCGGCTTCGTTGCCAACGGCGCAAGCAGACCCGGCGGCGGGAAAAATGGCAGCCCCAAATTCGTCGAACATGTCGAACACATCGGTCATCGGCATCGCGCCAGGCGAAGCGCGCCGCCAGCTCGCGTTAATGGGTTTGCGGCACAACAGCCAGGAACAGTTTTTGGCCGCCATGAAACGCGGTGACCGAATGGCCGTCAAGCTATTCGTCGTTGGCCGTGGGATCAAGGTTTAAGCGCCTGTATCTGGTCGCGACGCACGTTTCCGGGAACACGATGAATCCTTGCCTGTATTCCGTTCATTACACTGTCATACCGCTTGCCGACGGGCGTTCCGTCAAGGAAACGCCCGACGCAGAGCGCCAGCCAAGCGATGACCACGCTCAAAGAACGTGGCTTACGAGCTTCTCCGAATCAAATTCACAACTTTCCGATTTTTAGCGCGGACTTGTTCAAAGTCCTTCCCTTTTCAAATACGCAAACGGAATCATAAAGATGTATGCCCAAGGTGCTTCGTGTAAAGTCTGTCGGCGCGACTACTCCTCTTGTGTGATCGGCATTTAGTTCGTCTATAAATCTCTTTATCGTTTCGATAAAACTTCCTTCTCGCCGCACTCCACCGCCGTATTCATTCCAATATGCCGTATGCAGATCTTCCACCATATAAATACCCGTGGGTGACATGCGTGGATACAAAAAAGCGAAACTTGCGTAAATGTCTCGCATTATGTGGCTGCCATCATCCAGTACAATATCCGGGCTTCCAAATTCTTCCAGGACATCGGCCAGGAAAGCGTCATCCGCTTGACTCCCTATCCTCACAGCGATCTGATCCTCTTCTAATTTTTTGCACTCTGGTCTGATATCGATTCCGACGATTTGCGCATGCGGACCCAGTGCGTTTTTCCAAAGTTGCAACGATCCGCCTTGCCCGCATCCGATCTCCATAAACATGTGCGGTCGATTGATGTATCTTGAAAAAAACGCGTCGTAAATTGGAAAGTAGTGCTTCCATTTATGTACGATGCGCTTTTCGTTGTTGAGAAAAATACTCCAAGTGCTCATGTGCGGCCTGCCTTTCGCATTGATTAATTAGAACCAAAATCTATCTTTCAATTACAAATACGTCATGCAATATCTCCTTTTCAACCTGACGTTGAAACGATGAAAGCAGACAATCAGCATAAACGCCAAAACGGTCACCGCCTTTGGCAAAGGCAGGGCCGTTTTGGTAAAGACGGAAAGCTCCAAACGCGGGGACGGAAAATCGTGCCGGAGTCATGCACAGGCAGGAATCACTGGCGTTGTCCGGGGCGATGGACAAATCGCCGGAAAGATTGCGCGCCGTTTCTTGCATCTCGTTCACATTTTTCTGGTTACATAAAACAGGAGGAAAAGTTTAACTCAAAAGGAAAAAAATGCAAGGAATGTATATTTCAGAGCTATCTCATTTGACCAGCCACCTGTTTTTACCCGTCATTCCTGCGCAAGCTGGAATGACAGTGGATGGGAAAAGGCACGGTGCCGCGCTCTTTGTCAAGCGTTGCCCTTGCCCCGGTCAAAATGTGATGGCCCTGTGCTCCATCAAAGGCAGGAGCGGCCAACCACGGTTTCCAGGATAACGATTCCCGCGAACGAACGCTTCGTTACTTCTTCGTCTTCCGCGCCTCGCGGTCGAGTTCGCGCAGATGCGTGAGCTTCTCCCGAATCCTGATTTCCAGCCCCCGCTCGACCGGCCGATACCACTCGACCGACGGCATGTCCTCGGGAAAATAGTTCTCGCCCGCCGCGTACGCTTCCGCCTCGTCGTGCGCATAGCGGTAATTTTTTCCGTAATCGAGTTCGCGCATCAGCTTGGTCGGCGCGTTGCGCAGGTGCAGCGGCACCGGGCGGGAAGCGTCCTTGGCGACGAAGGCGCGCGCGGCGTTATACGCGGCGTAGGCGGCGTTCGACTTGGCGGCCATGGCCATGTAGATCACCGCTTCGGCCAGCGCCAGTTCGCCTTCCGGCGAGCCTAGCCGCTCGTAGGTTTCGGCGGCGGCGGCGGCGACCTGCGCGCCGCGCGGATCGGCCAGACCGATGTCCTCCCAGGACATGCGCACGATGCGCCGCGCCAGGTAACGCGGATCGGCGCCGCCGTCGAGCATGCGGCAGAACCAGTACAGCGCGGCGTCGGGATTCGACCCGCGCACCGACTTGTGCAAGGCCGATATCTGGTCGTAAAACGCCTCGCCGCCCTTGTCGAAACGACGCAAACTCTGCGCCAGCGTATTTTCGATGAAAGCGCCGTCGATGTGCGCGATTCCCGCCGTCAACGCCGCGGTCTGCGTCTGTTCGAGCAGATTGATGAGGCGGCGCGCGTCGCCGTCGGCGTAACCGATCAGACGGTCGCGCGCCACGTCGTCGAAAGAGAGTTCCTGCAATGCCTTGCTCTGGGCACGCTCGAAAAGCAGCCCCATCTCTTCAACGGACAAGGGGTTGAGCACATAGACCGCGGCGCGCGAAAGCAAGGCCGAATTGACCTCGAACGAGGGATTCTCGGTGGTAGCGCCCACCAGCGTCAGCAAACCTTCCTCCACATAGGGGAGAAAAGCGTCCTGTTGCGCCTTGTTGAAGCGGTGCACCTCGTCGACGAACAGGATCGTCGCGCGTCCATGCTGGGCGCGCGCGACTTCGGCCCGCGCCACCGCGTCGCGGATGTCCTTGACCCCGGCAAACACGGCGGACAGCGCCCAAAACTCGGCGTCGAAAGCGTCCGCCATCAGCCGCGCCAATGTCGTCTTGCCGACCCCCGGTGGTCCCCAGAAGATCAATGAATGCGGTTTGCGCGCCTCGAACGCCAGACGCAAGGGCTTGCCCGGTCCGAGCAGATGCTGCTGCCCGATGACTTCATCGAGCGTCTGGGGTCGCAGCGCCTCGGCGAGCGGCACCGAATGCGGCTGGGCGAAAAGGTCACTCACCGATGACATCGGTACCGGCGGGCGGTACGAAACTGAACAGCGCGGCCGGCAGCGACGGATTGCGTTGCAGCCTGGAAAAATAGAGCGAGGTCGTTTGCCCGAAGTTGTCGTACAGCTCCATCACCTTCAGATTTTCGCCATCGAATCCCAGGTGCAGTTTTTCAAAGCCGCTGTCCGGGGATTTGGGTTGCGCTTCCACCCATTCCAGCCCTTCGCGCGCCTCCAGTTCGCGCAGCTCGAAATCCTGTTCCAGCGCGCCCGTCCCGACCAGCAGGGCCGCCGGTGTGCCGCCCAGCGCGGTGTCCATTTTTTTTACCGTCGCCTGACGCAGGTCCGGGTCGTACATCCAGACCCGTTCTCCGTCGCCGACCAGCAACTGACTGTAGGGTTTATCGATCTGCCAGCGGAATTTGCCCGGACGCGAAATCAGCATCGTCCCGACCGATTGCTGCGGACGCCGGCCATTCCTGGCGACCACGATCTGCGCGAAATCGGCGCGCAGGGTCTGGGTCGTTTCCAGGAAACGGTGCAGCTTGTCGATCGCACCGGCCTCGGCGGGTTGGACGAAAAGCACGGCGAAAAACGCGGCGCAGAGCGTGATCGAAGTACATCGGATTTTTCGTTCATTGAACTTCAACATTTACTTTTCACCTTGCCACCACCTTACTTGAATCGGTCGGGCTTTATCCCCAGGCTCCGACGCCAGAATACGAGACTCCGGCTTTCGCGCCAAGGGTTTTGTCGATGGACGGGGTAGCATCAGCCTAACCGCATTGCCTCTGCGGCTATATAGCAGCTTGAGAAAAATTATCTAACATATCCGCAATGCTTGATTGAGTATGTATTATATTAAATAATGTAATTTTTGTCAAACTGCTATACACACCAGGACAGATTACTTGCTCCCTACACAGCGCCCTGGACGATCTGCTCGACCGGCGGCGTCAGTTGGTCGAAAATTGCGTTCAGGAAAAATTCCGGCTCGGAACATCGGTCTCGAAAAAGGTGCAAAAGAGTCTGAAAGAGCACATCGCCTGGCTGGAGAAACGCATTGCCGCGACCGACAGCGACCTGGATCAGTGCTTGCGCGCTTCGGACATCTGGCGCGTCAAGGACGATCTGCTGCGCGGCATCCCCGGCATCGGTCAGGTGACGACCCTCACCTTGTTGGCGAAATGCCCGGAACTGGGTACGCTCAACCGCCGTGAGATCGCGGCGCTGGCCGGGGTGGCCCCCTTGGCCAACGATAGCGGCAAGCATCGCGGCAAACGCTTCATCTGGGGCGGTCGCGCCGACGTACGAACGGTTCTGTACATGGCCGCGTTGTCCGCCCGGCGCTGCAATCCCGCGATCAAGGCGTTCGCCGAACGCCTCGCGCAGGCAGGCAAACCGCCCAAGGTCATCCTCGTGGCCTGTATGAGAAAACTGCTGACCATCATGAATGCCATGCTGAAAAATAACGCCTCCTGGTGTCCGAAAAACGCTTGACGGCGAACACGGTTGCTTTA
>JAITNL010000257.1 GCA_031290495.1 Accumulibacter sp.
TAATTTGCAGCGCGCCGCGCCGGAAGTAACCCCTTCCCCCCTGACAAGGGGGGACTGAGGGGGGTTTTGCAGCGGTTCAGAGGCTACAAACGTTCGTTCTGACTGAACCTCAGCAGACCCCTCCCGGCCTCCCCTTGGCAGGGGAGGGGCTGATTGGCGGCGCTGCGCGCCGGAGGGGGAAAACCCCGTTGCTTCGTTGGGGCGGATTGCTTTGTCTGCCCACGGGCGCATGCCATGCGCCCCTACGGAATCAGGGCGGATCATGGAAGTTGAGGGCACGGGATGCCGTGCCCCTGCGTCATCGGCGAGGCTATGCTTGCTTGCTTGCTTGCTTGCTTGCTTGCTTGCTTGCTTGCTTGCTTGCTTGCTTGCTTGCTTGCTTGCTTGCTTGCAAAAATTATCGGCGCTGTTTCTGAAATGTCAAGCAAAATATTCGTATTCATGGTTTTTTCTTCAAAAAAGTTGCAAAACCGGGACAGTTTTGCTGACGTTAAAAAATTTAAGCATTGCCTGAAATAATGCTGTTTGGTTGTCGAATGGAATTGACTTTTTACTCTCATCTTTAACGCCTGTAAAGCGTCGTTCCGCAAGATTGCCGCGAGTTTTCAGACGTGTCCGCTTTTGCGCGCTCACCGCCAATTACTGGAAAGCGCAGCCTGTCAACCGTTTGGCGGCCTTCGCCTGCTTTTTCCGCTAACTCAGGCGCCCAGCAATACAGCCGGAATGACGTGGATTCCGTCCGGGCGCGTATAGGCGTCGCGCCCCGTGGTCATCAGGCACGGGGTGATGTCAAAGCTGGCGAACTCCGCCATGAACCACTTCAGATGCGTCAGATCGCGGCTTTCGACGCTCGGCGCGAGCTTGACTTCGATGGCGATGACACGCCGCCCCTTCTGAACGATGAAATCCACTTTGTGATGACCGTTCGAGCTTCTGAAATGACCCAGCTCGGCTTCATTGACTTCGGCATAAACCTTCAGGCTCTGGGCGGCCAGTGCTTCAAACAGGCTGCCCAGCAAGGTGCGTTCTGGCGAATGAAAGGCCGTGACCGCACCGTCGCCGTCGGGACGGTCTTCGAAGAAACCGAGCAGGGCGGCGCTCAACGCGGGATCGACGAGGAAATGTTTGGGCGTCTTGCCGAGATACTGGAATCGCGTTCCCAGCGGAACCCAAGGTTCAACCGGATCGATGAGCCAGAGATTGGCGAGCGCGTCGCGATACGCCCGTGTCGTGTTCGCGGAAGGTTTGTTGGATTCACCAGGCGTGGCGGCGGCGAGGACGGTGCTGTACGACGCGGTGGTCGCCGTTGCCGCCGCGTAGGCGCGCAGCCAGTTGCGCAGGACGCCAGGTTTGCGCACCTGAATCCCCTGATCGGCAAAATCCCTGGAGAGCGCGTTGGCGAGGTATCCCTCGACCTGTTTTCTCGCCGCCGCCAGCGAAAGCGGGTGGATTCCCGGAAACCCCGATTTGACGATCTCGCGCGCGTAATCGGAGAAGCCGATGTCGGTGTGTCCCGTCACTTCGGCGCTTTCCTCGCTCAGCAAAGCGCCCAGACTCACCGTTGGCGTGTCCAGTCCGCGCTCCTGCAGCGACAATGGCCGCATCAGAACGTGGACGATACGCCCGGCGCCGCTGTGTATTTTTGCTTTTGCCGGATAGGCGCTCCCGGTCAGAAGGTATTGGTTCGGCGTCGTGTCCGCGTCGACGAAGCGGCGCACGCTGTCCCAGATTTCCGGCAGCCGCTGCCATTCGTCGATCAACACCGGCTTTTTCCCGGTAGCGATCCTGGCAGGATCGGCGGCGGCAAGCTGGCGCAAGGCCACGTTGTCCAGCGCCAATTCCGAAGCCGCCAGCTTTCTGGCCGTCTCGGTCTTCCCGACCGCCTTGGCACCGTCGATGCACACGGCGGGAAGCTCTTCGATGCGCCGTTTGATTGGCGCGTCCTGTAAACGCGGTCGATAGGCTTTCATTCCAAGTCTCAAACTGATCTGATCAGACAATGTAAACTGATCGAATTATACAGTCTTTAATGAGCAGATTATACGTTTTGCGCCAGATTTCAAGGCACAGGCGAAACCATGCGGCAGCCATTGTTTTGCAGACCGCCCAGGCATGATGATGTGTCCAAAGCGGGGCCGCACAGTGTTGAGCAATTTTCGCGGCCGACAAATTTTTCGTCAGCGCGCCCTTGAAAAAACGGGGTGACGCCACTATTATTAGCACTCGCCACCAGTGAGTGCCAATAATTCACCGGACAGGCGTATCGGTCGCCGGCTGAATGGTTGGCGGTTTGTTGAAAACTGTGTTTTAACCAAGGAGAAAGTGTATGAAAATCCGTCCTTTACATGATCGTGTGATCGTCAAGCGCCTCGAAGAGGAACGCAAGACGGCCTCTGGAATCGTTATTCCCGATAACGCCGCTGAAAAACCCGATCAGGGTGAAATCCGCGCGGTCGGTCCGGGCAAGCGCGATGAAAACGGCAAGCCCATTACGCTGGACGTCAAAGTCGGCGACCGCGTGCTGTTCGGCAAATATGCCGGTCAGACCGTCAAGGTCGACGGCGATGAGCTGCTGGTCATGCGCGAGGAAGACATCATGGGCGTTGTCGAAATCTGAACGCGCGTCGTCAGATAAACCCCAAGTGTCTTAATCCATTTCAACATCGCAACATCGAATTTTCAGGAGTATTTCAATGGCAGCAAAAGACGTTAAATTTGGCGATTCCGCACGTGTCCGCATGGTCGAGGGGGTCAATATTCTGGCCGACGCGGTCAAGGTAACTCTGGGTCCGAAGGGCCGCAACGTGGTTCTCGAGCGTTCTTTCGGCGCTCCGACCGTGACCAAGGATGGTGTTTCGGTCGCCAAGGAAATCGAACTTAAAGACAAGTTCATGAACATGGGCGCGCAGATGGTCAAGGAAGTCGCTTCCAAGACCTCCGACATCGCCGGCGACGGGACGACCACCGCGACGGTGCTGGCGCAGTCGATCGTGCGCGAAGGCATGAAGTACGTGGCCGCCGGCATGAATCCGATGGATCTGAAGCGCGGTATCGACAAAGCCGTGGTGGCGACCGTCGAGGCGCTGAAGTCGCTGTCCAAACCGTGTTCGACGAGCAAGGAAATCGCCCAGGTCGGTTCGATCTCGGCCAACTCCGATTCCTCGATCGGCGACATCATCGCCCAAGCGATGGACAAGGTCGGCAAGGAAGGCGTGATTACCGTCGAGGACGGCAAGTCGCTGGACAACGAACTCGAAATCGTCGAAGGAATGCAGTTCGACCGCGGCTATCTGTCGCCGTATTTCATCAACAATCCGGACAAGCAAATCGCGATCCTGGAAAACCCCTACATCCTGCTGTTCGACAAAAAAATCTCGAACATCCGCGATCTGCTGCCGGTGCTCGAACAAGTCGCCAAGGCCAGCCGTCCGCTGCTGATCGTTGCCGAGGACGTCGAAGGCGAAGCGCTGGCGACCCTGGTGGTCAACAATATTCGCGGCATCCTGAAGACCTGCGCGGTCAAGGCGCCAGGCTTTGGCGACCGGCGCAAGGCCATGCTCGAAGACATCGCCATCCTGACGGGCGGCCAGGTCATCGCCGAAGAAGTCGGCCTGACCCTGGAAAAAGCGACGCTGGCCGAACTCGGTCAGGCCAAGCGCATCGAAATCGGCAAGGAAAACACCACGATCATCGACGGAACGGGCGCGTCGGCCAATATTGAAGGCCGCGTCAAGCAGATTCGTCTCCAGATCGAAGAATCGACCTCCGATTACGACAAGGAAAAACTGCAGGAACGTGTCGCCAAGCTGGCCGGCGGCGTGGCGCTGATCAAGGTTGGCGCGGCGACCGAAGTCGAGATGAAGGAAAAGAAGGCGCGCGTCGAAGACGCGTTGCACGCCACCCGTGCCGCCGTCGAGGAAGGCATCGTGGCCGGCGGCGGCGTGGCCTTGCTGCGCGCCCGCGCCGTGATCGGCGATCTGAAGAGCGACAACCACGATCAGGAAGCCGGCATCAAGATCGTGCTGCGCGCCATCGAGCAGCCGTTGCGTGAAATCGTCGCCAACGCTGGCGACGAGCCGTCGGTGGTGGTCAATGCCGTGGTCAACGGCAAGGGCAATTTCGGCTTCAATGCGACGACCGGCGGGTACGGCGACATGGTCGAAATGGGCGTTCTCGACCCGACCAAGGTGACGCGCACCGCGTTGCAAAACGCCGCGTCAATCGCCGGTCTGATGCTGACGACCGACTGCATGGTTGCCGAGCTGGCCGAAGACAAGCCCGCTCCGGCGATGCCGGGCGGCATGGGCGGCATGGGCGGCATGGACATGATGTAACGCCCGATTGGGTATTGCCTCGGTCTCGTAAAACCGGCGCCCTGAGTATTCGGGCGCCGGTTTTGCTTTGACCGGCAAAAAACGGCACTTCTTCCTGTCGGGTTTCGAAATACGGGGGAAAAAAATATAACCAGCGAAGAATTTCTTCGTTCTTCTTGAGAACGCCGCTTGATAAATTCACGGGTCATCAACCGAACAGGGAATTACTCATGACTCACTCAAGCGATCGAAAATTCTGGGATGAACCACTCGAAACCCAATCCCGCCAGCAATGGGGCGATCTGAAGCTCCGTCTGCTCAAGCAGCATCTTCAACATGCCTACGACAATTCGCCATACTATCGGGACAGTTTTACCGCAGCCGGGATTCATCCCGATCAGGTGAAACATCTCGACGACATTCGTCGTTTTCCGTTCATCAGCAAGCACGTGCTGCGTGACCGGCAACTGGCCGTGCCACCGTTCGGCGATCTGGTTGCGGTGCCCGAACGCGACATCGTCTATATTTCCGCCTCCAGTGGCTCGACCGGCGTGCCGACGGCATCACCGTTCACCGCGCAGGACTTCGACGACTGGATCGACTACGAGGCGCGCCAGTTCTGGTCGTCCGGGCTGCGCCCAGAGGATCGATATTGTCATTCGTTGAATTTCTCTTTGTTCATTGGCGGTCCCTGTGTGCTCGGCGCGCAAAAACTCGGCGCGTTGTCGATTCATGCCGGGACCGTACCTTCCGAGCGTCTGCTGACGATCCTGAGACAGTTTCAGGCCACGGCGATCTGGACAACGCCGTCGTATGCCTGGTATCTCGGCGAAACGGCGGTGAAAGAGGGTATCGATATTCGCAACGATCTGAACATCAAGCGTATTTTCGTTGCCGGCGAGCCAGGCGGGTCAATCCCCGAGACGCGCCAGCGCATCGAGTCGCTGTGGAGCGCGTCGGTGTACGACTACTACGGGTTATCCGATATTTTTGGTTCCTGCGCCGGGATGTGCGAGGAGAAGAACGGCCTGCACTGGGCCGAAGACCACATTCTTGTCGAAGTGATCGATCAGGAATCCGGCGAGCCGGCCAAGGAAGGTGAGCGCGGCGAACTGGTGTTGACGACGCTGAAGAAGTCGGCGCGGCCGTTGATCCGTTTCCGTACTGGCGATATTGTTTCCTTTACCTCGGAACCTTGCGCCTGTGGCCGTACCTCCATCCGTATGCAAGGCGTGCACGGGCGGCTCGACGACATGCTGATCATCAAGGGCGTCAACGTCTTTCCGAGCGATGTCGAAGCCATCGCGCGCAAGGATCACGATTTCACTGGCGAATACAAGCTGATCGTCGAACGGGAAAACCATCTCGACAAACTGACCGTCGAAGTGGAGCGCGCGGCCGCTTTTCACGGTGCGGATACAGAACTGATCGCTCGTTTTTCACGGCAGCTGCAGTCGATTACCGGGGCCTCGGCGCGTGTCGTGATCCTGCCGCCGGACACGCTGCCGCGCGCAACCCACAAGGCCAAGCGGGTTGAGGATCGTCGAAGCGGCGTATGGAGTTGAGTCGCTGATTTTGGCTGGCGGCGAAAATGGCTATGACGCTGTTGTTTCTCGCTCCCAAGCCCGCAGTTGCCGCCAGGCTTTGTCGCGCTGCTGTTCCAGCGAGGCGATTTCATCGTCGCGGATGTTCTTGAACCGCCCTTGCTCGCCGAGATAGTTGCGTATGGGAGCGAACGCGGCGGGCTTGCGTGTGATGGTCAGCCGCCCGTTTTCCCATTCGGCGAGCGGCCATAGCCCGGTGGCGACGACCGATTTGCCGAGGCGGATGGTCGCGTCCGATGCGCAGCCCCAGCCGATCGGACAGGGCGCATAGACGTGCAGAAACGAGGGGCCGTCGACGGCGGCGGCTTTCTGGATCTTCTTCAGGAAGTCGGCCGGGTGGCCGACGCTGGCCGTGGCGGCGTAAGGGATGCCGTGAGCGGCGGCGACGCGCAGCAGATCTTTCTTGGTGCCGACGCTGGCAGGACGAAAACCGGCGGCGGTGGTCGAAGTTCGCGCCCCCCACGGCGTCGCGCCGCTCCTCTGGACGCCGGTGTTCATGTACGCTTCGTTGTCGTAGCAGATGTATATGATTTTCTCGCGGCGGTCAAATACGCCGGAGAGTGCCTGTAAGCCAATGTCGGCGGTGCCCCCGTCGCCAGCGAAACCGACGACATGCACATCCTTGAGATCGTCGCGCGCGCGGATGGCGGCGGCAATACCGGAAAGCACGGCGCCCGTGGCGGCGAACGGGGCGATGATCGCGTTTACCCCGAATGCCATTTGCGGATAGACGAAGCCGACCGCCGACATGCAGCCGGCCGGAACGACGACGAAGCAGCGTTCGCCGAGCACCTTGAGTACCCAGCGCACGACAAGACTGCCGCCGCAGCCGCCGCAGGCTTTGTGACCGACGAAGTATTCCGGTTCCGGCAGGTGCTTGATGCTGATCCTGGTGTCAGTTTTGTTCGACATAGCCTTCGAGTCCGATGAAATGGGCAGTGCCGATCCGCCCGGTTTGGCGCGGGAGCGGGCGGTCATCGGCGAGCGTTGCAAGATCGTTGAAAATGCTGGCGATATCATCCCGCGAAATGTCTTGCCCGCCGAGTCCAGCGACGTAGTTACGGATCGGCGGAAGTCGCCCGCCGCTTGCGGCAAGCCGGTCGTAGAGCGCGGCTTTGACCTCGATCGCGACACTGCCCTGGTGCCCGAAAGAAATGTCCTTTTCCAGCACGGCGACGGCTTTGACTTCAGCACGGCGCTTAGCGTCGAACAAGACCGCGTGCAATTCGTCGGCGGGAAAGGGGCGCAGGTAACGCAAACGAACCAAGCCGGCACGGACGCCCTGCTTACGCAAATCGTCGATCGCCGCGCGCACCGTTCCGGCGACCGAACCGAGCGTGATGACGATCAGTTCGGCGTCGTCGGCGCGGTCACTTTCGAGCAGGCCGCAGGCGCCGCGCCCAAAGGTATTGGCAAAGCGTCGGTCGGTATCGTGGATGACCTCGGCGGCGCGCACCATGTCACGGTGCTGGCGGTACTTGAACACCGCGTAGTCGCCCGGTCCGGCGGTGATGCCCAGGCTTTGCGGATTGACCGGATTGAAGGTGCCGGGGTAGCCGGGCGGCAGATCGCGCGGCGGCAGAAAGGCGTCGACGTCGGACGGGTCGGGCACCGATACGGCTTCGTAGGTGTGCGTCAGCACGAAGCCGTCAAGATTGACCAATACCGGCGTGCGCACGTCGGGATGTTCGGCGATGGCGTAAGCCTGTAAGGTCATGTCGAGACTTTCCTGTGCGTCTTCGGCATAAGCCTGAATCCACCCCGAGGAGATCAGTGCCAGAGAGTCGCTCTGGTCGCCATAGATGTTCCACGGCAGCGCCAGCGCGCGATTGGCGTTCATCATGACCAGCGGATAGCGGCCGCCAGAGGCGTAGTAGAGGATTTCAGCCATATACATCAGACCTTGCGACGAGGTGGCCGTGAAGGTGCGCACGCCCGTCGCGCTGCTGCCCATGACCAGCGATAACGCCGAATGCTCGGATTCGACATGGACGAACTGCGCGTCGAGTTCGCCGCGTTCGACCATCTCGGAGAGTCGTTCGACGACGCCGGTCTGCGGCGTGATCGGATAGGCGGCAACGACGCGCGGACGCGCCAGACGTACCGCTTCGGCGACGGCTTCGTTGCCGCAGAGAAAGGCGAGTGTGCTCATGTTTGTTTGCCGGTGGGTTCGCGGGTGGCTTCGTCGACCATATGGATACAGTGCTTCGGGCATTCGGCGGCACAGATGCCGCAGCCTTTGCACCAGTCGTCATCGACTTGCGGGAAGCCGTCGGCATC
The DNA here is from genome assembly GCA_031290495.1 of Accumulibacter sp. Lineage (GTDB taxonomy): Bacteria > Pseudomonadota > Gammaproteobacteria > Burkholderiales > Rhodocyclaceae > Propionivibrio. The sequence continues at coordinate 8,198 of JAITNL010000257.1, forward strand.
AGCGACGACGGCGGCGTCCGGGCAGTAGAGGAGGCACAGGTTGCACTTATTGCAAGGATCAAGGTCGATCAGCGGCCAGAGTGTGCGCCAGCTGCGGTTAGAAGCGGCGAGATGACCACCGGTGAGCTGCGAACTTCCGGGCCAGTCGTCGATGTTCAGCGGGCGGCGAAAAACGACCAGAGCGCAGGGCTTGTCCGCGTCAGTCATGACCAGCTTCCTCCGGTTGAGCGGCGAGGGTATAGGCCCGGCGGAACGCGGCGAGATTTCTGGTGCCTTTGATCCCGCTGCCGAACTCGCGATGAGTCGCTTCCTCGGCGGCTTGTTGCGTGACGATGTTGGTCAAGGCGGCCAGCGCGCCGAACAGAATGGCATTGGTGTGCTCGGAGCCGAGCACTTCGTGGGCGATGCGCCGCGCCGGGAAGCGGATCACCTTGGCGACCGGATAGCTGGCGCCCACGGCATTCCCGGAATCGATGAGCAGCAGCGTGTCGGGCGTGAGGAAGCCGGTGGATACCTGCGAGAGCAGCGATTCGTCAAGGACGACGGCCGCGTCAGCGCGCCGCACGGCGCTGCGATCGCGCACCTTGGCGGTGTCGATGCGCGTGTAGGCGAAAACCGGCGCGCCGCGCCGTTCCGGGCCGAAGGCTGGCATGACCAGCGTCTGTTTGTCGGAGAGCATGGCGGCAATGCCAAGCAGACGGGCCGCCGTAAAAGCGCCCTGTCCGCCTCGGCCAAGCCAGACAGTTTCATACATGGTCTTCTGCCCAGCGCTTGCGGATCTCGAGCAGCTTTTTGCCGGCGGCGTTCAGGGTTTCCTCACGCTTGGCGAAATGAAAGCGGATGTAGTTGCGCACCGGCTCGCGGAAAAAACTCGATCCGGGTACCGCGGCGACGCCGACGCGGCGTGTCAGCCATTCCGCGAAATAAGTGTCGTCGCGGTCAGTGCCGCCGATAAATTCGCCGATGTCGACGAGCACGTAGTAGGCGCCCTGCGGTGGGTAATACGCAAGCCGCGCGCGGTCCAGCCAGCCGATGAAAGTCTCGCGCTTGCGGGTGTATCCCAGCTGGAGTTCCGCATAGTACGAATCCGGGAACTTCAGTGCCGTGACAGCGGCCGCCTGCAGCGGCGCGGCGGCGCCGACAGTGAGAAAATCGTGCACCTTTTTGACGCCGTCGATGATCTCGGATGGCGCAATTACGTAGCCGATCCGCCAGCCGGTGATTGAGTAGGTTTTCGAGAGCGACGAGCAGGAGAGGGTGCGCGCGAACATGCCGGGCAGCGCGGCGAAATAGCGGTGGCGATGCGGCGCGAAGACGATGTGCTCGTAGACCTCGTCAGTGATTACGAAAGTGTCATATTTTTCGGCCAGCCGGGCAATGCTCAGCAGTTCCTCTTCGCTAAAGACCTTGCCGGAGGGGTTGGACGGATTGCACAGGATGATGGCCTTCGCACCTTGCGCGAAAGCCGCTTCCAATACAGCCGGGTCGAAGGTGAAGGCGGGGGGGGCCAGCGGGACGAAGATGGGGGCGGCGCCGGAGAGGATCGTGTCGGCGCCATAGTTCTCGTAAAACGGCGAGAAAACGATGACTTTGTCGCCAGCGTTGCAGACGGTCAGCAGCGCCGCCATCATTGCCTCGGTGCTGCCGCAGGTGACGACTAGGTTTTTATCCGGATCGATCGGCAGCCGCATCAACCTGCTTTGTTTGGCGGCAAGCGCCTGACGGAAGTCCGCCGCGCCCCAAGTGACGGCGTATTGGTGCGGGCCATTGCGCATTGTCTCGATACCGGCATCGAGCAATGCCTGTGGCGGGTCGAAGTCGGGGAATCCTTGCGACAGATTGATGGCGCCGTATTGATTGGCGACGCGGGTCATACGGCGAATCACCGATTCGCCAAAGCCACGGATGCGGTTGCTGGTTTGAGGCATGTCTATATCTTGAAGTCTGAAAAAGGAAAAACGCGGCGGCGATTATCAATTGCTTTCCGGCAAGCGGTCAATGGCGTCAATGGCGTCAATTCATCAGTCCGCCACGGTGGGCAAATTAACAAGCCAATCGTTCAGTCAAAACGATTTATTTCTTATTTGCATATACGTATGAATGGTGATTGTCAGACCGCTATCGCGGCTGGCAGGTTCGCCTGGCGTCCGCGTGGCGTTGAATTGCTTTTCCAATTAGACGATCGGCGCCGTTGCTGACAACTTATACGATACACGCATAACTTTATCGAGATAAATTCGTTGGTCATCAAGTTTATTTGACTTATTGTGCGCTCTCCCTCGATTGAGATGTGTTCCAGAAAAAGATCGACGTCTGTTCTGGAAAGGGATGTTGCGCGACCGACGAAAATCATGGTTGTCGCTTGGGGCCATCGCCAAGTTCCATGTTCCTGGCGGTGGGAAGAATCACATGAAGGCATGACGAGGAAAAGTGAAATGACATTGACACCTTCAATCCATTAGTTTTTGTTTCCGATCCATCGTGGAAGCGCCAACGTTCCAACGTTCTCTTCCGCCTCTGGAAAATTCGTCATATACAACGAATGGTTTTATCAATAAACAGCCGCATCGAAGCGCTCTGCTCCGCCCAACGATTTACCACATATAAAGAGAAAGGATTCACCATGTCATTGCACTCCACGTTCAAGGTTTTTTCCGCCGCGCTGCTGCTCAGTATCGGCGTAAGCCATGCCGCCGAATCGCTCAAGGTCGGCTATCTGCCGGTCACCGGTCACGCCAAGTTTTTCGTCGCCAAGGAATACGGTCTGTTTGAAAAGGAAGGGCTGGACGTCGAACTGATCGAATTTCAGAACTCCGCCGACGGTCTCAACGCCCTGATCTCCGGCAAGCTCGATATTGCCCCCTTCGGCACCACCGCGCCGCTCGCCCACCTCTCCAAGGGTGCGGAAATTCGCATCATCGGCGGCCTCATGGGGGGAGACATAGCCTTGATCGCCTCCACGGAAAAAGCCGGAAGCCTGAAACGGATCGCCGATTTCAAGGGCAAGAAAATCGCCACTGTACGCCTCGCCACGGGCGATGCCGTACTGCGCGGCGCGCTCAAGGATGCCGGCCTCAACTGGAAAACCGATCTGGAACTGTTCGAGTTGAAGAACCCGGCGGCGGTGATCGAAGCGGTCAAGTCCGGACAGGTTGATGCCGGTGTAATCTGGGGGCCGCATGATTTGCGCGCCGAGGAACAGGGGCTGAAGATCATTTTCCGTTCGGCGGATTTGCAACCGGGACACCCGTGCTGCCGCATTCTGGCGACGAAAGACAGTGTGAAGAACAAGGCCGCCACACTGGAAAAATTCGTCCGCTCCGTCCTGCTGGCACAAAAGTACGGCACCGAGCACACCAAGGAAACCGTCGCCGCCATCGCCAAATACGTGAAGCTCGACCCACAGTTGCTGGAACGCGCTTACACCTCGCCCAATCTCGACCAGTCGTCCGACCCCAATACCAAGGGGGTGCAACATTTCGCCAACGTGATGCTGGAGAGTGAATTCATCACCACCGCGCCGGACCTGAAAACAGGAATCTTCACCGGAATTTACGAACGCGCACTCGGTCGGCTCGCACGGGAAAACCCGAACGATCCGTTCTGGAAGAACCTGCAAAAAGAGTTCAAGAAAAACAACGGCTGACACCCGCCGGGTGATCGCCCCAGGGCAATCGCCTGAATGCCATTGTCGTTGGCTGTTGCAAATAGTCGTTACGATAGCAGTTTGACAAAAATTACATTATTTAATATAATACATACTCAATCAAGCATTGAGTATATGTTAGATAATTTTTCTCAAGCTGCTATATCGGCACCTGGCGCGGTATTTTCGCCAAAAAGGGCACTCCCAAGGCGGCCATTGACGCCATGGAAAAAGTCCTGGAGAAGGCGTGGAACATGAAGCCCTATCAGGATTTCTGGAAGGCCGAAGGTTATGACGAACGTACCGGCTTTGAAGGTCAGGCGGCTTTCAGAAAACTGGTCGATGCCGAATATCCAGCGATGACCGAGTATCTGAAATCGCGCGGCATTATCAAATGAAACGGGAGGGGATAACGGTTGGCGATGTGCGGTTCGCGCCGTTGCCCACTTGTTACCGGAGGATTATTCAATGGCACTGGAACTCATTGTCAACGCGTTGTTGTTTGCCGCCGCGATTTTCTGTTACTGATATGTCGGAGAGACGATGCCGCAATCGCCTGAATCGGAATTGGGCGCGGAACAATGGCCGCAGCTTCTGCTCATTTTACTGATTATTGCCTTGGCCTATAATCTGTATAAATATTTCAAGACCAACAAAAAAGAAGACATCGCGGCGGCTTTTGCCGATTTTTTCCGAGCATCGTCCGCCTGGTAAAAAGCAAACTTTTCATCGGCATGGTTTTGCTGGTTGGAATGTCGCTCCTGTATGAACCTCTTGGCTTCATTGCGACCTGCCCGCTGTTCATGATCGCTTATGGTTTCCTGCTGGGCGCGCGCCGGCCTTTGCCGCTGGTGATTGCTTCACTGGTGATCACGGCGGTGCTGTATGTCGGCTTTGCCGTATTTTTAAGCATCATGCTTCCCAGGGGGTACGTGCCATTCCTGAGAGATACCGCGTTCTTTATCGAAAAACTTTTTGGGGCTTAGAGGAAAATGTTCGATTTATTGATAAGTGGTTTTACGGTATTGCTCGCGCCGAAAATGCTTTTCTTTGTGGTACTGGCCGTCTTTCTCGGAACCCTCTTTGGTGCGCTTCCCGGCGTCAGCGCCACCATGGCGGTGACTTTGGGTATTCCTTTCACCTACAGCATGACGGCGGTACAGGCCATTGTCTTTTTGGTGGCGATCTACTGCGCTTCAATCACCGGCGGCGGCATGACGGCGATTCTGTTCAAGATCCCCGGCGTGCCTTCAAGCGCCCCGACGACCTATGACGGTTATCCGATGGCCCAGCGGGGCGAGGCGGGCAAAGCTCTGGGTATTCAGCTGGTTTGTTCGGCCGTCGGCGGAATGGTTGCCGCGCATGACCTTCGGTTTCCGCGCGCTGAACAGCGGCATGGAGATGATTCCAATCATGATCGGCTTTTTCGCCGTGACCGAAGTCTTGAAGCAGACTGGAAAACGCGACAAGCTTTCCGCGGTGGGTGAAGTGAAACAGATGCAGACGGTATTCCCTTCATTAAAGGAATTGTTTCTTGTCAAATGGACCGTCATACGCTGCTCGATCGTGGGTACGGTCATTGGTATCCTTCCCGGAGCGGGGGCGACCATCGCGGCCTTCATGTGTTATTCGATGGAGCAGAAAATCTCCAAGACGCCCGAAAAGTTCGGCACTGGCTGTATCGAGGGCATCGCCGCGCCGGAAGCGGGCAGCAACGCGGCCACCGGCGGTTCGATGGTTCCGCTCCTGTCTCTGGGGATACCGGGAGGCAATGCCGCCGCGATCATGATGAGCGCATTGGTATTGAAAGGAGTGCAAATGGGCTGATGCTGCTGATAAAGCAGCCTGAGTTCCTGTCCGCCACTTTCGCTTCGATGTTTTTCTCGAATATCGTCATGATCTTTGCCGCCATGCTGCTGGCCAGGATTTTTGTGCAGGTGTTGCGGATTCCTTATTCGATTCTGGGGCCGATGATCATCATGATGGCGACCATCGGCGCTTTGCCACCAAGAATGTCTCGATAGACGTGATGACGATGGCGATTGCCGGTCTGGTGGGCTTTGTTTTCGTGACCTGCAAGTTTGACGTAACCGCCATGATTCTGGGGCTGGTTCTCGGCAAGATCTGTGAATCCAATCTGCGCCGCGCCTTTGTCATCGCGGACGGCGAAACGCTTTCGGAAACCGCCTGGAACGTGTTCACCGCGCCGCTCAAAATCGCTCCCGTTCCGCTGACGGCCATACTGGTCATTGCGTGTGTCCTGGTTCTTTTAAGCCCCGCGATCATGCCGCTGTTCAAGAAAAAGGTCGCCGCAAAATAGCCCTGAAAATTTACCGGGATTTTATCGTGAAGCGGATTGGTTTACCCCGCGCGCGTCTGGACAAGCAGCGCGGCGGCATAATCTGGCTTAACCACGGTTTTTCTACCATTATTTTGACTATCGCCAAAAATGAACAGCATCTGGTGGGCGGGTTGCTGACGCCTATTGATCGACCGGCTTCGCTGACTCGCTCTCTTCGGCGGTCTGTTCCTGTGCCGGTTTTTTCGGTGGTGCCAACACGGTCGTTTGCAGCAATTTATCGAGATTCGCATACTCTTCGTGCGTCGCATTTCCGTCTATGATCTGCTGGGAAAGCAGAGCTATCTGTTCAAAACGATCGGCAACGGAGAGGAACACTTCGACCAGTTGCGGATCGAAATGAGTGCCGCTGCCTTCCTTGATGATCGAAACAGCGCGGTTATGGGACATCGGCATTTTATATGGGCGTTCCGAAATCAGCGCATCGTACACATCTCCGATTGCCATCAATCTTCCCTGCAACGGAATATTTTCTCCGGCAAGTCCGGCGGGATAACCGGTGCCATTCCATTTTTCATGGTGCGTCAGGGCAAATATCTTGGCATAGTCCAGAAAAGCTGTTTCCTTGACGCGGCGCTTTATTTTTTCAATGATATCGGCACCAAATGTCGTATGGGATTTCATTTCATCAAACTCTTCAGGCGTGAGAGAGCCTTGTTTTTTCAGGATGTTGTCGCTGATGCTGATCTTTCCAACATCGTGCAGTTGTACCGATGTAAAAAAGAATTTGTCCTTGATCCAGGCGGAAACCTGTTCCGGGTAGAGGTTCTGTTCAGCCATCGCGTTAACCAGAACGTGCAGGTAATAGCGTGTGCGTTCAATATGTCCGCCGGTATTGTCGTCACGGCATTCCACCAGTTCGGCCATGGTTTGCAGTACGGCATTTTGCAGGATAAGCACGTCTTCCGTTTTTTTCTCCACCATTTCCTGGAGATTGTCGTTGTAATCCTTCAATTCGCGTTTTTGCGATTCGATCAGCGAATGGAGTTCGATGCGCTTGAGCAGCAGCGGCGGAGAAAAAGGTTTTGAAATGTAGTCGACCGCGCCCAGTGACAAGCCTTCCAGTTCGCTGTTTGAATCGTTTCTGGCGGTCAGGAAGATGACGGGAATGGGAGCGGTCTGGGGATTTTTCTTCAACTCCCGGATCACGGCGTATCCGTCCATCTCCGGCATCTCGATATCCAGCATGATGAAATTCGGCGTTATTTTTTCAAGCATTTTGAAAAGCTTCTCGCCGGACGAAACCGTGAATACATTGTATTTGTCACGCAAGACATTTTTTCCAATTGTCAGATTGGAAATATTGTCGTCTACCAATATAATCGTTTTGCGTAAATTATCCATAGCCTGTTTTCTCGTAGGACCTGATTGGCAAAGGTATTACCCTGTATTTCGCGTAAAAACAGGAAACACATTTATCTTCGGTAATCTCAAGCAACACGCGCGGCGACGCGAAGTGACCCGGCAACAAATCAACGGGTAGTTTACCCGATAGTTCAGGCTGCCGCCAAGCGTTGGGGACGTGCGATGGTTGGATGGACGCAACAACCGCAATGAAACGAAACGTCTCATTCTACATGCAACGGCCGTTTGTTGCAGTGGCGTCTCGATTCGTCCGGGCCGCGCCGCGCGGGTGTCCGCCTTGCCCCGCCACTTCGGGCACCCCCGGCAAAGACAGACGGGTTCAATCCCCCACCCCTGGAGGAAAAACGGTTGCAAAGGCCAGGATTCCGGCTGCCGTTCCTTTACTTTGAGAAAAAAGGGGGGCCATGGCCGATGCGTCAAGCCAGGAATTTCGTGGTATAAACGCCCCCCAGACGAAAAAATCCTGGATTTCAATGCCTCTTGGTTTCTACATCATCATGGCGGCGCAATTTTTTTCAGCGCTGGCCGATAACGCCTTGTTGATTATTGCCATTGCCGCCTTGCGCGCGATGGACGCCACCTATGAACCGTTGCTGAAGTCGTTTTTCGTCGTCTCTTACGTCGTGCTCGCCCCGTTCGTCGGCGCTTTTGCCGATTCGATGCCGAAATGGCGGGTCATGTTCGTCAGCAACACGATCAAGATCGTCGGCTGCGCCATGATGTTCTTCGCCGTCGATCCGCTCATCGCCTACGCCGTGGTCGGACTAGGCGCGGCGGCCTACTCGCCAGCCAAATACGGCATTCTCACCGAATACCTTCCGCATCGTCTGCTGGTCATCGCCAACGGCTGGATCGAAGGCTTGACCGTCGGCGCGATCATTCTCGGCGTGGTCATCGGCGGAATGTTGATCAAACCGGACTTCGCGTACCATTTTCTGGCCTTCGACTTCTCGTCCATCGCTGCCGGAATCGATACGGCGGTGTACGAAGTGGCACTGTGTTTCGTCAGCGCTTTCTACATCGTGGCGTCGATCTTCAACCTCTACGTTCCGGATACCGGCGTCGAGCGCAAACCGCTGTACAAGAACCCGTGGTGCCTGATCGGCGAATTTACCCATTGTCTGACGCGGCTCTGGCGAGACCGTCTCGGCCAGATTTCGCTGGCCGTCACCACCTTGTTCTGGGGCGTCGGCGCAACGTTGCAGTTCATCGTGATCAAGTGGGCGGAAGTAGCGCTCGGCCTGAACCTGTCGGCGTCAAGCATGTTGCAGGGGGTGGTCGCCATCGGCGTCGCGCTGGGAGCGGTTGCGGCGGCCAGGTTCATGACGCTGAAAAAGTCGGTCAAGGTTATTCCGCTCGGTATTGGCATGGGCATCGTCGTGCTGTTGATGAATTTCGTGCATCACACCTGGCTGTCCGTCACGCTGCTGATCGTCATTGGCGCGCTGTCGGGCTTTTTCGTGGTGCCGATGAACGCCCTGCTGCAACACCGTGGACACATCCTGATGGGCGCGGGACATTCGATCGCGGTGCAGAATTTCAACGAAAACCTGTCGATCCTGCTCATGACCGGCATGTATTACCTGATGGTCATGGCCGGTCTGTCGATCTACTGGGTCATTTCCCTGTTCGGAATTTTCGTCAGCGCCAGCATGTTGCTGGTCAAGCGCTGGCATGAAGCCAACCAGCGCGAACGCGACGACTTGTCCCGCCTCGACGATACCCTCGCGCATTGAACCCAGATCATCCATTCGCAGGATTATCCTGAAAACCGCAACACACAGTAGTCGTGGTGAGTCAAGCGAACTCCGACAAAACAGGTTGGCGCGCGCTGCGATGTCGTGGTTCGCTGCGCTCACCCCAACCACTGTGGGCTATGTGGGCTGAAACACGACATGGTTTCGTAGGTCAATGGAATGGACGCCTCCTGTTCCCCTCACGGCATCGATGTGCCAGACTGGAAGTGTTATCAACCCAATCACGGAGAAGTAGGCGTCGGGATGAAGATTACACGCATTGGTTTGGATTTGGCGAAGAACGTATTCCAGCTTCACGGTGTGGATCGGCAGGGGCAGTGTCGCGAGTGGCGCTGGAGAGTGGCATGGCGCGTCTGGGACCGTGCCTGATCGGGATGGAGGCTTTTGCCAGCGCGCACCACTGGGGGCGAGTCTTCGAGCGTCAGGGACACACGGTACAGCCGATCGCGCCGCGTTTGTCAAACCAGCCAGAAGAACGACGCCAACGACGCGGAAGACATTTGCGAAGCGGCGGGGCGTCCCAACATGCGATTCGTGACGCTCAAGTCGGCAGCGCAACAAGACCTGCAAGCGATTCACCGGATACGCTCCGAACTGGTTCGGCAGAGAACTGCCAAAGCGAACCAAGCCAGAGGATTGCTGGCCGAATAGGGGCTGATCGTAGCGCAGCGGATCGAGCAGTTACGGCAAGCGTTACCTTGCCTCGGTGAAGAGGCAAACAACGGACTGAGCGCGGGATTCCGTCGTCTGCCCGAAGGCTTGCGCGCGGACTTGGCCTGTCTGGATGAGCGGATTGGACAGATGGACGAAGAAATCCAGCAAGCCGCCCGGCAGGACCCGGCGGCGCTTCGTCTGCAAAGCATCCCCGGCATCGGTCCGATCACAGTCCTGGCCGCGAGTCTGGGCGACGCGAAACAGTTCAAACGCGGGCGGGAAGTATCGGCCTTTCTGGGGCTGACGCC
>JAITNL010000166.1 GCA_031290495.1 Accumulibacter sp.
CGATGATCTGGGTGATCGTGTTTTCCACGGTTTCCGCCGACGCCCCCGGATAGAAGGCGCTCACCGAGATCGAAGGTGGCGCGATCGGCGGATATTGGGAAACCGGCAGGCCGTGGATCGCCAGCAAACCTACCGCCATCATCGCGATGGCGATGACCCAGGCAAAAACCGGCCGCTGCAGAAAAAATTTCGATAGCATCTGGAACTCTCCTTATTTCGCCGCCGGGGCCAGCGCGTCAGCCGGAACAAACGGCATCGTCTTGACCGTGATCGTCGTTCCCGGACGCAGCATCTGCAAGGTCTGGACGCCTTCGACGATGATCTTGTCGCCGGTCTTCACGCCCTCGGTGATCAGCCACTGGTCGCCGGCTTCGCGTTCCAGGGTCAGCATGCGCATCTCGACCTTGTTCTCGGCGTCGGCGACGAACACATACGGGTCGCCCTTGGCGTTGCGCAACACCGCCTGTTGCGGCACGCAGATCGCCTGCTCGTTGGTGCCTTCCGTGATTTCCGCGCGGACGAACATTTCCGGCAGCAGGATTCCCTTCGGATTCGGGAACACCATGCGCAGCACCACCGACCCGGTACTCGGCTCGACCGAGACATCGCGGAACTGCAACGTGCCTGGGTGTTCATACGGCATCCCGTCTTCCAGGATCAGTTTGACCTTGTCCAGATCCGCGCTATTGGCCTGTAGATCGCCCGTTTCAAAACGGCGTCTCAGGCGCAGCAGGTCGCTGGTCGATTGCGTCACGTCGACGTAAATCGGATCGAGCTGCTGGATGGTCGCCAGCGCCACCGGCTGGAACGCCGTCACCAGCGCGCCGACGGTCACGCTGGACTTGCCGATGCGCCCGGAAATGGGCGCCGTTACCTGGGTGTACCCAAGATTGATGCGCGCCGTTTGCACCTGCGCGTTCCAGGACGCGATTTCGGCATCGACCTGCTTCAAGGCGGCGTCGGCGTCGTCGTGATCCTGCTGACTGACGGCACGGTCGATCAGCAGCGCCTTGACGCGATTGGCTCGCGCCTTGACCGAATATTGGGTGGCATTGGCCCGCGCCAGCCCGGCCAGCGCGGTATCCAGCGCCGCCTGAAACGGCGCCGGATCGATCTGATAAAGCACCTGTCCGGCCTTGACGTCAGCCCCTTCGGTAAACAGACGGCGTTGGATCAGCCCATTGACCTGGGGACGAATTTCCGCGATGCGCAGCGGCGCGGTACGTCCCGGCAACTGGGTCGACAGGGGCAGTTTCTGCGTCTCGACGGTTACCACGGAGACCGCCGGCGCCGCGCCGGCGACAGGTGCCTGCCCCCGCCCGCAGGCCGTCAGCAGCACCGCGAAAACGAGGGTAATGGCGGCAGCACGATACTTGTCAAACATGGGTGTTTCCTCTGAAGTAACGGGGCTATCGTCGACCAATCGATCGGAACGCGCGATAAAGGGCGGCAGATGCCTCGATGTCATTAAAAAAGGGGATAGGGAAAACAGGGGAGGCATTATACACAAGTTTTGACATACATTCTCGAATGTATGGAAACATATTGCAATATGTTTATACTTGGACGCAGGTTGAGCGAGCGAAAAAACGTACCTGCCGCACGGACACATTGGGGAGGAAAACGCATGGTCAGAAAGACAAGGGAGGAAGCGCTGGTCACGCGCAACGCGATTCTGGACGCGGCCGAAACCGTTTTTCAGGAGCACGGCGTCAGCCGCACCTCGCTGGCTGAAGTCGCGGTGGCGGCGGGAGTCACCCGCGGCGCCGTCTATTGGCATTTCACCAACAAGGCCGCCCTGTTCGACGCCATGGTGCAGCGGGTTTTCGGTCTGATGGAAGCCAAGCTCGACGAGCTGCAGCACCAACGGCATTTCGACGATCCGGTTGAAATGCTGCGCGAACTGACGTTTTATTTTCTCGACCGCGTGCAGGGCGATCCGAGCTACTACCGAATCCTCAGGATTTGTTGGCATAAATGCGAGTACGTCGGCGAAATGGTAAAAATTCGTGACCAGCATTTCGAGCATGGCCGCTCTTTTCTCGGCATGGGCATAACGGCGTTCGAGGCGTCCAGGGAACTCGGCTTCCTGCGCCCGCGCGTCGATCCGCGCACCGCCGCTATCGGCTTGATGGCCGTGGTAGACGGACTGGTAGCCAACTGGACGCTCGACAAATCGATATTTCCCCTGGTCGACGCCGGAAACGAGATCATCGACAACTATCTTGCGGGGCTGCGCGTACCGAAGGATCGATGAGCGCGTCGCCGCGACCTTCAACAAGAACCAGGCGCAGATGCGCGTCGCGGCCACCGGGTGGAGCGCGGCAAACCTCTATGCACTGAAACAAAATCCGGCGCTGGCAAAGCATTCGCCGCAATGACCGATGCGGGGATGGCTCAAAACGCATCGGGTAGCGTAACGACGTCAATCTACCAGTTCGCTTCCTGAAGCCTTGACGACGCCTTCTTGTATTCAGCAGCCTTTCATCGCTTATACTCTGGAAGAGGCAATTGAACCAAACGGAAAGCTCGCGCCGCGGCCGATTTCCGCGCTTGCTTTTTTTCCTTTTCTGAGTAGACTGACAAGCCTCTGTTTATACGATCCGTAACCAGGAAAGCGTGAGCAAAATGCACGAACGGCACAGAAATTCTTCCGGCGAGTGGTACAGAACACCGGCCAAAGCCGTGACCGGCGTTGATGTTTCCTGCACATTGTTGGGGGGGGCGCCGGGGGCCCCCGCGCCGCGCCTGTCTCCGTCTCATGACTCTGAATGGCTGCGGCGTTTGTCTGTGGGGTGCACTGCGTGCGCCCACAGTCGTTCAGGGAAGGTTCAGGGCGCACGCGGTGCGCCCCAGAGGAGGCGCGGGGTGGGGCAGGCTTCTTCGGAACGCCCTGAACGGAAGGAAATCGTTCCGCCCCCGGAATAT
>JAITNL010000177.1 GCA_031290495.1 Accumulibacter sp.
CGGAAATCTCCCAAGGATGTGTCCTCGCCATTCGCTAATCCTCCGTTATCACTGTTGCTGCCGCATAACATTTCAATTACGGAGATATTATACTATTATTTTCGGATAAGCACTAAGTATATAAGATGTCTTGGGCGCAAGTTCAGGCGCTGCCGTAACTTGTGCCCTGTCCATCGGCAAGGGCGCAAGCCGCGGCTGTCGCGGACGGGGCGGCGTTGAGGCGCGCCTGGATCGGGACAGGCAGGACGGGGCAGAGGATGGAAACCGCGCCGCGCTCCGGTTCGGCGCTGTCCGGTCAAGGGCGCTGGCCCTGAGAAGCGCAGTGGCGCGGCAACACGACAATCCGCCTATCCGGTAAACTGGTCGACTTTCCCCGCCGCCCGTCCAGGAGAAACGCCGCCCATGATCAACGATTCGACGATCCGTGCCGCCGGCGCGCGCGAATTGTTCGCCGCGTCGGCCTCGCCACGTACCCGCGCGTTCATGGAAAGCGCGTCCTAGTGTCTTCGCTGGCCGATGTTTTTGCCCTCGACGGGTTGCTGGCCGCCGCTATTCCCGGCTACCGCTTGCGTCCGTTACAGCTCGAAATGGCCGAGCGCATCGCCGCGACGATCAAAAACAACACGGTACTCGTCGCCGAGGCCGGTACGGGTACCGGCAAGACTTTCGCGTATCTCGTCCCGGCGCTGCGTTCGGGCGGCAAGGTGATCGTCTCGACCGGAACCAAAAATCTACAGGATCAGCTTTTCTCGAAGGACATCCCGACGGTAAAGAAGGCGCTCGGCGCGCCGGCGCGGGTGGCGCTGTTGAAGGGACGCGCCAATTACGTGTGTTTTTACCATCTCCAGCGCGCGCAGGACGACGGACGTTTCTTTTCGCGCGAGGACGCGGCCGACGCCGCGCGCGTCGCCCGTTTCGCCAGGCAGACCAGGACCGGCGACAAGGCCGAATGCGCCAACGTGCCGGAAAACTCGCCGGTGTGGCCGATGGTCACCTCGACGCGCGAGAACTGTCTCGGCCAGGAATGTCCGCAACACAAGGAATGTTTCGTGCTGGCCGCCCGGCGCGAGGCGCTCGCCGCCGACCTGGTGGTGGTCAATCATCACCTGTTTTTCGCCGACGTGATGCTGCGCGACGAAGGTATCGCGGAACTCTTGCCGGCGTGCAACACGGTGATCTTCGACGAGGCGCATCAGTTGCCGGAAACGGCCAGCCTGTTCTTCGGCGACAACGTATCGACAACACAGGCGCTCGATCTGACGCGCGATACACGCGCCGAAGCGCTGGTTTCGGCGCGCGATTGTCTCGATCTGCCGAAAGTCTGCGGCAATGTCGAAAAAGCCGCGAAGGATTTACGCTTGACCTTGCCGCTCGAGTCGGCGCGTTTTTCACTCTTCCAGCTCGAAGGATGCGCGGGTTTCGCCAATAGTCTGACCGATCTGCTGTGTGCACTCGACACGCTCGCCGCGCTGCTGAAAACGCAGTCCGAGCGCTCGGAAGGGCTGGAGAACTGCTGGCGGCGCAGCGGCGAACTGGCGGCGCAATTGCGCCGCTGGCAGGGCGGAGCCGGGCAGCGGGAAATGCGCGACTACGTGCGCTGGGGCGAGACTTACACGCACACGCTGCAGTTGAACGCCACACCGCTGATCGTCGCCAACATCATGCAGAAGCAGATGAGCGGGCATCCGCGCGCGTGGATTTTCACCTCGGCGACGCTCGCCGTACAAAAGGATTTCAGCCATTACGTCACTGAAATGGGACTCGCCAACGCCGATTCGGCGGCCTGGGACAGCCCTTTCGATTACGCGCGGCAGGCCATGCTCTACGCGCCGCTGGGTCTGCCCGAACCGAATAGTTACGGCTACACGGAAGCCGTGGTCGAAGCGGCTTTTCCGGTGGTGCAAGCGAGCGGCGGGCGGGCGTTTTTCCTGTGCACCTCGCTGCGCGCCATGCGCCGCGTCCATGAATTGTTACAGGAACGGCTGCAACGCGCCGGTCTCGATCTGCCGCTGCTGATTCAGGGCGAGGGCGGCAAAAATGAATTGCTCGAACGCTTCCGACGCCTCGGCAACGCGATTCTGGTCGGCAGTCAGAGTTTCTGGGAAGGCGTCGATGTGCGCGGCGAAGCACTGTCGCTGGTGGTCATCGACAAGCTGCCTTTCGCGCCGCCGGACGACCCGGTGCTTTCGGCGCGCATCGAGCGCATGAAAGCCGAAGGACGCAACGCCTTCATGGATTATCAGCTGCCGCGCGCGGTAATCAACGTCAAACAGGGCGCCGGACGGCTGATCCGCGACGAAACCGACCGCGGTGTGCTGATGATCTGTGACCCGCGTCTGGTGGGAAAACACTATGGCCGACAGATCTGGCGCAGTCTGCCACCGATGCGGCGCACACGCGTACTGGACGAGGCGCTGGCGTTTTTTGGAGAGTCCGTTTCTTGAACCTGGAATCCGCTTCGGACGGAAATATCCTGTCCGATAGGCGCTGCCGCTGAAATTGACCGTTTCCCGGTGGTAGAATCCGCGCTTCGGTGAAACAGAACCCGCCTTCACGGCGGACCGGGCGGGCATTCTACCGGTTGTCCGCAAATACGCACACTCGTCTGTTCAAGGGTGCTCACCCGAGGTGGGGAGCTGGTCGCTGGACGAGTGGTGGTTTAACCCTGAAAGGAAAATCATGTCTGTAACCATGCGTCAAATGCTGGAGGCCGGCGTTCATTTCGGCCATCAAACACGCTTCTGGAATCCCAAGATGGCGCCGTACATTTTCGGCGCCCGCAGCAAAATCCATATCGTCAATCTCGAAAAAACCCTGGCCAAGTACAACGAGGCGATGGCTTTCGTGCGCAAACTTTCTTCCAACAAGGGCACGATTCTGTTTGTCGGCACCAAGCGTCAGGCGCGCGAAATCGTCGCCGAGGAAGCGGCGCGCGCCGGAGCGCCTTTCGTCGAACAGCGCTGGCTGGGCGGGATGCTGACCAACTTCAAGACGATCAGGCAGTCGACCAAGCGCCTCAAGGAAATGGAAGTCATGGCGAACGACGGTTCGCTTGACAAGCTGGGCAAGAAAGAAGCGCTGATGACACAGCGCGAGCTGACCAAGCTGAACAAGTCGATCGGCGGGATCAAGGAAATGAACACCTTGCCCGACGCGCTGTTCGTCATCGACGTCGGTTATCACAAGATCGCCATTTCCGAGGCCAACAAGCTGGGCGTCCCGATCATCGCCGTGGTCGATACCAATCATTCTCCAGAGGGCATCGACTACGTCATTCCGGGCAACGACGATTCATCGAGCGCGATTCGCCTGTACGCGCGCGGCGTCGCCGACGCGATCCTCGAAGGGCGCAGCCAGTTCGTCGAAGAGGTCGTCATGGATACGGAAGACGAGTTCATTGAAGAGTCCTGATAAGCGTGTTTGCCTGTCTTGCCATCCAGGCGGACAAATTTACCTTGATCGTTCATTGTTTCAACGGGACGCAGCCGGTTTTCCGGCGGCATCCGCAAGCGGAGATAAAAAATGGCGGCAATTACCGCAAGCCTGGTAGCAGAACTGCGCGCGAAGACCGACGCGCCGATGATGGAATGCAAAAGAGCCTTGACCGAAGCCGATGGGCAGATGGACAAGGCGGAAGAAATCCTGCGCGTCAAACTGGGCGGCAAGGCGACCAAAACCGCGGCGCGGATTACCGCGGAAGGGTTGCTTGCCGTCAGCGTTTCGGACGACGGCAAGCAGGGCGCGATCGTCGAGGTCAACTGCGAAACCGATTTCGCAGCCCGGAACGATGAGTTCCAGGCGCTGACCAAGAATTGCGCCAGGCTGGCCGCCGACAAGAATCCGGCGGATGTTGCCGCGCTGTCGGCGCTGCCGCTGGGCGACGGAAGCGTCGAATCGGCGCGTACCGCGTTGATCGGCAAGATTGGTGAAAACCTGTCGATCCGCCGTTTCGCGCGTGTCGAGGCCAAGGGCCGGCTGTCTTTCTACGTTCATGGCGGCGCCAAAATCGGCGCGCTGGTCGACCTGATCGGCGGCGACGAACAGCTGGGCAAGGATCTGGCGATGCACATCGCGGCCTCCAGGCCGAGAGCGCTGACCGCCGAGGGCGTTCCAGCCGAATTGCTGGCAACCGAGCGTCGCATCGCGATCGAGAAAGCGCGCGCCGACAACAAGCCGGAAACCATGCTGGACAAAATCGCCGAAGGCACGGTGCAGAAGTATCTGAAGGATGTCACCTTGCTGGCGCAGGTTTTCGTCAAGGCGGAAGACGGCAAACAAACCATCGCGCAACTGCTCAAGGCCAAGGGTGCCGAGGTGGCCGGATTCACGCTGTACGTGGTCGGCGAGGGGCTGGAGAAACGCGCGAACGACTTCGCCGCCGAGGTCGCCGCGCAGACGAAAGCCGCCGCGAAGAAAAATCAAGATTGCCGCCATGACTGAAATTGCCGCCGCCGCAAAATACAAACGCATCCTGCTCAAGCTGTCTGGCGAGGCGCTGATGGGCGCCGACTCTTACGGCATCAATCGTCAGATGCTCACCAGGATCGTCGGTGAGGTCAAAAGTATCGTTGAACTGGGCGTGCAGGTTGGCGTGGTGATCGGCGGCGGCAACATTTTTCGCGGTATCGCGCCCGCCGCCGACGGCATGGATCGCGCGCAGGCCGATTACGTAGGGATGCTGGCGACGGTGATGAACGGTCTGGCCCTGCAGGACGCGATGCGCGCGTTGGGCGTCGTCGCCCGCATACAGTCGGCGCTGAACATCGAGCAAGTCGTCGAACCGTACATTCGGGACCGCGCGATCCGCTATCTGGAACAGGGGCGCACCGTCATTTTCGCCGGCGGCACCGGCAATCCGTTCTTTACCACCGATACCGCGGCCGCGTTGCGCGGCGCTGAAATCGGCGCTGAAATCGTGCTCAAGGCGACCAAGGTCGACGGTATTTATACCGCCGATCCAAAAAAAGACCCGACGGCGACGCGCTTCAACGCGATCAGCTTTGACGAGGCTATTTCCAGAAATCTCGCGATCATGGATACTACGGCCTTTGCCTTGTGCCGCGACCGGAAATTGCCGATCAAGGTGTTCTCGATCCTCAAATCGGGTGCGTTGAAGCGGGTGGTTCTCGGTGAAAACGAAGGGACGCTGGTGTATTGCTGAGGGAGAACGCGATGTCGATTGCCGATGTAAAGAAGGGTATGGAACACAAGATGCAGAAGTCGCTGGAGGTTTTGCGCTCCGATCTGACGAAGATTCGCACGGGCAGGGCGCATACCGGCTTGCTGGATCATATCCAGATCGATTATTACGGGACGCAGGTGCCGATCAGCGACGTGGGCAATGTCACCGTTCTCGATCCGCGCACCCTGGGTGTGCAGGTGTGGGACAAAACCATGATCGCGAAAGTCGAGAAAGCGATCCGCAATTCCGATCTGGGGTTGAATCCGATGGTGCTGGGGGATTTACTCCGTTTGCCGATGCCGTCCTTGACCGAGGAACGCCGCCGCGACCTGACCAAGGTAGTCAGTCACGAATGCGAAACCGCCCGCGTCGCCATGCGTAATCTGCGGCGCGACGCCAACGCGGCGCTGAAAGACCTGCTCAAGAAAAAAGAATGTTCCGAGGACGAAGAGCATAAGGCACAGGACGATGTCCAGAAACTGACCGACAAATACGTTACGGAAGTCGACAAGCAGTTTGCGCAGAAGGAAACCGAGTTGATGGCCGTCTAGGCGTCGGGAGTTCAGCGGATGGCCTTTTTCAAGAGTTCGACCCGAACGATTCCGGATGCCGGCGGCGTTCCCCGGCATGTGGCGATCATCATGGACGGCAATGGGCGCTGGGCCAAAAAGTATTTTTTGCCCCGTTTCGCCGGGCACAGCCGTGGCGTCGAAACGGTGCGTGAAGCGGTACGTTATTGCCTGGGGCGCGGGATCGGCTATCTGACGCTGTTCGCCTTCAGTTCCGAAAACTGGCGGCGTCCCATGGAAGAGGTTTCCTTGCTGATGCAGCTTTTCACCAAGGCGCTGAAGCAGGAGGTCGCCAAACTGGATGACAACGGAGTGCGGCTGAAGATCGTCGGCGACGTGTCGCGGTTCGACGCGCGTCTGCAAGAATTGATCCATGACGCGGAGATCACGACGGCGGCCAACGCCAAATTGACGCTGACCGTCGCCGCCAATTACGGCGGTCGCTGGGACATCGTTCAGGCGCTCAACCGGATGGCCGTCGAACTCCCGGAAAAGCAAGGACAGTGGACGGAAGACGATTTCGCGCCGTACCTCGCGATGAACCACGCGCCCGAACCCGATCTCTTCATCCGTACCGGCGGCGAGGAGCGGATCAGCAATTTTCTGCTGTGGCAATTGGCTTATACGGAGTTTTATTTCACCGCGACCCTTTGGCCGGAGTTCGACGCCGCGGCGTTTGACCTGGCCGTCGCTTCGTACCAAAAACGCGAGCGCCGCTTCGGGCGCGTCAGCGAACAACTGACGGTCGACGCGGGCGAAACGCCAGCTTCCGGGGACGCGAAACTCCATGCTTAAAACGCGGATCCTTACCGCGATCTGTCTTCTCGCCGGCTTGCTGGGGGCGCTGTTTTTTCTGCCGGAGAACGCCTGGCTTGTTTTCTGCGCCCTGATTTGCGCGGGCGGCGCGTGGGAATGGGGCGGCCTGGCCAAGTGGTGCGGCAAAGCCCGCGTCGCCTACGCCATCGCGCTCGCGGCGCCAGTGCTGGTGTTTTGGCTGGATATTCCTGGCAACATTTTTCATGGCGGCAGCGTTCTTTGCGCACTCGTCAGCGCCAGGGAGTGTGCGGGTGCTATAGATGCTATGGATGTTATGGCGTGTGCGGTGGGGTGTGTGGGTGCCAAGGTAATTGGCGTGGCGTTTTTTTGCGCGCTTGCCGCCGTGTTCTGGTTACTGGTCGCGCCGTTCTGGTTGCGCTACAAGTGGCCGTTGCGCACTTGGAGCGCGGCCTTGACCGGCGTTGTCGTGCTGGCGCCGTCCGCGCTTGTGTTTTCCAGCTTGAGAACGATAGGCGGCCCTTGGCTGGTGCTGGGCGTCGCCGCGATCGTCTGGGTGGCGGACATCGCGGCGTATTTTTCCGGACGCGCGTTTGGCGGCAGGAAACTCGCCCCCTCCATCAGTCCGGGAAAGACCTGGGCCGGTGCGGTGGGCGGCACGCTGGGCGTCGTGGCCTACTGTAACGCCATTTACTGGACGATGCTGGTTCCTGATGAGGCGACAGTGACACTGG
>JAITNL010000151.1 GCA_031290495.1 Accumulibacter sp.
AATCTCGTATTGCTGTTCCGGACTTAACCGTACCGCGTTTGTTCTCAATTCATTTTCCATATCACCATTATGACATGTCTGGCAAAAAAATTGCAGAGTTTATTTGGTGTGTCAATAATAACTACTTGAACAGCAATCAAATCATTCGCAGACTGGAAAAGGACGGTTGGTATCTGGATCGGGTCAAAGGCTCGCATCATCGGTTCAAGCACAAGGAAAAATCCGGTCTGGTACAGTCAAACACCCGATCTTGACATCCCGGCGGGTACGCTCGCCAGCATCTTTCGGTAGGCGGGTTGGAAAAAACAGGAGAGAATCATCATGCGTTTTTCTGTCGTATTGCATACCGACGATGGTGTGCGTTTTGGCGTCACCGTGCCGGATTTGCCGGGGTGTTTTTCTTCCGGCGAGACGTTTGACGAGGCGCTGGATTCCGTTCCGGAAGCCATCGACCTGCATCTGGAGGGCATCACGGAAAACGGCGGCAAAATTCCCGTGCCACAAACCATCGCCGTCCATCGCGCCAATCCCGATTTCGCCGACGGGGTTTGGGCGATGGTGGAGGCGGACGTGTCGCGCTTCGATGGCCGCGCTGAAAAAATCAACATCACGCTTCCTCGGCGTCTGCTGGCGAGGATCGACGATTACGCCAAAGCGCACGGAGCAACACGCTCCGGTTTCCTGGCCGAAGCGGCGCGGCGAGCCATTTCATAGACCGACCGACCCGGCGGCGGCAGGGAAAATGGATTTACCCGTGCCGCACCGACTGATTAAACGCTTCGAGCACCTTGGCGCCGGGGCAAAGTTCGGCGACGCCCAAGCGGTTGAGCGGCGTTTCCACGGTGTTCAGGTAGTGGTGCAGATCGCTGGCGCCGCTATCGACGTAGATCAGGCCGGTGACGATCTCGCCGAGCGCGCGCCGTTCCTGTAGATAATTCATCGCCCCGACCCGGTCGGACGGGTCGTAATCGGTGTGCAGCTTGCGCAGATACAGCGCCGAGCCGTCGTGTTGCACGATGCGGCGCAGCTCGCCCGGCGCGTAGGCGGCGGTGATCTTGTCGCGCGGCAGGATCACGTCGAGGCGGTTGATCGCCGCGTTGTGCTCGCGCACGTAGTCGTAACTCCGGGTCGATCCGGGGTGATTGTTGAAGGTCACGCACGGACTGATGACGTCGATCAGCGCCGGACCGCGATGGCGCATGGCGCCTTTGATCAGCGGAACGAGTTGCGCCTTGTCGCCCGAGAAACCGCGCGCGACGTAGCTCGCGCCGAGTTGCAGGGCCAGTGTGACGAGGTCGATCGGAGTGTCGTTGTTTACCACCCCGCGCTTGTTTTTCGAGCCTTTGTCGGCGGTCGCCGAGACCTGCCCCTTGGTCAGGCCATAGACGCCGTTGTTTTCGACCAGGTAGGTCATGTTCACGCCGCGCCGCATGGCGTGGGCGAATTGACCGATGCCGATCGAGGCGGAATCGCCGTCGCCGGAAACGCCGAGGTAGAGCAGATCGCGGTTGGCCAGCGCCGCGCCGGTGAGCACCGAGGGCATGCGTCCGTGCGTGGTGTTGAAGCCGTGCGAGTTGCCGAGGAAGTAATCCGGCGTCTTCGACGAGCAGCCGATGCCGGAAAGCTTGGCGACGCGATGCGGTTCGATGTCGAGGTCGAAACAGGCTTGCACCACGGCGGCGCTGATCGAATCGTGTCCGCAGCCGGCGCAGAGCGTGGAGATCGCGCCTTCGTAATCGCGTTTGGTGTAGCCGAGCGCGTTCTTCGGGGTATCGGGGCGCAGCAGTCTGGGTTTGGCGAGATAGGTCATGAGGCCACCTGTTGACGCAATGGGGTCACGTTGTTTTGCGTAACGATGTCGGCGATGCGGCCGGCGATGAAGCGCGCGGTGATCGGCGTGCCGTCGTAGTGCAGGACGCGAATCAGGCGCTGGGGATCGACTTCGCCTTCGTTGATCAGCAGCGTGCGCAATTGCCCGCTTTCGTTCTGTTCGACGACGAAAACGGCGTCGTGCGCGGCGATGAAAGCCATCACCTCGTCGGCGAACGGAAAGCCGCGCACGCGCAGGATGTCCACCGGCACGCCGCGCGCTTCGAGCAGGGCGTGCGCTTCGGCCATCGCCGGGCTGGTCGAACCGTAATAAATCGCGCCGTGGCGCGTCGGCTGACTGGCGTTCTGGCGCACCGGCGCGGGGACGAGTTTGCGCGCGGTGACGAACTTGCGGCGCAGGCGTTCCATGTTGTAGACGTAGTCCGTGCCCGCTTCGCTGTATTTGGCGTAGGCGTTGCGCGTGGTGCCGCGGCTGAAATAAGCGCCCTTGGTCGGGTGCGTGCCGGGAATAGTGCGGTAGGGAATGCCGTCGCCATCGACGTCGAGGTAGCGTCCGAAGTTCCTGCCGGCGTCGAGATCGGCGGCGCTCATTACTTTGCCGCGATCGTATTGCCGGTCGTCGTCCCAGTCGAAGGGGCGGCACAGCACTTCGTTCATGCCGAGGTCGAGGTCGGACATGACGAACACCGGCGTCTGCAAGCGCTCGGCGAGGTCGAACGCCTGCGCCGCGAAGGTGAAACATTCGTAGGGGTCTTCGGGAAACAGCAGCACGTGTTTGGTGTCGCCGTGCGAGGCGTAGGCGCAGGCCAGCAGGTCGGATTGCTGGGTGCGCGTCGGCATCCCGGTCGAGGGGCCGCCGCGCTGGACGTTGAAGATCACCGCCGGGACTTCGGCGAAATAGGCCAGCCCGAAAAATTCCTGCATCAGCGAGATACCGGGGCCGGAGGTGGCGGTAAAAGCGCGCGCGCCGTTCCAGGACGCGCCGATGACCATGCCGATCGAGGCCAGTTCGTCCTCGGCCTGGACGACGGCGTAGCGGGCCATGCCGTTGTCCGGATCGGTGCGGTATTTGCGGCAGTAGTTGCTGAAGGCTTCGATGACCGAGGTCGACGGGGTGATCGGATACCACGCGGCGACGGTCGCGCCGCCATAGACCGCGCCCAGACCGCAGGCGTCGTTGCCGTTGATGAAGATGCGCTCGCCGACGCCGTCGGAACGCTTGACGGTCAGCCCGATTGGGCACGGCAAATCGGCTTTCGCCGCGTCGTAACCGAGCTTCAGCGCCTGGATGTTGGCGGCAATCAGCAGCTCCTTGCCACGAAACTGGCGCGCGATCAGTTTTTCCACGACGGCGAAATCGATGTCCAGCAGCGCGGTCAGCGCGCCAACGTAGAGGATGTTCTTCATCAGTTGACGCTGGCGCGAGTCGGTGTAGGCGTTGAGGCAGATCTCGGTCAGCGGCAGGCCGAGGATGGTCAGGTCGTCGCGCAAGCGCGAGCGCGGCAAATGCTTGGTGTCGTCGTAGAGCAGGTAGCCGCCCGGCGCGACTTCGGCGACGTCGCGGTCCCAGGTCTGCGGATTCATGGCGACCATCAGGTCGCAGCCGCCGTGGCGTCCCAGCCAGCCGGCGCCGGAAACGCGCATTTCGTACCAGGTCGGCAGGCCCTGAATGTTCGATGGAAAGACGTTGCGCGGCGCGACCGGAACGCCCATGCCCATCACCGCGCGGGCGAAAAGTTCATTGGCCGACGCCGAGCCGGTGCCGTTGATGTTGGCGAACTTGATGACGAAATCGTTGCATTTCTGCAAGGGAGGCACGGTTTTCATGTTCGGGGAATCTCCTTTCCGGCCAGGGCGGGTTCAAGAGTGAACGCCTGCATGTCCCACGCGCCGGTCGGACAGCGTTCGGCGCACATGCCGCAGTGCAGGCAGATGTTCTCGTCCTTGACCAGGACCCGCCCGGTCTTCAGAGTGTCGGAAACGAGCAGGGCTTGCGCGGTGTTCGTGGCCGGCGCTTTCAGCCGGCCGCGCAGCTCGTCTTCCTCGCCGTCCTCGGTGAAGGTGATGCACTCGGTCGGACAGATGTCGGCGCAGGCGTCGCATTCGATGCAGATCTTCGGGGTAAACACGGTCTGCACGTCGCAGTTGAGGCAGCGCTCGGCTTCGGAGCAGGCCATCAGCGGATCGAAGCCCAGTTCCAGTTCGAGCTTGATGTTCTTCAAGGTCTTTTCCAGCGCCTTGACCGGCACTTTCTTGCGCGCTTCCTCGGAGACCTGGTTGTCGTAGCTCCATTCGTGGATGCCCATTTTCTGGCTGACCAGAGTGGAACCGTGCGGCGGACGAAGGTCGAGTTGGCGGCCCTTGCAGTGCAGGTCGATGGAGATCGCGGCCTGGTGCCCGTGCGCGACGGCGGTGATGATGTTCTTGGGGCCTAAGGCGGCGTCGCCGCCAAAGAAGACCTTGGGCAGCGTCGACTGGAAAGTGACGGGATCGAGCACCGGCAAGCCGCGCTTGTCGAATGCGAGGCCGATGTCCTTTTCGATCCACGGAAAAGCGTTTTCCTGACCGATGGCGACCAGCACTTCGTCGCATTCCAGGAACACCTCGGGCTCGCCGGCGGGAACGAGTTGGCGCCGGCCCTGCACGTCGTATTCGGCCTTGACGATCTCGAATCTGACACCGAGCAGCTTGCCGTGCTCATGCACAAATTCCTTGGGCACGCGCATGTTGACGATCGGAATCTGTTCGCGCAGCGCGTCCTCTTTTTCCCAGGGAGACGCCTTCATTTCCTCGAAACCGCTGCGCACCACCACCGTGACCTCGGTTCCGCCGAGACGCCGCGCCGAACGGCAACAGTCCATGGCGGTGTTGCCGCCGCCGAGAACGATCACGCGCGGCGAGATTTTGTCGGTGTGTCCGAAGGCGACATTGGCCAGCCATTCGATGCCGAGATGGATATGCGCCGCCGCTTCCTGGCGTCCGGGGAGGTCGGCGTCCCGCCCGCGCGGCGCTCCGGTGCCGACGAAGATGGCGTCCCAGCGCGGGTCGTCGACGAGTTCCTTGAGGCTGCCGACCCAGTGACCGAGACGCAACTCGACGCCCAGACCGAGGATATGACCGCATTCCTCGTCGATCACGCTGTCGGGCAGGCGGAATTTCGGAATCTGGGTGCGCACCATGCCGCCCGGCGCCTTGCCGCTGTCGAAAACGCTGACCTGGTAGCCTTGCAGCGCCAGGTCGCGAGCGACGGTGAGCGAGGCCGGACCCGCGCCGATGCAGGCCACGCGCTTGCCGTTTTTAATCTCGGGCGGGCGCGGCAGATACGCCTCGATGTCGTCCTTGAGGTCGGCCGCCACGCGCTTCAGGCGGCAGATCGCCACCGGTTCCTTATCGATCCGCCCCCGCCGGCACGCCGGTTCGCAGGGCCGGTCGCAGACGCGCCCCAGGATTCCGGGGAAAACGTTCGACCGCCAGTTGATCAGGTAAGCATCCGCGTAACGCCCGCCCGCGATCAGCCGGATGTAAGCGGGAACCGGCGTGTGCGCCGGACACGCCCACTGACAATCCACGACCTG
>JAITNL010000196.1 GCA_031290495.1 Accumulibacter sp.
GAGAGACCGGGTGAAGATATGGACGGACACTCATGTCAGAGAGATAAGCCACGAGAATCCGCGCTCGCTGGTGCGCGCCGTGGGCGCGGACGGCAAAGAGAGGGTCTTCGCGGCGGACAGCGTATTCGTGGCGACCGGATTCAAGCCCGACGAAGCGCTCGTAGACGAATACCGCCGCGCCGCGCCGGTCGTCTTCGTGATCGGCGACGCTTCAGCGCCCGGCCAGGTCGCCCAAGCCGTGGAGCAAGCTTACTACGCCGCGGCGGATATCTGAGCAAGCGTGACCTGGACAAGCAGGGCAATCGCATGAATTTTGTAATCATTCACGGACGCTTGAATCATGGCATGGGTGGTCGAAACGTGGCATGGTTTTTGTAGGTTGGATAAGCCGCGCAGCGGCGTAATCCGACACCCATACCCCTCGGCGCGAAGCGCCGCTGATTATTTTGTGGCTTGCAAAAATGAGTGCCGCTGGCGCGGCGATGGAACGGCATCGGATTACGCCGCTGGCGCGGCTTATCCAAGCTACGAAACCACGCTACGTTTCAAGCGTCCGTGCCGCGTTTCAACTGTTTACGAACGATTACAAATATTCATGCAATCGCCCTGGTCACCTTCACCGCCTCTTCAATGCGCCAACTGATCCTCGATCTGCTGCCGGAAAATCCGCCCAGTCTCGACAACTTCGTTCCCGGCGGCAACGCCGAGGCCGTGGCCGCGCTGTCCGCCTGGATCGCGCCGGAGAATCGGGAAATCGCGCTGTTGCTGTGCGGCGAATCGGGTTCCGGCAAGACGCATTTGCTGCGCGCCTGCGCGACCGATTATCACGACGCCGCCGCCACGCCCGATCTGGAAAACATTCAGGCGTCCGGCGATATGCCCCCACGGGTCGCCGTCGACAATGTCGAGGCGCTTTCCGACACGGGGCAGATCGTCTTGTTCAATCTGTTCAACCGGCTGCGCCTGGCCGGCGGACGCCTGCTCACCGCGGCCAGCCAGCCGCCGCAACACTTGCGCTTGCGCGAAGACCTGCGCACCCGTCTCGGTTCCAGTCTGGTTTACCGCCTGATTCCGCTGACCGACGAGGAGAAGTATGCCACCCTGGCGGCGCAAGCCGTGGCGCGGGCCTTGACGCTGCCGCCGGGCACGCTCGATTATCTGCTGGCGCGCGCGCGGCGCGACATGCGCCATCTGATGTCCATTCTGGCCGCGCTCGACCGCTATTCCCTGGAGTACCAGCGGCCGATTACGCTGCCCTTGCTGCGCGAAGTCCTGCGCCATACACCATGAACCTGGCCCTGTTTGACCTCGATAACACGCTGCTGTCCTGCGACAGCGATTTTGAATGGGCGCAATTCCTGATCGACAAAGGGGTTGGCGACCCGGAAACATGCGCGGCGAAAAACGAACTTTTTTACGCGCAATACCTGGCCGGTACGCTGAATATCCACGAGTTCCTGGATTTCCAGTTGCATCCGCTTTCCCGCTATCCGCGCGCGCAGCTCGACGCCTGGCATCGGGAATTTATGCGCGCACACATCCTGCCGGCGATCGGTGACCCGGCGCGCGCGCTGGTGCGGCGGCACCGCGACGGCGGCGATCTGTGCGCGCTGGTCACCGCCACCAACAGTTTCGTGACCGGCCCGATTTGCCTGGAGTTCGGCATGACCAGCATGATCGCCACGATTCCGGCGCAGGAAAACGGCCAGTTTACCGGGCAGACGCGCGGTACGCCGTCGTTCCGTGAAGGCAAGATCGCGCGCGTCGAGGCGTGGCTGGAAGCGATGGGATTGTGGTGGAGCAGCTTCGAGCGAACGTGGTTTTACAGCGATTCGATGAACGATCTGCCGCTCCTTGCGCGGGTCAGCGATCCGGTCGCCGTTGACCCGGACGACGCCCTGCTCGCCCACGCGCGCGATGCCGGCTGGACGGTGCTGAAACTGCATTGGACGTGATTGTTTTTCCCCGACAACCCGCCCACAAATCACCCCTTATCTCATTCAAAAAGCAAGAACGATCCAGTGATGATTCGCAAATTCATTTCCCAAGTTTTCGGCCACAAGCTGCCGGGACGCGGCGGGGAACCCACCGTGATTCCCCACGCCCGGCATGGCATCCGCCGCGAGGCGCTCAGCAACGGCAGTCGCCGCGTCATCGAAACCCTTCAGGACAACGGCTACCAGGCGTTTGTCGTCGGCGGCGCGGTGCGCGACCTGCTGGTCGGCATCGAACCCAAGGATTTCGATGTCGCCACCGACGCCACACCCGAACAGGCGCGCCAGTGTTTTCGGCGCGCGCGCATCATCGGCCGGCGCTTCCAGATCGTGCATGTGATGATGGGGCAGGAGACCGTCGAGGTCACGACTTTCCGTGGTCATCACGGTCAGCAGGACACTCCGCGCGCGCAAACCGACGCGCAGGGCCGCGTGCTGCGCGACAACGTTTTCGGCTCGCAGAAGGAAGACGCCGCGCGGCGCGACTTCACCGTCAACGCGCTGTATTACGACCCGGTGGCGGAAACGGTGATCGACTATCATCAAGGGCTGGCCGACCTCGAACGCAAGACCCTGCGCATGATTGGCCATCCGGCCACGCGCTGCCGCGAAGATCCGGTGCGTATGCTGCGCGCCGTGCGCCTCGCGGCCAAGCTGGATTTTTCCATCGACGCGGACACGCTGCGCACACTCGGCGAACTCGCCGGCCTGATCGAAAATGTCCCGCCGTCGCGCCTGTTCGACGAAATGCTCAAGCTGCTCACTTCGGGGCATTCGGTGAAGTGCCTGCAACGCTTGCGTGCCGAAGGGCTGCACCACGGTCTGCTGCCGCTGCTCGATGTGATCCTCGAACAGTCGCTCGGCAAGCGTTTTGTCACGCTGGCGCTGGAAAACACGGATCGGCGCGTGCGTGATGGCCGGCCGATTTCGCCAGGCTTTCTGTTCGCCACGCTGCTCTGGAACGAGGTGCTGAATCAGTGGGAAGCGCTCAAGACGGGTGGCGAACGCCCGATTCCCGCGCTTTACCTGGCCATGGATAATGTGCTCGACGCGCAGGCGGAAAAACTGGCCATCACCCGCCGCGTCGCCGGTGACATCAAGGACATCTGGGCGTTGCAGCCGCGCTTTGAACTGCGTTCCGGCAAGCGTTCGCACGGTCTGCTGGAACAGCCGCGCTTCAAGGCCGGTCTCGATTTTTTGCTGTTGCGCGCCGAATCGGGCGAGGTGGACGCCGCGCTGGGCCAATGGTGGCTGAACTTTCTCAACGCCGACGGCGAGACGCGCGCGGCGATGTTGCTGGCGCAAGGCCCCGGCGCGGAGAAAAAACGCCGCCGCCGCAAGCGCAAGTCCGGCGCGGCGGCGGGTGTAGCTGCCGATACCACGACCGCCGAATGTCCCTAGCCTTCGTCGCCCTCGGCGCCAATCTCGCCGATCCGGCCGTCCAGGTCCGCGCCGCTCTCGCCGCGCTGACTGACCTGCCAGAATCGCGCCTGCTGCGCGCCTCGTCGCTCTACCGCAGCGCGCCGGTGGGCATTCGCGGCCAGCCCGATTTCATCAACGCGGTGGCCGCCTTGGAGACTTCGCTGACGCCGCGCGCGCTGCTGGCGGCGCTGTTCGCCATCGAGACGCAATTTGGCCGCCGCCGCGATTTCCCCCACGCGCCGCGCACGCTCGATCTCGATCTGCTGCTCTACGACATCCTGGCGATCGATACGCCAGACCTCGAAGTGCCGCATCCACGGATGCACCTGCGCGCTTTCGTCCTCGCGCCGCTCGTCGAGATCGCTCCCGATTGCCGCATCCCTGGGCGCGGCAGCGCCGCCGCGTGGCTGCCCGCCGTGCGCACGCAGCGCATCGAAAAGCTCGCCGGTTGAATCATCGGCTATCGTGCCAAATCGCGTATTCAAGCAAAAATTAGCGACAGGCCTTCAAGCCTGTCGATCTGACGTGTTTTGGAAGGGGTTTGCATCCCATCCCAAAACGGTCGCCGAAACTCCGGCCTTCAGGCCGGGGTTTAGCTCCCACCGCCCTAAAGGGCGGGGTTTCAAACCGGAGCTGGTTTTACGATGAAATAGACCTTGACAGGGCCATCACATGAACGGGAAATCGGTTATCCCGCACGGCACTGCAATTTTGCGCGCGCACACTGAACCGTCGGTTGACCGCCAATGAACATGGTGCTGAACTTCTGAAACAACGACGAAAAACGGGTATCATGGGCACCCCGAACAAATGCAACCGGATTTCGACAGTCGGCGACAATTGGTTCGATGCTTTATTTGGTGGTCACCAGGGAAACATTCTATTTGCGTCTCAAGGAATCCGCGTTCCGATTCACGCATGGAACCGACGATTCCTGTCCGCAAAATCCTTTATACAAACTTTTTTGATTTTCCGGGATTCTTATGGTCATAGTAATGAAAAAAGGCGCGCACCGTGAAGCTGTCGCCAAGGTTATCGGCGTCGTCGAGAAGGCCGGACTTGTCCCCCATGTCGTCATCGGCGAAGACAAAACCATCATCGGCGTAATAGGAGACAAAACACGCCTGGTCGACGTCCCGCTGGTCGTGTTCGACGGAGTGGAAAAAGTGCTGCAAATAGCCGTTGGTTACAAGAGAGTCAGCCGTGAATTTACCGGCGGCACACACGCGGTACAGGTAGGCGGCATCACCATCGGCGACGGTTCCGTCGTGGTCATGGCGGGACCTTGCGCGGTGGAAAGCATGGAGCAGCTGATGCAATCCGCCTGGGCGGTGAAAAAAGGCGGCGCGCAGTTTTTGCGGGGCGGCGCTTTCAAGCCGCGCACGTCCCCTTACTCTTTCAAGGGGCTGGAGGAAGCGGGGTTGGAGATGCTCTCGGAAGCCAGAAAGGAAACCGGCCTGAAGGTGGTTACGGAGGTCATGGACGTGGAGAATGTGGATTTGGTCTGCAAACATTCCGATATGCTGCAAATAGGAACGCGGAACATGCAGAATTTCCATCTTCTCAAGGCGGTGGGACGAACCAACAAACCGGTCCTTTTGAAAAGAGGGCTGGCCGCAACCATCGATGAATGGCTGAACGCGGCGGAATATATCGCGGCGGAAGGCAACCGGGAGATCGTTCTATGCGAACGGGGTATCCGGACATTCGAGACCTATACCCGCAATACCCTGGATCTGAGCGCGATAGTGGCGACCAAGACCTTGAGCAATCTGCCCATCATCGTGGATCCCAGCCACGGCACGGGCATCAGGAACATGGTCAAACCGATGTCCCTGGCGGCGGTTGCCGCCGGCGCGGACGGGCTGATGATAGAAGTGCATCCCAATCCGGAAAACGCGCTCTCCGACGGCCCGCAGTCGCTCAATCCCGAAGAGTTTGACGACCTGATGCGGGACGTGACGAAAATCGCCGCCTTCAGAAGGGAATCCTTGGAAGAGAGGTTGCAGCCTTGCGAGCGGTAAAAATAAAACTGGGCAAGAGAAGCTACGATGTTGTCATTGGTCATGATCTTTTCACGGCAGCGGCGTCTTTCCTGCAAAAAGGAGATTATTCCAAAAAGGCGCTTTTGGTCACCGACAGCACGGTCAATCGTTTATACGCGGACAAGCTGGCGGACGCTTTGCGTGAGGCCGGTTTCGCTCTGGCTAAAATTGTCGTGCCCAGCGGTGAAGAAGCCAAGAGTCTGGCTTGGGCGGAAAAAATCTACGACACGGCCATCGAGGGAAAACTTGACCGCCAATCCCCTTTTATTGCTCTCGGCGGCGGCGTACCCGGCGATTTGACCGGATTCGCCGCCGCCACTTACATGCGTGGCGTGCCTTTTATCCAGATTCCGACGACCCTTTTGGCGCAGGTGGATGCCAGCGTGGGCGGTAAAGTGGCGGTGAACCACCCGGCGGGGAAAAATATGATCGGCGCTTTTCACCAGCCCGACGCTGTTTTTGCCGATCTTGCTTCCTTGCAGAGTCTGTCGCCCAGGGATTACGCTTCGGGACTGGCGGAAATCGTAAAAACGGCGTGTCTGGAAGGCGGCGGCCGGCTGGATTTTCTGGCGGAGCAGGCCGGGAGGATAGAAGAAAGGGATGAAGAAGTTTTATCTTCTCTGGTCGCCGGTGCGTGCGCGTACAAGGCAAAGATAGTTGAAGACGATGAGCGGGAAACGGGCGTCCGCATGTTTCTCAACCTTGGACATACTTATGGTCACGCCATCGAGACGGAAGGCGGATTTTCTTTGTATACCCACGGGGAAGCCGTCTCCATCGGTCTGCGTGGGGCGCTGCTGCTCTCCGGGGAATTTGCGTCTCTCGCGCCGCAAGTAACGACAAAAGTTTCCGCGCTGCTGGAAAAATTCCATCTGCCATTGAAAGCCAGCGGAATAGATCCGGAGAGAGCGTATCAGGCGCTCTGGCACGATAAAAAAGCCGTGGACGAAAAACTGCGCTGGGTGCTGCTCAAAAAGCCGGGCGATGCCTTGATAAGCAAAGACATTCCTTTGCTCAAGGTCAGAGAGGTATTGGCCGGACTTGTGGAGAATGGAAAACATTGAATAAACGCGCGTATGCGTCTTGTCCCGCAACCGAAGCGCCGTGTTACACGGAATGCGGCGGGAGCTTTCTCAAGGCCTGGATGTTTGCCGCGCAAAAGCATCTGGGACAACTGTATCCGGGATCTGAACTGCCCTATCTCACGCATATCGGGGCTGTTCTTCTGGCGCTGCTTCCGGCCTTGCGCGAAAACCCGGAGATGGACGCCGATCTGGCGATATGCTGCGCTCTGCTGCACGATACGGTGGAGGATACCGATACGCCCCTGGAGGAAATAGCGCGGCATTTCGGCGATGCCGTGGCCGTCGGCGTGGCCGCGCTGACCAAGGACAAGACAAAATCCAAGAGCGACGCCATGCGCGATTCCCTGGAGCGCATTGAAAAACAACCGCAGGAAATCTGGCGCGTCAAGCTGGCGGACCGGATCGCCAACATCGGCAACAAGCCGCCGCCGTATTGGACGCGCGAGAAATGCCTGGCCTACGCGGAAGAAGGCGAGATGATCCTGCAAACCCTTGGCGGCGCTTCGGACATTCTCGCCAGAGAATTGGACTGGCGCGTCAGGGAATGGAAAGAACGCTATGCGTTGAAAGGCGGGGAATAAGCGCGGCGAAAACGGAGACACGCGGAGATGCGCGTCAGTCCCAACGTCGGCGAATCTGGATAAAAGTGGCGATAGTCAAAAAATCGGTTGAATTTGCGAGCCCCATCCTGCGCTCTCCCGCAAGGGGGAAGGGAAGGCGGTCATTCATCGGGCGGTTTTGGAAGCACGGAATAAATAAGCGCCCTTGCGTGACTCACACCTCATCCGCCACTTCGGGGCACCATCCAGAGGAGGAAAATTAAACCAACAGCGCGTCGGGTTTGATTCCCATCCTGTGGCGGGGGTCACTGCCGGGACGTGAGAGAGAGAGGATGGCAAGGTTTTACGCATAAAGCGTTCATGCGATTGCCATGCAACCTATTTCGTCCGTCCCGGAAGCATTTTCAAACCTGATATGCTGTGACGCTTCAGCGGAAGTTTATCCAGGCTTCAACCCAGGGAGTGCCATGTCACTGTTCAAGCGCGCCACGTTCCACACCACCGTCGCCAAGCTGAGCGATCTGCCGGCGGATTCCGTCGGAGAAGTGGCCTTTGCCGGACGTTCAAACGTGGGAAAATCGTCGGCGATCAACACGCTCGCGGATCACACGCGCCTGGCCTTCGTTTCCAAAACACCGGGGCGTACCCAGTATCTGAATTATTTTCAGCTTGGCGAAGGCCGCTATTGGGTCGATTTGCCAGGTTACGGTTACGCCAAGGCACCCACCGAAATACGCGATCAATGGGAAGGTCTGCTGGCGCCTTATCTGCTGCGCCGCGCGCCGCTCGCCGGGCTGATCTTGATCATGGACAGCCGCCACCCGCTGACCGAACTCGACACGCGGATGATCGACTGGTTCGCGCAGACCGACAAACCGATTCACATCCTGCTGTCCAAGGCCGACAAGTTGACGCGCAGCGATCAGACCCAGGTCGTGCGCGAGGTGAAGGAAGCGCTTGCCGGCCTGGGCGAACGCTGCTCGGTACAACTGTTTTCCAGCCTGAAACACACCGGCGTCGAGGAGGCCGAAACCGTGCTTTGCCGATGGCTGGACATCGCTCCCGGTGAAAATACAGACCAGGCGGCGAAGCGGGAAACCCCGGGAAAAACGGCGAAGCCGCGCAATCGCAAAGCCATCGGCTGGAGCGCCAGGACATCGGGCAAGACGAAATCGGCCCAGAGACAAAAAGCACCGAATCAGTCGACGAACAGGAACCAGGATACCTTGGAGGAGAGCAATAAGGCGTCCGCGCAGGAAGATGACACGGGAGATGGCGCGCGCCATCCGCCTGTTTCGACGGAAGACGTCCGCGAATAGTTTTTATTTTTCAGAAAAGGAGCCAAGCCAGATCATGATTAGCCATAACGCGAAATTTCCGGGAACGCGCCTTCGCCGGATGCGCCGCGACGATTTTTCCCGGCGCTTGATGCGTGAATCGACGCTCACGGTGAGCGATCTGATTTATCCCGTGTTCGTCGTCGAAGGAAATAACCGGGTCGAACCGGTGGCTTCGATGCCCGGCATCGAGCGGCAAAGCCTCGATCGTCTGCTCGCCACGGCGGAACGGGCGAGCGCGCTTGGCGTTCCGGCGCTGGCGCTTTTCCCGGTCATCGATCCGTCGCTCAGGACGCCCGGCGCTGAAGAGGCATGGAATCACGGCGGGCTTATTCCGCGCGCGGTGGCGGTGCTGAAGAAGGAGTTTCCGGATCTCGGTGTGATCACCGACGTGGCGCTCGATCCCTATACCAGTCACGGTCAGGACGGGCTGATCGCCACCGCCGATCCACGTGCCTACGTGCTCAACGACGAGACGCTCGAAGCGCTGGCGAAACAGGCGCTGACGCACGCGCGCGCAGGGGGTGACGTGGTCGCGCCGTCCGACATGATGGACGGGCGCATCGGCCACATCCGCGCGGCGTTCGACGCGGCCGGGCTGATCCACATGCGGATTCTGGCCTATTCGGCGAAATACGCGTCGAGTTTCTATGGCCCCTTCCGCGACGCGCTGGGATCGACGGCCACGCTCGGCAAGGGCAGCAAACAGACGTACCAGATGGACCCGGCCAACTCGGACGAGGCGCTGCGCGAAGTGGCGCTCGACCTGTCCGAAGGCGCGGACATGGTGATGGTCAAGCCGGGTATGCCGTATCTCGATATCGTCCGCCGGGTCAAAGACGAGTTTCGCGTGCCGACCTACGCCTACCAAGTGAGCGGCGAATACGCCATGTTGAAAACCGCCGGGCAAAACGGCTGGCTCGACGAAAAAGCGTGTGTTCTGGAAAGTCTGCTGGCTTTCAAGCGGGCTGGCGCGGACGGAATATTGACCTATTTTGCGCTGGAAGCGGCGAGCTGGCTTGGGCGTTGTGCTTGAATCGTGAAACCTGATCATGAACCTGGCGCTTATCCGTTAGTCATCAAGCAAAAATAAGTTGAACAAAGTAAATTAGATGTCAGCATGTAGGCATGATAGATATATTGGTCATAGAGGCGAAATATCAAGCGCTGTTGAGACGTTTGGACGAAGCGGCGGAGGCTGGTGGCGGTAGAGGAGAGAAGCTTGGGGCGTGGCGGAATAAGCGCGGCAGCCAGGGCGTCTGGCATATCCCGGACGACGATCCACACGGTGCTTGCGGAGGTAAAGGCTGAATAAGCGGCGGGGCGTCCGAAGTAAAGCGCGAAGATCGGTTACGCCTGCGCGCTGCGGGAGGCGGGCGCAAGAAACTGGTCATTGTCAATCTGATCGGCAGTACGACCACACTCGAAGGATTGCACATCAAAGCTGAACTCGATGAAATACCTATGCGAAAGGCATCAAGATGACTGACCGGAACCTGGCTGCACTGGCTATCGGGCGCGATGGTATTCCACGGTGAATGGAACTGCCGATTATCACCACGAAATACGAATAATTGAATATTATTGTCCAGGTTATTATTGCTGAACTCTTCGGCATCGACAATGCGGTCAGGGGCGGACTGAAAAAGAAGGCCCGGCATTTCTGCCGGGCCGGGTTCGGTCTTACGACCTTATTGTAGCAACGGCTCTCACCCCGGAAAGCTACAAACGCGCTTATTATACAGCCTTCGTCGTTTATGGCAAGACCGGAGGCTGAAAATGACATATACGCTCGGACTGGATATTGGCATTGCTTCCGTCGGCTGGTGCCTGTTGGCGAAGGATCACATCATTGACCTTGGCGTGCGCGCCTTTGACAAGGCGGAAACCGCCAAGGAAGGCGAGTCGCTGAACCTCACCCGGCGCATGTCGAGGTTGATGCGCCGCCGCCTGTATCGGCGTGCATGGCGACTGAAAAAACTGGTGCGGCTCTTGAAGCGGCACGGCTTGATTGATCGCCCTGATTTTTTCCAGCCGGGCAGCCCTTATGCGCACAAGGGAGACAAGGACAAATCCCTCTGGAAATTGCGCGTTGAGGGACTGGATCGCTTGCTCAAACCAGACGAATGGGCGCGGGTGATTTATCACCTTGCCAAGCATCGCGGTTTTCACTGGATCAGCAAGGCGGAGGAGAAAAAGGCCGAGTCCGACAGCAAGGGTGAGGGCGGCAAGGTCAAGCAGGGGCTGGCAGGAACGACAAAGCGCAAAGAGGGCTATCGCACGGTCGCCGAGATGGTGCTGACCGAGTTCCCGGAGGCGCAGCGCAACAAGCACGGTGAATATACCAAGTCGCTTTCCCGTGTGTTGCTTGCGGAGGAGCTGGCGTTGCTGTTCGACAAACAGCGTGGATTCGGCAATCCATTTACCCATGACGAACTGAAAGCGGAAATTCTTGGCACAGGCGATCGCAAGAGCGGTATTTTCTGGACACAAAGGCCGATTCAGTCCGTGGAGGGCATGGTGGGACATTGCACTTTTGAGCATGGCGAACCCCGTGCCCCGAAAGCCAGTTTTACCGCCGAACGACATGTCTGGCTGACCCGGCTCAACAATCTGCGCATTGATATTGACGGCGAGCGTCGGGCGCTGACCGACGCAGAACGTCAGGCGGCGCTTCTCCTGCCTTATCAGCAGGCCGGTGAATTCACCTACAAACAATTGCGCACGGCGCTGGTCAAAGCAGGCTTTCTGCCACAAGATGGCTTCAGGTTCGCAGGCTTGAGCTATCCGAGTGAGCGGCAAAAATCGGAAGGTAAAGCCAAAGACCCGGAAGCGAGTGCGCTCGTCAAACTCTCCGCCTGGCAAACCTTGCGCCTTACCCTGGAAAAGTCCGAATTGAAAACGGAATGGCAAAAACTGTCGGTCGCCGCACTGGATGGCAATCCGCAACAACTGGACGACATCGCCCGCGTGCTGTCCATTTACAAAGATGGGGACGAGGTGACGGCAGAACTGCACAAGCTGAATCTGCCCGCTGGCGAGAAGATGGTGGAGGCGCTCTCGGGAGTCAGCTTCGAGAAATTCCACAATCTTTCCCTGAAGGCGCTCCGCAAGATCGTGCCTTTCATGGAGGAAGGCAAGCGTTACGACGAAGCCTGCAAAGAAACGGGCTATCATCATAGCCAATTGTTCAAAGTCGGCGAAGGGGAGCACAAATATTTGCCGCCTTTCTACAGCGGAAGGGATAAGAATGGGACGATGGTATTCCGCGATGATTTGGACATTCCACGGAATCCGGTCGTGCTACGTGCACTCAACCAGGCGCGCAAGGTGGTCAATGCGCTGATTCGCCGTTATGGTGCGCCTGCTGCCGTGCATATCGAGATGGCGCGGGATTTGTCGCATCCGCTCGATGAACGCAACAAGATCAAGAAGGCGCAGGACGAATACCATGATCGCAACGAGCGGGATAAAGCGGAATTCGCTCTGCACTTTGGTCTCGTTGGACGTATTGATGGGCGCGAATTCGAGAAATGGCGGCTTTACCGTGAACAGGCGGGCAAGTGCGCGTACTCGCAACACGCCATTGATTTGGATCGCTTGCTTGAACCCGGTTACGTGGAAGTCGACCACGCCCTGCCCTATTCGCGCAGCTTCGACGACAGCAAAAGCAACAAAGTGCTGGCATCCACCAAAGAGAACCGCAACAAGGGGAATCGCACGCCCTATGAATATCTGACCTCTTTTCCCGGTGGTGAGGAAGGTGAGCGTTGGCTTCAGTTCAAAGCTTTCGTCGAGGGCAACAAAAGCTACCGTCAGGCCAAGCGCAGCCGTCTTTTGCAAAAAGGCTTCGACACGAAGGAGTCTGAAGAATTCCGCGAACGAAACCTGAACGATACCCGCTATATTTGCCGCTTTTTCAAGAACTACGTTGAGCGTTTCCTCAAGCTGGATTCCGACAGCAAACGCTGTGTCGTGCTTTCCGGGCAAATGACCTCATACCTGCGTACCCGTTGGGGAATACTCAAGATTCGTTCGGAGAGCGACCGCCATCACGCGCTGGATGCCGCTGTGGTGGCGGCGTGCAGTCATGCGATGGTCAAGCGCCTGGCTGATTATGCCCGCCGCAATGAGCTGGAATGGGCCAAGCAAGACTTTTTGGATGGCGAAACGAGCGAGATTCTCGACATTGATGCGCTGCGGCAAGTGGAAAAGGCATTTCCAAAACCCTGGCCGCATTTTCATCATGAACTTGACGTGCGTCTGAAAATGGATGGCCAAGTGCAATTGCGGGAAGAAATGGAGCGCTTGGGCACGTATGGCGTGGAAGAACTGGACACACTGCGCCCTGTGTTCGTATCGCGTGCGCCGCAGCGGAAGAATAGCTGTGCGGCGCACAAGGACACGATCTACGGGCAGAAGGAAAGTCTGAAAGCAAGCGGCGGTGCGACGCAAAAAGTCGCGCTTTCTGCATTGAGTCTGAAAGACCTGGACAAGCTCATCGACCCGCATCGCAACGAACGGCTTTACACGGCGATCCGCGAACGGCTGGAAGAATACGGCGGCAAAGGCGACAAGGCGTTTCCTGCCGGCACGGAGTTCAGGAAACCGGATAAAAACGGTAATCCGGTCGGTCCGGTGGTGCGCACAGTGACGATGGTCATTAACAAACTGTCCGGTATTCCAATCCGGGGCGGCATCGCTAAAAACGACACCATGCTGCGCGTGGATGTGTTTACGAAGGCGGGTAGATTTTATCTGGTGCCGGTGTATGTGCATCACAAGGTGACGGGATTGCCAAATCGGGCGATTGTTGCTCATAAGGATGAAGCCGAATGGGATTTGATCGATGAGAGTTTTTCGTGGTGCTTTTCGCTGCATCCGAATGATTTGGTACGAATTACGCGGAGGAAAGAAATTTTCTTCGGGTATTACGCAAGTACACACCGTGGAGGCGGTACGCTCAGCCTTTGGACGCACGATCGTAGTAAATCCGTTGGTAAGGATGGATTCATTGAGGGTGTCGGCGTTAAAACCGCCGTCAAACTCGAAAAGTTCGAGGTAGATGTTTTGGGCAATATTTACCCCGCTCGTCCGGAGCCGCGTCATGGGTTGGCGTAGTCTGATGATCTCCCGCCCGGCGCGTTTGCGACGGGAGCATTTCTCGCTTGCCATTGAGCAGGACGAGACGGTGACGATTCCTTTTGAGGACATCGCCGTCATTGTCCTGAATCATCGGCAAATTACCCTGACACATCCGGTGTTGTCCGCTTGTGCGGACTATGGCATCAGTCTCTACGCGCTGGGCGAAAATCATCAGCCGAATGGCGTATTTCTGCCGTTTTTGCAGCACACGCGCACCACCAGGATGCTGCGCCTGCAATTGCAAGTGGGTAAGCCTTCGATTAAACAGGCATGGGCGGCGATTATCCGGCGCAAGATCGAAAATCAGGCGCGATGCCTGCAATTTTCCGACCGCGAAGGTAGCAAACGCCTGAGCGCGATGCAGGAAAATGTGCGTTCCGGCGATACGGAAAATCTGGAAGGACAGGCGGCGGCTTTTTATTTTCCGCGTTTGTTCGGGCATGGATTTTTTCGGGGCGAGGAAGGCTGGATCAATGCTGCGCTCAATTACGGCTACACCATCCTGCGCGGCGCAATTGCGCGTGGATTGGTGGCGCATGGCCTCTTTCCCTCGTTGGGGATTTTTCACGCCAGCGAGCAAAACGCTTTCAATCTGGCCGATGACCTGATTGAACCCTTCCGTCCCCTGGTCGATTTATGGGTGTTTCAGGCCGCCAGACGCGCTGGAAGCGAAAAGGCGGAACTGATGCCGGAAGACAAAGCAGAACTGATCAGCCTGCTGAATGTGGATGTTGGCACGGTCAGCGGCAATATGTCGGTGCTCTCGGCGATCGAATATGCGGTGGAAAGTCTGTGCCGGATGTTCGAGGCAGACGACAACAATCTGGATTTACCCCTGCTCCTGGGGCTGGACGCCCACGCACGGGAATATTGAGTCATGAGCCAGGAGACGCGACGCTTTATGCGAATGATCGTGTTTTTCGACCTCCCGATGGTGACGCGCATGGAAAAGAAAGTGTATGTTCAATTTCGCCGCTTTTTGCTGAACGACGGCTACGACATGATCCAATGGTCGGTGTACGGACGGCTACTGTGTGGTGCGGACGACGAGCAAAAGCACCTGAAACGCCTGATCGACAACCTGCCGCCCGCCGGCTCCGTGCGCTCGATGACGGTGACGGAAAAACAGTTCGCGGGCATCAAGCTGCTGGTCGGCCTACCCAGATTTTCAGAAAAAAGAGGAAACGCAGCCCAACTTCTGCTGTTCTGACACCAGATTTTCGCAAAAGAAACCCCGCCCAACGCAGGCTGGACGGGGATTTCAAGGCAGCCAATTATAGCTTTCCGGGGTGAGAGAGGGAACTACAACACGCCGACACCGCGTTGCTGACCGCGTTGGATTATAGCTTTCCGGGGTGAGAGAGGGAACTACAACCTTTCAAACGTCTCACCGATCTCGATGTGGATTATAGCTTTCCGGGGTGAGAGAGGGAACTACAACAAAAAAACAGAGACTTGCGTCTCTGTTTTTATTATAGCTTTCCGGGGTGAGAGAGGGAACTACAACAAAGAAGGTAGAGCGATGTGATTCATAAAACATTATAGCTTTCCGGGGTGAGAGAGGGAACTACAACCTTCTTTCCGCCGCCCCGTCATTCCCGCGCATTATAGCTTTCCGGGGTGAGAGAGGGAACTACAACAGGTTCCACGACCTCACCAACGAGAGCCTGATTATAGCTTTCCGGGGTGAGAGAGGGAACTACAACTCAGCCGCGTCTGGGTCGGCAGACTGGCGTATTATAGCTTTCCGGGGTGAGAGAGGGAACTACAACGGGTCAAGTGTAACAAAACCTCACGCGCGCATTATAGCTTTCCGGGGTGAGAGAGGGAACTACAACGTCGGCGCTATTCGGGTCGGCGTCGTACTTATTATAGCTTTCCGGGGTGAGAGAGGGAACTACAACCGGCGAACGCGCAGGCCGAGCGCGGCGATTATTATAGCTTTCCGGGGTGAGAGAGGGAACTACAACGATAGGAGCGCGCCATGTCGAAAGAAGCCGATTATAGCTTTCCGGGGTGAGAGAGGGAACTACAACTGCAGGGCTTCATACCTGCCTATCTGGTATATTATAGCTTTCCGGGGTGAGAGAGGGAACTACAACATTTTTTGGTGCACAAAGCAATTCTTTATCATTATAGCTTTCCGGGGTGAGAGAGGGAACTACAACATTCTTCCGGTTCGTTCGACGACGACGACAATTATAGCTTTCCGGGGTGAGAGAGGGAACTACAACGCATTGCGTTGAGCGGCCATCTCGCGGGTTATTATAGCTTTCCGGGGTGAGAGAGGGAACTACAACCATCCTGTCTGCGGATGAAACCCGACCGTAATTATAGCTTTCCGGGGTGAGAGAGGGAACTACAACTCCTCATCGAACGGCTCGATGACGCTCTTGATTATAGCTTTCCGGGGTGAGAGAGGGAACTACAACGCTTGCGGGCGGCGACCCGACCTTCGGATGATTATAGCTTTCCGGGGTGAGAGAGGGAACTACAACGTTCGCGCCGTCTCTAATCCCCGCATCCCCATTATAGCTTTCCGGGGTGAGAGAGGGAACTACAACACGAAAGGATGTATCCGGTTGGCCTCGATAATTATAGCTTTCCGGGGTGAGAGAGGGAACTACAACATCAATCGCGCATTTACCTGGAATGGCTCAATTATAGCTTTCCGGGGTGAGAGAGGGAACTACAACTAAGCGGATAAACAAACGCTTGGCAGAAAAATTATAGCTTTCCGGGGTGAGAGAGGGAACTACAACCAAAATTGTGAAATACATCCCATCCGTCAAATTATAGCTTTCCGGGGTGAGAGAGGGAACTATTGCTCCGCCGATTAAACCTTGCACAAATCAAGCTGCATAAAGAGTTGTTGGAGATTTGAAAAAGCCCATGATTTTGTTTGGCTTCAGTTGAACCGACTTCAAATGAGAACGCACA
>JAITNL010000071.1 GCA_031290495.1 Accumulibacter sp.
CATGGACAGATGAAAATATCCGGGTTAGTCATGTCTCGACAAACCCGGAACGAAGGAGCTTGCAACGAAAAATCCTCCGGCGACCGATCCGATCCTCCGGTACGGCCAAGCCGGATGACGGCCG
This sequence comes from Accumulibacter sp., assembly GCA_031290495.1. Taxonomy (GTDB): domain Bacteria; phylum Pseudomonadota; class Gammaproteobacteria; order Burkholderiales; family Rhodocyclaceae; genus Propionivibrio. The sequence goes on from JAITNL010000071.1 coordinate 125, forward strand.
GATCGAGCCGCCGCTTCTATCGGCTACCTGGAAAGCTCACCGATGGTTTCCTGATCCAGCCTCCCGGTGACCGGAATCTGCCTTGATTGCTGGAACTCGCGTAATTGGACCTGGGTTTTCGGTCCGATGCGGCCGTCCGGTTTGCCGACATCGAAGCCCAGTTTGTTGAGTCGGGTCTGCGCTTCCTGTACCGACATCGGATTGGGCGCGGCGCCCTGGACGCGCAGGTTGCCGCCCGTGCCAAGGCCGCCCCTGACTTCCTGTGCCCGGTAGTTGCGCACGGCGCGCACGACACCGTTGTACGCATCCATGAGCGCGGCGACGATCACCTTGCCTTCTGGGGTGTTGGCATAGCCGCCGCCGGAAGCGGCGAAGCTGCGTCCGAGCAATCCGGCGGTCATGCCGAAGTCCCAGTTCTTGGCGCTGCCCTCGGCGGCGGCGAGCTGTACGCTGGAGCGATTGTCGATCACGCTCAGCACGGCGCTGGCTTCCTTGGCGCTCAGGCTGCCGGCAAGCGCGGCGGCCGTCCGGTTGTGCGCTCCCAGCAGGCCGCCCAAGGCCGCGCCCACGCCGCCGGCGTCATCGGAGAAGGTAATCGACGGCGAAAGCGCGTAGTCCGCCGAGACCATCTGGCCCTTGCCGAAATTGGAGCGCGAGCGCAATTCACCCGATTGCTGCAGCGCGCGTTCCCCCATCATGGCGCCCATCGCTTGTCCGCGCTCGACCACGACGAAGCAGTTCGATTGCTGGATCATCAGTTTGAGCACTGGGGTCGTCGGCCCCAGTTTGTATGCGCCGGTGAGGGTGCCGTACCATGAGGCGCTGGTGTCTTCGATGACGGCGATGGTGCCGAGAGAAGCGTCGCAGCGTTCGAGTTTGTTGCTGGCGTTCTGGCTTTCCGACCCGCCGACCGCCCCCGTCACCTCGGTCTTTGCGGCGGTGGAACCCATCTGCATGCTTGAACAACCCGCCAATCCCAACGCAATGCCAAGAGCGGAAACACCCAACAATAATTTACTTTTCACGAAAATACTCCTTTTGATAAAAATATCGACACTGTTTAACCCGGGACGGCGGATAAGCCCAAGAAAATCCCCGCCGCGGAAAAATTTGTACCTATTTCAATAATCGTTTGCTGTCGCCCAAATGGCATTGGAAATGGCATTGGGGTCAGAGACATTTATCGTTTTGCTTGGTGATTCTTACCCCATGGTCGCGCCGCAACCTCCGCAGAATTTTGTGCCGCGCTCGTTCTTTGCGCCGCATTGTCCGCAAAATACCGGCTTTTCAGCGGCGGCGCCGTCCTGCGCCGCGACGGGCGCGGGAACGTAAGCGGCTGGGTCTGCTCCCGCTCCGGCATAGGCTGGCTGCGGTGTAAGTTGTTCCTGCTGCCCCTTGTCAAACAACTCCTTGAACTTCGAGGACAGATTGCAGAGTTTTCCATATAAATCGAAAGTGATTACCGTGGTCGGCGCGGTTTCCATATAGGAAACCATCGTGCGCACAAGGACAAAGCTGTCAATGAACGCAAACTTGATTGCCAGCGCGATCAAAAGCGCAATCACAAAAGCGACCCAGCCCGGCCACGCGAATAACCTGAACAGCAGTCCGATGACGATAAACAGCGCCAGCGTGATACCGGCCAGCGCCAATAGGACTATCGCCATCGTTTTGGCCGCGTTTTCGAGCAGCTTTTTCCAGTTTTGCGCGTAGATCACCACACCGTCAGCCGCGCTCTTGAACGCGCCCTGCTCCTTTTGGTAAAACGTGTACCCCAAACAGCACTCGTCAATGTAACCCAATGACAGTTCAATAAAGTATTGAGCAAGGCCCGTGACCGCGCCCATACCGGGAATGAAATCGAGCGCGTTGCCCAGCTTGCCGATACCTTTTTGTATCTGCTTGACCGCGCCCGAAACCAGCTTATCCACCGCGAAGTAAATGTTGGAGGTCGCAAAGCGTTCCGTCACGCGCTGTTTGCCGTAGGACACCTGATTCGCGGGTACTTGCCCGGTGGTGACAGCCACGGTGATGACCGCGATATGACCGGCTTTGAGCATATACCCGATGTAGTGCATCAGGACGAAGCGCACCACGCCGATTGCGCTGATCCATATCAGAAACATAATGCCGGTCACGCCTTCGCTGTTGAACAGCCACGCCAGCCCCATCAGTATCCCGAACAGCGCCGCCGAGATCAGCACCGCAGCCAATCCGAGCAGCAGCTTCGCCCACACGAAGGGCATGGTTTTTGCAAAAACATCGCCTGCTTTCATCATTGAAGCCTCCCTATTGATTCACTCACTCAAATTTGTATCCGCACTCTCCGCAGAATCGGCTTGTCGCGGGAACCGGCGCGCCGCAGCCGGGACACGCGCGGTCTACGGGAGCGACGGGGATTTCCAGCTTGCCGCCGCACTCGCGGCAGAATTTTGTACCGGGAACATTGGCTTTACCGCAGGAGGGGCAGACGATTTCCCCAGCGGCGGGCGCGGCAGTGGCGGCGGGGACGGCGGCCGCGGCCCGTGCCGCTTGCGCGGCGTTCTCCGCCTGAATCCGGGTGATTTCTGCTTGTGTTTCCGCTATCGCGGCGTTATGCCCGTCGATGGCGGCGTGAATCTCCGCCACGCCGGAATCGTCCGGCTCCCCGGCCTGATGCTTGGCATGGTAATACTCGCCGATCCGCCGCATACACTCGGCTATCGCCGTTTTCTCCGCGTTGATTTTGGTATTCAGCTTGGTGGTTTCGAGGGCGTCTGTGGCTTTGTCACCGATATTGCGGACGATGTCGCCCAATGTATCAAAAAATGCCATTGCAATCTCTCCTTCATTATTTATTACGGGTTTTCGATAGTCATTTCGTTTGGATTTTGCGTTACAGGCGGAGCGGAGAACCGCCCCGCTTGATTATTTTCATTTTACGTCCTCCTATTTCAAAGTATATTTGGCGCCTCTGTCGTTCAGGCGCTTCTTTATTTCATTCAAGTTGGACTCGGCATAGTGAAAACCAAGATAGTTTCCGTTCCCATCAACCACAAGCGTGTTGCCTTCAATAGCCGCCTTAAACTCCGCAAGGGTGATATATTTCAAGGCTTTCTCCTTGTCCGCGCCTTTAACAAAAGAGTAGATTTTCTTGTATCCTGTTAAAGTGCCGTCTTTGGCAAAGGTGAACTCTTCATGCACGGTATCGGCGTAATAATAATTCCGCGCTTCCGAGCCTTCGCCGGTTTTAATATCTTCCGTAATCAATGATTGGGCGTTGCTGTTGTTGCTCCCGCCCCGCGAAGTGCCGGGGGTGTTGCTGTTGCCGCCAGTAGAACCTGTGTCTTTTTCACCGCAAGCGGCGAGAGAGATGGCCAGCACCAATGCCAGCGCGAGTGCAATAATCTTTTTCATAATCCAAATTCCTCCTATTTAATGATGGTGAACTTGTCACCGATAACCGGGAGCGGCTTTGTTCTGCCGTTCACCGCGTTGAGAATCCCCACCACGCAGAGAATGGTCGGCACCAGCCACAGGATACTCAGCACAGTGGAGAGAATCCCGTAAATTCCCCATGTGTAGCCGTTCCAGAAAATCGCCCGCAGAACCGCGAGGACGATGTTCTCGGCAATGCCCCACGCCACCGCCGCGATGAACAGCACCGTTCCCTGATTGGTGTGATACTTGACGAACGCCGAGGTCTTGTGCGCGCCGGTCAGCAGCGGGATAAAGAACAGGATATAGGCGATGACCGCCATGCCCTTGTTCGCCTCCGCGTCGTTGATGTCCGCTTGCGTGGGCGCGCCGGAGACGACGGGCGGGGTGTCGCCCGGCGCGGGATGTTGCGCCTGTGGCTGTGTTTTCGCGGCGGATTCCTGGCCGCAGGATGGGCAGAATTTAACCCCGTCCTGTACCTGTGCGCCACAATTTCCGCAAAATGCCATTGTGTTTTCCTCTTTCATTTATTGGCCGGGCGTGCCAAGCCTTTTGAATAGGTCAGACAGATTGTTCAGGCCGCCAAAGTCCGTGACCGCGCCGCCCGTGGCGTCGCCGATGTACTTTTGGAGATAGCCTTGAACGGTCTCCCAAACTCCGCCGAACAGGAAAGACAGCGCCACCGCGAAGACCATGCCGAGGATCAGGAATACCAGCATCGCCCGCGCGAAATGGCGGCGGTTGCGGTTCTTCGCCGCGAGCGCCATGATCAGGCAGGCCAGCCACCCGATGACCGGGATGGCGAACAGGATCATCGTGCCGATGTACGCGCCCGTACTCATGACAGCGTACTTGCCGCCCAGGGGCGGCGGCGCGTCCTCCGCATGGGCGGGGTATTGCGGGAACTGTTGATATTGCGGCGCGGCGGCCGGTCTTGCCGGAGGCGCGGCGACGGGCGCGGCCCGCGCGTATTCCACTTGCGCCGGAACCGGGACGGGTTCCGGCCGGGAGACGCCCGCCGGTTTGCCGCACTCGACGCAGAACTTCACGCCGTCGGGGACGCTCGCGCCGCACTCTGTACAAAATGCCATGAAATTTCCTCCTTTATTCCGTTCCGCTTCCCTCGCGGGGAATGGCAAGGTCATTCATTTCTTGCCCGTCATCATGCTTTTCATCATGCCTTCCATCGCCTTGTCACGGGTGTAGCCTTTGGGAACCTCGAACAGGGCGGCGTTCTGCGCGCCGGTTTTGATGTTGCGCATTTCAAAAAACTCGCCATTGACCTCGCTGCGGATGGGCATCGGGTCGAACTCCGGGGCGACCCAGTGCAGGCTTGTAACGCTGGTGCCCATGACCGTGGTGGTTTGCAGGTACTTGGTCGAGGCATAGCCGGCGACCGTTTCCGTGCCGACCTTCTCCTGTTTGGTCTGTACCGCGTTCATGTTCAGGCCGGTGGAAGTGAATTGTTCCTTGCTGAAGGGTATTTCCATGTAGGACCTGGTTTCTTCCATGAACACATACATGGTATTGCGGTCCAGGCGGACGATGGCGAGCGCTTCTCTTTTGCCTGAAGCGTCAAACGATTCGCTGAAGATTTTATCCGGCGTCACCGCTAGTTTTTGCATCACGCGCCCGCTTTTCACGTTCACCACGTCCGCGCTGTATTCCTTGACGGAACCTGCCAGGGCGCTTCCCACAATGAACACGGCGCTGCACAGAAACGCCGCGAAAAATTTTGATTTCATGATTTACTCCTTATTTATCCACAAATATTTCAAGTAAAGAAGTCAGAAGCATTTCTTCGTTTCAGAACATAAATATCATTGACCCATTTGTTGCATTTTCAATCCATCGGCATTTACGTTGAGGTTCGCTTCGCTCACCCCAACCTATGCTGGCTGACTACTTACAACACCTTCATAACCATCATTCCTTCGCCAAGGCGGCCCAAGTGCAATCCTGCCCAGCCGCCGTTGCCAGTTTGTCGGCAATGCCGTCCATTTCGGCGATGCTGGTAAGGCTGCCGTCTATATGCAGCAGGAATGACACGCTGCCGTTGGCCACCCTGCCGCTATACGCGCCTTCGAAGCCGCCTTTGTCCTGCGTCCGCTTGCCCGCGCCCCAGGTAAAGCTCCGGACGCCGCTCCCGCTGGGCAGGTCTTCAGCCGGCCTGGAAGAACCGAAGGAGGATATTTTCCATTTGGGGTTGATCGCTTGTATCTCTATACGAATATCCAAGCCATCGGCTCTGTCCTCATTCGGGACCGGCCTGGTGCAACCGGCGGCGAACTCGACCCGCGCCTCGCTGGCGCTCGAGTCAATCCAGGCTTTTCTTTCATGCTCTTTCTGATATTTCCCGCAGGTGGGGGCCAGCGCCGCTATGGATGCCGGGAAAGCCACGTCAAATCTTCCCTGGTGCGTCTGCTGCCAGCGGCGCATGTCTTCTCCCGCGGCCGCGTCGCGTTGCAGTTGCGGCATGAGCCGCTCCATATCCGGGGTGGGCGTTTGCCCCTGTTGCTGCTGCCGCCGCATCAACTCCCGCTGTTCAGGCGTGGTATTTTGCTGGATGGCCCTGTTTTGCAGTTCCGTTATGCGTTTCTGGAAGGTCGGCAGATCGATCTTGCCGCTCTGAAAATCCTGGGCCAGTCTTTGCGTCTCCGCCTCGATGCCCGCCGTCGAAGCGTTTCCGGTAATGCCCCAAGCCAGCGCCAGACCGAGCAGAAGAGCGGCCAGGAAATTTTTCCAAATCATGTTCCGAACTCCTTGTTTGACGATGGGCGATTCGATTTTTTCCAGCGGAGAACCCGCACCAACGCCAAAACGGTCCTGTCTTGGGTAAAGACAGGACCGTTTTGGCAGGATAAGAACAGCGCCGCTCCCGGCGGGAACCGGGTTGCTACCGGATGGCGCTAAATGCGGGGGGGGGGGGGCTAAACCGTGCCGGCGTCATATGCGGGCTGGAATCACGGATGCCGAACCGATCGGATAAGCCATCGAGAAAATTTTGTGCCACTGCTTTCATCTCTTCCGTTACTGTTGGCTGCATAAAATAAAGGTTCGGAATCTAGCTCAAAAGGCGAAAAAAAACAAGAGCACGGCGGAGGCGCCGCATTTGACCGGGGCAGCCGCATAATCCGCATACGGGGTGAGCTTGTGACCCCCGGCCTATGCCGAGCTATTTCCTCATACCCCGTCATTTCTGCGCAAGCGCGATTTCCAGGATCATTGTCCGAATAGAACATCGGTCGCCACCTGCACGAAAACGTTGCCCTTGTTATCGACGTGGCGGATTTTAACCGGCAGCAGATGGTATTCATAAGCCAGCCAGATTTCCGTGGCATTCTCGCCGAGTGTGCGCAAATGGCGCGTGTCGAGGACGCCCAGCGGGATATCGATGCTTTCGTCGCCCAGGTTTTCCAAGCGGTAGATGCTGTATTTTTTGCCGGTGGCAAGCGGCATCGCCCCTGTCTGACCGGGGAGAATATCCAGGAAAGCAAGCTGGTAGTAGAACGAGAGCAGATCCTGCGCTCCCGTGTCGAGCGCGTGGTCCTGGTCATTGCTGACGCGGATTTTCCGGGTTTCCCAATCGAACAGGGCGCGCTCGCGAGCCTTTTCCCCCGAACGCCTGACGCCGAACGCTTCCGGCTGCAGACCGTCGCCGGAGATTTGCCCGATGCTTTCCATGTCGATATCCACCGAGCGGATCAACCAGACCAGCCCGGTCGTTTCGACCGACGAAACGAGGCGATAGCGCCCTTCCCCGAAAGTCCATTCCTGACGCGCGACGCCGATCTCGAAGCCTGAATCGCCCCGCTCCACCCGGAAGCGGATGCGTCCGCGCGGCGGCAGATGTGCTGACGAGACAACGGACGCGGCGGGCGCAGCCGCAGGTTCGGGAGTCTCCGCCGAGGTATCTTCGTTCGCGCCGATCGTCTCCCGCGCCGTCACCGGAATGGACGGCGCGGCGTCCAGGGCGGCGGGTGTAGACATGACTGGCCGGGGCGCAGCGGCAGGTTTTCGGGGCAGCGGACGTTTCTTCACGACCGGCGCTTTTTCCGGCTCGCGGACCGTCTCGCGCGGAAGTGGCGCGGGGGGCGATTCCGGCAGCGCGGGGCGAAGTTCCGCGACCAGGGGAAGCGCGTCAGGCGCTGGTGTGCCGATCTCCGGAACGAACAGCGCGGCGGCGTGCAGACCCAGTGAAACGGCGAAGGCGATACGCAACGCGATGGGCACGCGACCGCCCCTTTAGCGGCGCCCGGAAGCCTGTGGTGAAATCAGGCTCGCAGCGGCTTCCTGCGCCGCGTCCAGCGCGACGCGCCCGTCGACCACGCGCAGACGACCTTCGGCGAACCAACGGACGACCAGCGGATAGAGACGGTGTTCCTGTATCAGCACGCGCGCCGCCAGGCTGTCCGCGTCGTCGCCGTCGAGCACCGGCACGGCGGCTTGCGCGATGATCGGCCCGTGATCCAGCGCCGGGGTGACGAAATGCGCCGTGCAGCCGTGTATCCGCACTCCCGCGTCGAGCGCGCGTTGGTGCGTGCGCAGACCCGGAAACGCCGGCAGCAGCGATGGATGGATGTTGATCAGCCGTCCGGCATAACGCGCGACGAAATCATCGCCCAGAATGCGCATGAAGCCCGCCAGCGCGACGAGATCCGGCGTCCAGGCGTCGATGGCCTCGGCCAGCGCCGCGTCGAACGCCGCGCGCTCTGGATAGCGGGTGTGATCGACGACGCGCGCCGGAATACCGCGCGCCGCGGCGATCTCAAGCCCCGGCGCGTGGGGACGGTTGCAGAGCACCGCGGCGACGCGCGCGGGAAACGCGGCTTCGCCCACCGCGTCGAGCAGCGCCGCCATGTTGCTGCCGCGCCCGGAAATGAGGATGACCATGGATTTCATGGGAACCCCAACGCGCCAACAGGCAAAAAGACCGCCGTCGCGACACCTTGCGTTACCCGTGTGATAAAACGGCCATTCCGGTCGGCGACGACCCTGGACAGAAAATCCAATAAACCGATGACGCGGCCAAATTCACGTTCAAAGCTCAGATTCTGATGCTCCCGGTCGAGTTCGTTGGATACCATGAGCATCTGTCCGTTGGCGGCGCGCGTCGACGACATTTTCCACACCGCGATTTCGACGTTGCGCGCGCAGTTGTAAAGTTTCTGCTCGTCGAGGCCGTCCAGCGCGTAAAAAAAGTCCTTGTGCTCGAACGCCGCGTCGACCATGCCGATCAACCCGGTCATCACGGCCAGTACGCGATCGCCCGTGTAATCGGCGCTGAACGCGTACAGCGCGGCGGCGCCCTCGCGGCGTCCGTTCAGTTCCGGGAAATCGCCGCTTCCGGAAAACAGCCGGTCGAGCGCGGCATCGAGACTGGGCTGCCCGGCCTTTTTCCACTCGGCAGGATTGCGCCGGTAAAGTTTTCCCGCCACCCGGCGCAGACCCGCCATCACCTCGGCGCGGTTGGCGTCGATCACCCGATCGATTTCCGTCTTGACCAGATAACGAGGATCGAAGCGCGTTTCCGACTGCCCGTCGGCGTTGACTTTCGTCGCGCATCCATCGAGCGCGAGAAAGGTCAGGAAAAACAGCAGGAAAACGGTAACTTTTGGCATGTCGGGATGATAGCGCGGATCACGCGGTCGATGGCCGGCGAAAATGGTTTGTTAAAACAACTGATTGATAATCAATGAGTTATTTACCACTGCGCCAACTATTCATACCTGCGCCCCGCCTTTTCCAGCCATCCGGCATCGCCCATTGCGGATTTATGGTGCGTCCAGTGCACGAGTCCACCCTTGTCATTCCAGACGTATTCCCCACGAAAGCGTAACGTGCTTCCAATTTGCAAATTCTCCAGGCGAGGTGCTTTGTCGATATTGTGCGCAACCAGCAAAGTCTGACGCGAAGGCAGACGGAGGATAAAACGCTGATGTCTCGCGCCCTGTAAATCGTCCGCCAGAATTTTATCCACGACGCCTTCGTCCTCGATCCAGACCGTGTCGAGTCTGTTCCGATACGCGCTCTCCGCCGTCACCCTCCATCGATTATCGGCGGCCTCTTGTGAACTGTCGTCAGTCTCCGGACGATAATCGCTTCCCCACCAGACGATAAGTCCGATAAGCAGCAGGAACAACAGTTTTTTCATGGTCATTTTCCCTTGACTCCTCCCCTTGCTCCTTACTCCCGCCAGTTTGGCGTGAAAGACAGCGCGGCGCGCCAGTTCATCTTTCGAGTTCCTCCCAGCGTTCGAGCAGCGCCGTCAATTCCCTGTCGATTTCGGCCAAACGCGCCGACAAGGCGTTTGCCGCGGGCGGATCGGTTCGATACAACACGGGGTCCTCGAGCCGCAGCGCGATTTCCTTCTGCTCGTCTTCGAGCGCGCCGATCCGTCCGGGCAATTCGGCAAGCTCGCGCGTCTCCTTGTAGCTCAGTTTGCGGCTGCCGTCCGCCTTGTTTTTGGGCGCGATCTCGCCTGTAGCATGGTCGCCCCGCGTATTTTCCTGGCGTTTGACTGGCGTTGGCGCGGCGGCATCGGCCTTGCGCCGAATCTGAAAATCAGCCCAATCCTGATAACCGCCCGCGTATTCACGCCAGTATCCGTCCCCTTCCGCGGCGATAGTCTGGGTCACTACATTGTCGAGAAACGCCCGGTCGTGGCTGACCAGGAACAACGTTCCCGAATAGTCCAGCAGCAACTGTTCGAGCAATTCCAGCGTTTCGATATCCAAGTCATTGGTCGGTTCGTCGAGCACCAGCACATTGGCCGGACGGGCGAACAGACGCGCCAGCAACAGGCGGTTGCGCTCGCCGCCGGACAGCGAACGTACCGGCGAACGCGCGCGTTCCGGAGCGAACAGGAAGTCGCCCAGATAGCCGATGACGTGTTTGCGTTCATTGCCGATCTGCACGAAATCCGATCCCGGTGAAATGACCTCGGTCAGCGCCGCGTCTTCGTCCAGTTGCGTGCGGAATTGATCGAAATAGGCCGTCTGTATCTTCGTTCCCAGGCGCACCGTGCCGGTATCCGGCGCCAGTTCGCCGAGAATCAGACGCAGCAGCGTCGTCTTGCCGATACCGTTCGCGCCGATCACGCCGATCTTGTCACCACGTTGCAGGCGGCAGGAAAAGTCGCGCACCACGTGTTTCTCGCCGAAACTTTTATGCACGCCGGTGAGTTCGGCCACCAGCTTGCCGCTGCGGTCGCCCGCGTCGATCGCCAGTTCCACGCGGCCCTGCCGCTCACGCCGCGCCGCGCGTTCGCGCCGCAAACGTTCCAGACGCAGCACGCGCCCTTCATTGCGCGTGCGCCGCGCTTCGACGCCCTGGCGTATCCAGACTTCTTCCTGTGCCAGGAACTTGTCGAATTTCGCGTTGTGCATTGCCTCGTCGCGCAGCAGCTGTTCCTTGCGCGCCTGATAGTCGGCGAAACGCCCCGGAAACGATTGCAACCGACCGCGATCCAGCTCGACGATGCGCGTCGCCACGCGGTCGAGAAAGCGGCGGTCGTGCGTGACAAACATCATCGATACGCCGGACGACAGCAGCAACTCCTCCAACCATTCGATGGCCGCGATATCCAGGTGGTTGGTCGGCTCGTCGAGGAGCAGCAATTCGGGCGTCACCGCCAGCGCCCGCGCCAGGGCCAAACGCTTCTTCTGTCCGCCCGAGAGGATGCCGACGAGCGCGTCAGGGTCCAGCGAAAAGCGCTGAATCACCCGCTCCGCCTGCGCCTCGAACGACCAGGCATTACACGCCTCCAGTTCGCCATGCAACGTATGCAGACGCTCGCCCAGCGCCGCGTGATCGGCCGCCGCCTCGGCCATGGCATGAGACACCGCATGGTATTGCGCGAGCAAGGTCGACACCTCGCCCATTCCCGCCACCACGGCCTCGAAGACCGAAAGCGACGGGTCGAACGGCGGTTCCTGCGACACGTAACCCACCCGGATTCCCGGCTGACGCCAGAGCGTTCCGTCGTCCAAAGCACCCTGCCCGGCCAGCGCGCGCAACAGCGACGACTTGCCGCAGCCGTTGCGCCCGATCAAGGCCACCCGCTCGCCGGGATCAAGTTGCAGCTCGGCGCGGTCGAGCAAAGGCACGTGACCATAAGCCAGCGAAGCGTCGGAAAGAATCAGATGCGGCATCGCGGATTCCGGAAAAATAAAGAGGCGAATGATAATGGCGATAGTCAAAACAATGGTAGAAAAACCGTGGATAAGCCAGACTACGCCGCCGCGCGGCTTGTCCAAACGCGCGCCTACCCTGAATTTTCCCTCTCCACTTGCGTCAGCTTTCCCTTCTCCCCTTGCGGGAG
>JAITNL010000250.1 GCA_031290495.1 Accumulibacter sp.
GGACCTGGCTTCCAATGACACCGAGGATTGACCGGACAACCGACAAACAATACATTCAGCACCTCAGACTGTTACCTATGTCCCGGCACATGTGTTACCTATGTGTCCGGTCTAAACACGGGGGCGGATGAGGGGGGTGCCACGCGAGGAGGCGGAGCATCTGCTCCGCCTGTTTCGCCATCGCTTTTTGATCCAGACCGGAGCGCAAAAACCCGTTAACCCGCAAAGAAAATGAAAGGAAACCGCAACATGTCAGCAACAACAACGGAATCAGGGTTGTCAATCGAGGATATCCAGGTGGGTGACGGCGATGCCGCCGCCTTGGGGCAATCGGTCAGCGTGCATTACACCGGCTGGCTGGCCGATGGCGTCAAATTCGATTCGAGCCGGGATGGCGGCGAGCCTCTCGAATTTCCTCTCGGTCGGCGTCACGTCATCGACGGTTGGGACGAAGGCGTGCAGGGAATGCGCGTCGGCGGCGTGCGCAAGCTGACCATTCCGCCGCATCTCGGCTACGGCGCGCGCGGCGCGGGAGGCGTCATCCCGCCGAACGCGACGCTGGTTTTTGAAATTGAGCTGCTCGGTATCGCCTGATGCCCGATACGCGGCGCAAGACCCTCGGTTTGCCGGCGCGCGTTGAGGGCGAACAGCGTCAGGTCAACCCGCGCCGCAAGCCGATTCGCGGCGAGTGGAGCGGCGGGCGGCGCAAGCCCGCCGAAGCGAACGCCGCGCCGCCGGTCAGCGTGGATAAGATCGACCAGACCGATTGGCGGAAAAAGAACCAGGCCAAGCGGGACGAACGTCACGCCGCGCCGCCGGATCGTCTGAAACGACGGTCTGAGCCAAGCGCCGGGACGCGCGCCGTCGATTCGCAAAACACCGCGCACGGCGAATCCGGAGCGGCACCGGAAAATTCGCCCAAGGGTGTCCGCGTTTCCAAATTGATGGCCGAGCGCGGCTTGTGTTCCCGGCGCGAAGCCGACGAGTTCATCGTGCGCGGTTGGGTTTACGTCGATGGCGAGCGAGTCGCCGAACTCGGTACGCGCGCCGATCCAGCGGTCAAAATCTCGCTCGACGCGCAGGCGCGCGCCGCGCAGCAACGGCTGATAACGATCCTTCTGCACAAGCCGGTCGGTTACGTCTCGGGGCAGCCGGAACCGGGATGCCAACCGGCCAGCGTACTGATTCGGCCAGAAAATCAGCGGCGTTCCGCCGATACGCCAATTTTTCACGCATCGCATCTCAAGGGCCTGGCGCCGGCCGGTCGATTGGATGTCGATTCGACAGGTCTGCTGGTTTTGACGCAGGACGGGCGCGTGGCGAAACAGCTGATTGGCGAGAACTCGAAGGTCGATAAGGAATACCTGGTGCGCGTCGAGGGACAACTCACCGACAACGGTCTGGCCTTGCTCAATCATGGTTTGTCGCTGGACGGCAAGCCGCTCAAGCCGGCGCGGGTCGAGTGGCTGAACGACGATCAATTGCGCTTTGTGCTCAACGAGGGACGCAAACGTCAGATTCGCCGCATGTGCGAACTGGTCGGTCTGCGTGTGACCGGCCTCAAGCGGGTACGCATCGGCGCGCTCCGGCTTGGCGATCTGCCGTCCGGACAATGGCGCTGCCTGCGGGAAAACGAGACGTTCTGAGGGCGGCATGACGCCCCTTGCGGAAATTCAGCGTATCGCGGTTCACACAAATAATCGTTCCCAATGGATGCCTGAAAACCTGGATTCCTGCTTGCGCGGAAATGACGGTTATTTGTGGAAACCGTTACAGTTTTACGATGAATGCAACGGCATCTTTATCGGGGTGTCGCCAAAATCAAATGGTGAGAGTAAAAAAACCGGTTGAATTTGCGAAACCAATCCTGCGCTCTCCAGCAAGGGGGGGGGGGGGGGGGGGAAGCTGCCGCATGGGGAGAAGGAAATTTCAGGGTATGCGCGCGTTTGGACAAGCCGAGCGGCGGCGTAATCTGGCTTGTCCACGGTTTTTCTACCATTATTTTGACTATCGCCAATCAAATTCGCCGTCCTGTACGGCCGCGACCGTTATCGCGCCGCGCGCGACGGGAAACATTTTGACGCCGCGTCAACCGCCGCCGTGAATTTTCAAGAGATAGCCATGCGCCCCGTCACCAGGCGCTTGTTCCGATTCGGCTGGCAAGATAGACTGGCGTCCTTATCGTTTCAGCCCGCCGCGCCGGGGTATTTCTTACGGGCGGAGCACATGACATGGAGTGAAAATGAAAAAACTGTTGATGATTCTGTTGCTCTCGGTCACAGCCCTTGGATTGAGTGTCGACGACGCGCAAGCCGCGCGTTTTGGCGGCGGGCGCTCGTTCGGTATGCAGCGGGCGATGCCGCGCGCGCCGACGCAGGCGGCGCCGAGAGCGCCGGGCGCGCCGGCCACGGCTCCCGGAAACCGGGGTTGGCTTGGGCCGGTCGCTGGACTGGCCGCCGGACTCGGTCTGGCCGCTTTGTTCTCGCATCTGGGCCTGGGCGAGGAAATGGCCAACCTGGTGATGATCATGCTTCTGGTCATGGCGGCGATGGCGGTCTTGCGGATGCTGGGCCGCCGTAACGCGCCGGCCGCGCGGCCAATGCAGTACGCCGGTGGAATGACGGAAATCGGCCAAGGCGGCGTCATGCCGTCGGGTTCACAAGCAGCCGCTTTGGCGGCGTCGTCCATTCCGGCGGACTTTGACGCGGCGGCTTTTTTGCGCGTGGCGAAACTCAATTTCGTCCGCTTGCAGGCGTCGAACGACGCCGGAAATCTTGACGACATCCGGGAATTTACGACGCCGGAAGTGTTCGCCGAAATCAAAATGCAGCTGGACGAGCGCGGCGCGGCGGCGCAGCGGACGGACGTGGTACAGCTCGATGCCGAAGTGCTCGAAGCGCTCACGGAAGGGCAACAACATCTGGTCAGCGTACATTTTTCCGGCCTCATCCGCGAAGAAGCCAACGCCGTTGCCGCGCCGTTCGACGAAGTCTGGATCCTCAGCAAACCAGTGACCGGCGAACGCGGCTGGGCCATTGCCGGAATCCGGCAGGTCAGTTGATCCGGGAGGCGCCCGTTTCGTATATGGCCGTTGCCTGGCGTCGGCATCGCTCTTCGCCCGGTCAGCGTAATAAAGGATATTTCCAATGTGCTTTTCAAAGAGGACACCATGCAGATCAAATTGAAAACCATTTTCGGCGCCGCGCTCGCTTCCGTTTTCGTCGTCGCGCAGGCCCGTGATTTCCGTTCCGCCG
>JAITNL010000006.1 GCA_031290495.1 Accumulibacter sp.
TCATCTTCCTCACCTCCTGTAATACCGCTGTCCGTTTCATGGACCACCTCCTCGGCGACACTATGACGACTGGACACCTTGCGCGCTACAAAACAGGACAACTTGGAAGCTCGTGACACACTTTTCGTCGAGTACCATTCGTCAAGACCGGCTAAATCTTGAACATCACGACGCTTTCGGGACAGGGAGAGTCCGATCCATTAACCTACGAAACCATGCCGCATTTCAGTTATTCATGAACGATTACGAAAATTCATGCGATTGGCCCTGCCGCGAGGCCGTACATCGGTGTTTACCACAAATCTTTCGTTGTACAATCACCGCCCTGTGTTCGTTTCCCTCCTTTGTTCAACTTTTGTCATGGAATCCAAAATGGCCACTTCCGCTAAAATCCCAACACTCAAGAAAATTGTCCCCGCCAAAAAGTCCGCCGTAAAGTCCGCGTCGGTCAAGAAGCCTCCTGTCGTCGCCAAGGCGCCTGATTCATCAGTCAAGATCAGCAAGGTCGTCGGTCGCCAGATTCTCGATTCGCGCGGAAATCCGACGGTCGAGGTCGATGTCGTGCTCAACAACGGTTTTCTGGCGCGCGCCGCGGTTCCGTCCGGGGCGTCTACGGGCGAATTTGAAGCCTGCGAACTGCGCGACGGCAACAAGAAGATTTATCTCGGCAAGGGAGTTTTGAAGGCGGTTGACGCCGTCAATGGCCAGATCGCCAAGCTGCTCAAGGGCAAGGACCCGCTCAAGCAACGCGAACTCGACGCGGCGCTGATCGCGCTCGACGGGACGCCAAACAAGTCGAAACTCGGCGCCAATGCCATTCTCGGCGCGTCGATGGCAATTACCGTCGCGGCCGCCAACGTCAGCAAGCTGCCGCTGTGGAAGTACATCGCCAAGCTGCACAAGAACAAGGAATTTGTCCTGCCGACGCCGATGGCCAACATCATCAACGGCGGCAAGCACGCCGATAACCTGATCGACTTCCAGGAATTCATGATCATGCCGGTCGGCGCCAAGACGTTCTCCGATGGCCTGCGCTGGATCACCGAAATATTCCACGCGCTGAAGAGCCTCCTCAAGAAGGGCGGACACGTCACCGCCGTTGGCGACGAAGGCGGTTTCGCGCCGAATCTGTCGAACGACGACGCGCTGGAAGTCATCATGCAGGCCATCGCCGCAGCCGGTTACAAGCCAGGCAAGCAGATCGCCATCGCCCTCGATTGCGCCTCGTCCGAACTGTTCGACGAAGGTGGCCGCCAGGGCTACAAGTTCTGGAAGTCGAATCCCGAAAAGCTGTTTACCGCCGCTGAAATGATCGCCAAATACGAAGACTGGAGCAAAAAATATCCGATCGTTTCGATCGAGGACGGTCTCGATCAGAGCGACTGGGACGGCTACGTCAAGTTCACCAAGGCGCTGGGCAAGAAAGTCCAGATCGTCGGCGACGACTTTTTCGTCACCAACCCGTCGCGTCTGAAGAAGGGAATCGAGATGGGCGCGGCCAACGCGATCCTGATCAAGGTCAACCAGATTGGTACCGTGACCGAGACCCTGGATGCCATCAAGATGGCGCAACAGGCGGGCTACGGCGTGATCGCGTCGCACCGTTCCGGCGAAACCGAGGATTCGTTCATCGCCGACCTCGCCGTCGGCACGGGCGCGGGTCAGATCAAGACCGGCTCGCTGTCGCGTACCGACCGCATCTGCAAATACAACCAGTTGATCCGCATCGAGGAGCAACTGGGGGACAAAGCGGTTTACCAGGGCCTCAAGTCGATCAAGGGCGCGGGCTTCTGAGCGTCGGTGGTTCGGTAGAGAAAAAGGCATCGCGGGGCGATGCCTTTTTTATTCCGATGTCAAATCGCCGGTAATTGTGCCGCCCCGGAAGATGTTTTTCAGGAAAATCCAGGCAGCCAAGGGACGTGGCGATGCTCGGTCTCAGGTTCGAGCGTTCCCTGAAACAGCGCCTCGATGACGGGAGGTTCCCGCCAGGCGCTGTCCATGAACGTCAGGCCGATCTCTTCGACCAAGCGACCGCCCCAATAATGGTTCGATACTTCGTTGAGCGTCGCCAGATTCAAACTGTGCGGAAGACGCAGGTAATCGAGCCAGCTCGAATCGTGAAACGAGACGACATAAGCGCCCCGGCTGCGGGCAGGAACGAGGTGTTTGCCAAAAACCCGCGTCGGGTGCTTGGCGCGAAAATTTTCGGCGTCGATGCGCGTGGCGAAAAGCAACAGCGCGTGCAGACGGCTGGGTAAATCCTTGAACAGCCGCTGACGGTAATATTCCAGATGGTATTCCGCGAAATAGTTCTGAATGGTCGTGAAGCTATCCTCGGGCAGCGACAGGCTGAACGGGTTATCCAGAAAAATATCCCAGCCTGGAATCTCGGCGTCGGCGTCCAGCCACGCATAGAGTTCAAGAGGCGCGGAATCACGAATCAGGTGGGTCATGGCAAAAACGCCGCGCGCGGCCACGATCGGTCAAGCGGCGTGAAAACGCAGGACGAAACGCTTGCCTGGGCTGAAAGAACGCTCTCGTATTGGGGCATCGGTCGGTTGGCTCCGGGTATGCCAATTCGCGTTAAAAACGATGTTTTGTCGACTCCGCCTCGCCATCCTTGGCTCGTCTTCGCTTTCCGCGATCGATGGACGGAATCGAACAAGAGAAGCAATGTAACACCAAATGCCGAATGAAAAAACCTGTCACAGAGTTTTCTGTTGCGAGTTTTTAATCTGTCCGCTATGCACAGTCATCCAAAGGAGGCGATCGCTGAAACTGGCAGTGTTGTCGTAAAACTGACTTCAGTCCTGCCTGCCATGTCTGCCGGCAGGCAGGCGGCAGGTAGGCTGAACCCCCACCCTTTAGGGTGGGGGGAGATGAACCACGGTCTGAAGGCAGGTCGCTAATTTCTTGGCGCTATTTTTCTTTCCGGCCAAGCAGAGTGTTTACGGTTTCCACCGCTTTTTTGAAGTCCATGGTCAGGACGAGATACGCTATTTCGGATACGGTTTCGTGCGCTTCCCCGTTCAGCGGCAAGATTTTCAAGTTGGCCAGCGCGGCGTCTATGGCGTCAATATCCCTTGCCTCCAAAGCGTTCCGTAAATGTTCCAGAACTTCCGTCGCCGAATCGGCTTGCCTGTTTCCTC
>JAITNL010000041.1 GCA_031290495.1 Accumulibacter sp.
CGGCGACAACGAGAAACGCGAGGGCGGCACTTTCAATGTCGGCGTGAGGTTCAGTTTCTAAGCGCCGACTGGCGGCCGGGACGACCGCCCCTACCACACGCGCGGGGTGGCGCAGGGGCCTGCCCCTGCGCCGGCGGGGCGTAATTGTCCGTCTTGTTTCCGAATGAGATTACAACAACCCATGCTCGGCAAAAGACAGGGGCTGCCCCTGCCCGGCGACGATGAAATGATCGAGCACCTTGACCTCGACCAGCGCCAGCGCCTGTGTCAGCGTGCGGGTCAGCGATTCGTCGGCCGATGATGGTTCGGCCATCCCGGACGGGTGATTGTGCGCAAAGACGACCGCCGCCGCGTTGAGCGTCAACGCCCGCTTGACCACTTCGCGCGGGTAGACGCTGGTCTGCGACAGGGTGCCGCGAAACATCTCCTCGGCTGCCAGCAGACGATGCCGCACGTCGAGCCACAAGGCGAAGAACACTTCATGCGCGTAACCGGACAATTTGAGCCGCAGATAATCGCGCACCACCGCCGGATTGGAAAAAGCGTCGCGCTCCTTCATGCTTTCGCTCAAGGTGCGCCGCGCCATCTCCAGCACCGCTTGCAATTGGGCGTATTT
The DNA here is from genome assembly GCA_031290495.1 of Accumulibacter sp. Lineage (GTDB taxonomy): Bacteria > Pseudomonadota > Gammaproteobacteria > Burkholderiales > Rhodocyclaceae > Propionivibrio. The sequence goes on from JAITNL010000041.1 coordinate 617, forward strand.
CGCCAAACCCATGCCGGGAACGGACGCAAATTCGGTCCTGCTGGCCGTGAATAGCCTGTTCAAGCCGCCAAAGTGGTTGATCAGTTCGCGCGCCAGATCCACCGCGCTTTTGCCTTTCATGCCGACGCGCAGAAAAATCGCCAGCAATTCGGCGTCGGTCAGACTCGCCGCGCCGTGGTCCAACAGACGTTCACGTGGGCGATCTTCTTTGGGCCAGTCTGTAATTGCCACGCGGCGATCTCGGTTAAAATTTCAGTTTGGCATTCTAATGGATAACTTGCATGGACCTGGAAGGAAAGCGCGTGGCGCTTGGCGTCACCGGCGGAATCGCCGCCTACAAGGCGGCGGAACTCTGCCGCCTACTGGTCAAACAGGGGGCGTCGGTGCGGGTGGCAATGAGCGAGGCGGCGATGCGTTTCGTCACTCCGACGACTTTCCAGGCGCTTTCCGGGAACCCGGTATTCACCGATCGGTGGGACGCGGGCGTTGCCAACGGCATGGCGCATATCGACTTTTCACGCGAGGCCGAGGTGTTGTTGATCGCGCCGGCGACGGCCGATTTTCTGGCTAAAGTGGCTAATGGCATCGCCGACGACCTGCTGACCACCTTGACCCTGGCGCGCGATTGTCCGCTGCTCGTCGCGCCGGCGATGAACCGTCAGATGTGGAGCAATCCGGCGACGCAACGCAATATCGCCACGCTGACCGGCGACGCCGTCGGCATTCTCGGCCCGGCCAGCGGCGAGCAGGCTTGCGGCGAAATCGGCGAAGGCCGGATGCTCGAACCGGCGGAGATCGTCGAGGACGTGGCCGCCCATTTCCAGCCCAAACGACTCAAGGGCAGAAAGTTGTTGATGACCGCCGGCCCGACTTTCGAAGCCATCGATCCGGTGCGCGGCATCACCAATCTTTCGAGCGGCAAGATGGGTTTCGCCATCGCGCGCGCGGCCCGCGACGCCGGCGCCGAGGTCACGCTGGTGTGCGGGCCGGTGGCCTTGCCAACGCCGCGCGGCGTCACGCGTATCGACATCACCAGCGCCCTGGAAATGCACGCGCAGGTCATGCCGCGCGCCACGGCGCACGAGGTGTTCATCGGCGTCGCGGCGGTCGCCGACTATCGGCCCAGCAAGGTGTCGGAGCATAAAACCAAGAAGGATGACAACCCGTCCCCGGTCATCGAGCTGGCGCAAAATCCCGACATTCTGGCCGACGTGGCCGCGCTCCCCCAGCCGCCGCTGTGCGTGGGTTTTGCCGCTGAAACCCGGAATCTGGCCGAGTATGCGGAAAAGAAACGCCGCGCGAAAAAAATCCCATTGCTCGTCGGCAATCTCATCCAGGACGGTTTCGGCGGTGACACGAACACTTGGATACTGTTCGACGACGACGGTCAGCACGCGCTGGAACCCGCCTCGAAACTCACGCTCGCGCGGCGGTTGATCGCGCGTATCGCCACCCTGCTGGAGAATCCCCATGCGCCACATTGACGTGCGTATCCTCGATCCGCGCCTGAAAGACTCGCCCCCGTACTACGCCACGTCCGGCTCTGCCGGCCTCGATCTGCGCGCCTGCATCGACGCGCCGATGACGATCCTCCCCGGAGAAACGCAACTGATTCCCACCGGCATGGCGATTCACCTCGATGATCCCGGTCTCGCGGCACTGATTCTTCCGCGTTCCGGTCTGGGACACAAACACGGCATCGTGCTCGGCAATCTGGTTGGCCTGATCGACTCGGACTATCAGGGCGAAATCAGGGTGTCGACGTGGAATCGCGGCCAGGAAAATTTCACGCTCAATCCGCTCGACCGCCTGGCGCAGCTGGTCATCGTGCCGGTGCTGCAAGTCGCTTTCGACATCGTCGACGAGTTCACCGCGAGTACGCGCGGCGCGGGCGGATTCGGCAGCACGGGCAAGGGCTGACGCGCTATTTGCGTTTGAAGAGGAACTCGAACGTCGCGTCGACTTCGACGGTGGACAGCAATGCGTTACCGGTCTGTCTGGCAAACGCCTGGAAATCCTGCACCGCGTGCGCGTCCGTGGCGACCACGCGCAAAATCTGACCCGAAGTCATCTCGGCAAGCGCCTTCTTGGCGCGCAAAATCGGCAACGGACAACTGAGTCCCTTGACGTCCAAATCACGATCAATCAGCACGGTGCGTCTCCCACCGGGTGAATAGGGTCCTAAAAACCATTCATGCCTTTCTTTTCCTCCAACTGCAATACGCGCAACTGACGAAGCCGCGCGTCAACCGCGGACAGCTCGTAAAAATCACCATCTTTTTCCTTTTGCGCCAACTGAAGCTGCTCGACCGCCGCGCCGAGCAGCCCTTGCAACATGTAAAACTCGGCCTGCGCGCGGCGTTGCGCTACGCGCTTGCCCAAGGCCGCGTAAGCCCTGGCTTGCAGGCCAAACAATTTGAAATCGGTTTGATCGCCGCTCAACTGCCCTTCGAGAAACGTCAAGGCCGACTGGTGCGATCCCGCCGCGTACAGCGCATCGGCATAGCCATAGACCAGCGATTTGGCGCGCGGAAAACGCAGCAACGCCTGTTTGTATATTTCCTGCGCGCCGGCAAAATCACCGGACTGTTCCCTGATCGACGCGGTCAGTCCGGCCAGGATCGGCGACTCTCCTTGCCGTCCGTCCAGCGGAGCGCCGGCGCGTCTGGCGCCTTCGACATCGCGCGCGCGCAGCAGGGCGAAGGCCAAACCGTAACGCGCGGCGGTCTCCGAGGCGTACTTTTTTTCCTGTAACAAGCGCTCAAATTCGGCGATGGCGTCTTTCGGCTGCATCGCCTGTACCCGCAGTCTGGCGCGCACGAGGTGAAAATCGAGACTGCTGACGACTTGCCGATACGGCGAATCCTGCGCCCGATTCTGCATGTCGGAAAGCCGTTCGACGGTCAATGGATGCGAACGGAAGTAAACCGGCGCGTTGTTCTCGTACAGACGACCGGCCTTTTGCAGCCGCTCGAAGAAATCGCTCATGCCGTTGACGTCGAAACCGGCTTTTTCCAAGGATTGGTAACCCACCCGGTCGGCTTCGCGCTCGAAATCGCGTGAATAGGCCAATTGGGCCTGAATCATGCCTGCCTGCGCCGACATTATCGCCCCGGCGGCGATCGACGAATTTGACCGCGCCGCGAGTATTCCGAGCGCCATGGCGATCAGGCTTGGGATGGTGTTCTGTTTTTCCATGGCGATCTGGCGCGCCAGATGATTCTGTGTCACGTGGGCGATTTCGTGCGCCAGCACACCGGCGAGTTCCGATTCGCTTTGCGCCGTGATCAGCGTCCCGGTGTTGACGCCGATATATCCGCCGAACATGGCGAACGCGTTCACCGTGCCATCGCGGATGGCGAAGAAATGAAACACGCCATTCGGATTGGCGCTGGCTTCAACCAGACGGCGGCCGATCTGCCCCAGATAGTCATTGAGTTCGGGGTCGTCGACGTAACTTGGCTCGCGCAGCCGGATTTCGTTCATGATGTCTTCGCCGATCCGTTGTTCCATCCGCGGCGACAGTTCGGCGCGCGAGGACTCGCCAAGATCGGGCAGATCGTTGGCCTGGGCGAGAACCGTCGGCGAGATGCAGGTCATCAGCGCCAGAACAGCCGCGTGGAACCGATACCGCTTCAAGAAATTCAGCAACTTCATGAGATCGTCCGGATAGTGCGCAAAACTCGCGTCTATGATAGCGGAGACGGCGGGAAGATGCTGTTACGTTGGCGGATGAGCCGCGTCGGCGGCATAATCGCCACCCATATCCGTCCATGCGATCACTTTGAAAACAGGACGGCAAACGATGTTTTCGCGGTGCGCGTTGTGGTTAAACTATCCGCTCCCCTATTTTCGTGTTTGGTCTGGATCGCATGAACAAGGCATTTACCCGTGAGACCGACGACGGCGACGACGATGACGGCGATGGCGCCGAAACTTCTCCGGGCTTGCCCCATGGCGTTCGCAATTACATTACGCCGGGCGGTTGCGCGCGCATCAAGGATGAGCTTGAACAACTGCTGCGCGTCGAGCGGCCGCGTATCGTCGAAGTCGTGCATTGGGCGGCGTCGAACGGCGACCGTTCGGAAAACGGGGATTACATTTACGGCAAGAAGCGTCTGCGTGAAATCGACCGGCGCATCCGTTTTCTGACCCGACGGCTGGATCTGGCCGAGGTCGTCGATCCGGCGGCGCGGCGGGAAAGCCGCGACCAGGTATTTTTCGGCGCGACGGTGACGCTCTGCGATGAGCGGGGCGAGGAACAGACCTACCGGATCGTCGGCGTCGATGAAACCGATTTCGCGCGCGGGCGGATCAGTTGGATCTCGCCGCTGGCGCGCGCGCTGACCCGTGCGCGCGAGGGTGATCGGGTACGCTTTCAAAGCCCGTCAGGATGGCGGGAAGTGGAAGTGGTCGGCGTGGAGTACGTGGCGATTGAGCCGTGATGTTTTTGCCGTGGTCAACAGCTATCCAGGGAACAAAATCTTTCCGGCGCGAACGAGTAACGGCGTGGCATACGGCGTCAGGGATTGCCATTGTTCGAGGTGCTCCATGCCCCAGCCAGACCGCTTTCATTATCTCCGGAAGGAACGCAATGTTGACGCGCGTTGGCGCCGCGGCAAGTCTGGATGTGTGAATCCAAAGCGCGTGACGGATTGGTTTTTGATATACTCGAATTGTGGCAATGTCAAGGAGAAATCATCATGGCTGAATGGACACAAGACGAAGCAATCGCCTATGAAGTGGCGGTAGAGGACATCGGGCATGTCATAGCGACGCTTACTGAAGATATTTATGCGGAAAAGGATAAAGAAAAGCCAAATATGGCGCTTATTGAAAAGTTGGAAAAAGAACAGAAACGCTTAGGGGATGAACGCAGGAATCTGCGTGTCAAAGACCAGGAAAATATCGCGCGGGTGCGTGAAAAATATGGCGCGATAATCCGCGCGAGAAATGCTGAGTACGATAAAACCAGGCTGGCCGCTTGAGATGGATGCGGGAAAATACCTCTTGAGCGAGGAAGAACATCAGCGGGTTTTTGAAGAAAAAATAATTCCCTATGTTTTCGATAACGTATCTCCGCCGCCACGTGGTCAACAACCCGTGGCGGTTATTTTTGGCGGGCAGCCCGGCGCGGGGAAAAGTGCTTCTGTAAAAACCGCGCAACATGAATTTGGGGCCGCGTGTATAAATGGAGATGAATTCAGGGATTACCACAAAGACTACAGCCGCCTGATGCGAGAGGACGACAAAACCGCCGCCTTTTACACCGACCGGGACACCGGAAAATGGATTGAAAAGGCCATTGCGGAAGCCAAAAACCGGGGCGTCAATGTCGTGATTGAAGGCACGATGCGCCGTCCTGAAGCCGTCGCCAGAACGATGCGGGACTTCCGTGCCGCCGGTTACAAAATCGATGCCCGTGCGCTCGCGGTCAATTCGTGTTTGAGCAAGCAGGGCATCTTGCAGCGCTATGAAAAACAGAAAGCCGACCGGGGCGCGGGGCGCATGACAACGCACGAAGCCCACCAGGCAGCCTGCGATGGAATGCCGATTACGCTCGATTACATCGAAAAAGAAAAGCTGTCCGACCGGATATCCATCTATCGGCGGGGAAACGAACTGGTTTTTTGCAACGAACTGAAGGATGGCAAGTGGCAGAAAGATACGCCTGTCCGGAAAACGCTGGAAAGCGAACGTAACCGGGCCATGACCTTGCGGGAGTGCCGCGACTACGCCCAGGGTTACGACACGTTGGCGAGTCTGCTGAAAAGACCCGAGCGCCAGGCCAGCGCCGACGAAATCGGCAGGGTGGACGCTTTGCGCCGCCAGGCGAAAGCCGAACTGACCGAACTGGCCGCGCGTGAAAATCCAGGAAGAAAAACAGATCGAGGTTGATCGGCAGCATGACCTCGAGCGTTGAGAGAAGCCTTTGGCAAGGTGCCGCCCCGCGCTGTCGGACAGGGGCGGGATTCTGATTCCAGACGGAGAAACGTTTTTTCCCCGCGTCAAAAGCGGTTTCCGGGCGGCGGCGAACGAAAGTTCAATCCCCGCCGCAGCACTGTTTGAACTTTTTACCGCTGCCGCATGGACACGGGGCGTTGCGGCCGACCTTCGCGGTGCTTTCGCGGATCGTGCCGATACCGCGTTTGGCCAGCCAGAAACGATAAATTTCGGCGACCGCATAGGGCATGTCGTCCTGACATTCCTTTTCGAGCGCGGCACGCTCGTCGCCTTTCGGCCAAGCTTCGTTGTGTTTCTTGACGATGGCTTCCATCTCGCCGGAGAGCAGCAGCAGCGGGAAAAGACGTTCGTCCAGGTAATCGGCCTGTTCCTCGGCATCCGCGCCGCCCAGTGCGCCGATGCAATCGAACCAGTCGTCATCGGCCAGATCGACCCCCGCCAGATAGGCGTGGCACCACGGCAGATAGTCGTACGGGCCTTCGCCGTTTTCGTCCTTGGGATAGAGCAGCAGCGTCGGCAGATCGCCGTCGGCGAGCTGGGCGGCGAGCGCCTCGCTGAATTGCCGGATCAATCCGGCGGCTTCCTGACCCGCTTCGCTGTCTACCGCTTCCGCGCTGCCCAGCATATCGGCCAGCCGGTCTTCCACATCGATTGGCCGTGGCCCGGCGAGCGCGGCGCAAAGATAGCCCTGGATTTCGTCCAGGCGCATCGCGTCGTCGAGTTCGGGCGCTTCGAGCAGGGTTTCCAGACGGTCGAGCTGCCCGTCGTCGAGCGGCAGCGGTGTCGGGTTCGCTGGGGGCATGGCGGTCATCCTCGTGTGTTGGGGTTGGGCTGGAGGGACAATTCGGCAAGCTCGATCCGGGGTTCGGGCTGCCATCCTTGCTTGCGATGTTCCGCCACGACGGTGGTGAAAATTCCACCGCGCACGAAGAAACGGGCGGTGACGCGCATGAAACGGGGTTCGGCGGCCTTCACCAGATCGTCGAGGACGCGGTTGGTGACCGCTTCGTGAAAACAGCCTTCGTCGCGGAACGACCAGATGTACAGCTTCAGGCTCTTGAGTTCGACGCAACTTTGGTCGGCGATGAAATCGACGCTCAACGCGGCAAAATCAGGTTGCCCAGTTTTCGGGCACAGACAGGTAAATTCGGGAATTTCCAGGTGAATCAGATAATCGCGGCGCGGCGCGGGATTCGGGAAAGTCTCAAGAATCTTGGCGGGTTGTGAGGTCATGGCGCAAGCGGGAAGAGCGAACAAGATGCTATTATATCGGCCCGACGCGCCAGTGCCGGGTCGTCGTCATAGCCCGATGAACAATTAAACCCATTAAACAACTCCAGCCGCCTTTCGGGGCGCGTTCCGCTCGATGCGTCTGACAAAGCTCAAACTCGCCGGATTCAAATCCTTCGTCGACCCGACGATCCTCGCGCTGCCGGGACAACTGGTCGGCGTGGTCGGGCCGAACGGCTGCGGCAAGTCCAACGTGATCGACGCGGTGCGCTGGGTGCTCGGCGAATCGAAAGCCTCGGAACTGCGCGGCGAGTCGATGCAGGACGTGATCTTCAACGGTTCCGGCACGCGCCAGGCCGTCTCGCGCGCGTCGGTCGAACTGGTCTTCGACAATTCGCTTGGGCGTATCGGCGGGCAGTGGTCGCAATACGCCGAACTGGCGGTGAAAAGGCTGCTGATCCGTAATGGTCAGGGTGAGTATTTCATCAACAACCAGCAAGTGCGGCGCAAAGACATCACCGACCTGTTCCTGGGCACCGGTCTCGGTCCGCGCGCTTACGCCATCATCGGGCAGGGAACGATTTCGCGCATCGTCGAGGCGCGTCCGGACGAACTGCGCGTCTTCCTGGAGGAAGCGGCGGGCGTCACCAAATACAAGGAACGGCGCAAGGAAACCGAGCGGCGTCTGGCTGACACGCGTGACAACCTCGCGCGCGTCGAGGATATTCGCGCCGAACTCGGCGCCCAGATGGAACGCCTGGAGAGTCAGGCGGCGGTCGCCCGGCAGTATCGCGGCTTCCAGGAGCAATTGACGCGCAAGCAGCAGCTGCTCTGGCTGTTCCGGCGCCACGAGGCGCAGACCGAACGCGAGCGGCTGGGGCGGGAGATCGAGGCGGCGGCCAACGGAATCGAAGGCGAGACGACCGCCCTGCGTGGAACCGAGGCGCGGCTGGAAAAAACGCGCGAACATCACGCCGTGATGAGCGGCGAACAGAACGCGGCACAGAGCGCGCAATATGAAGCCAGGATCGAGGTGGTGCGGCTGGAATCGGATATCAAGCATCGCCGCGAAACCCAGCACGAATACCAGTCGCGTCTGGAAGAATTGGGCGAGAACAGGCAGGAATGGCAGACGCGGGTTGAAAAGTTCGCGTCCGACCACGAGCGCTGGCAAGAACTGCGGGAGCTGGCCGACGAGCGCGTCGAACAGGGCGAAACGCGGCTGGCGGCGCGGCAGGAAAGCCTGGCGGTCGCCGAGGAGGCGCATACCGTGGCGCGCGGCGAAGTCGACCGCCAGCGTAACGAACTGGCGCAGGTCAACCAGCGTCTGCAAGTCGAAAACGCCAACCGGGGACACGCGCAACATTCGTTGCAAAACATCGCCGGACGCCGTGAGCGCCTGCAGCGCGAGCGCGAGGAACTGCCGGTTCCCGATACCGCCGAGTACGAAATCAAGCAGGAAGCGCTGGCCGAATTGCGCGCGCGCATCGCTGACGCGCAGGAAGACGTGGCGCGGCGGCAGCGGGAACTGCCGCTGTTCGACCAGCAGCGCCGCGAAGCCATGACCGAAGTGCAGCACGCGCAGCAGGAGCGCGCCGAGGCGCACGCGCGCCGCGCCGCGCTGGAGCAGCTGCAGCGGCGGACGCAGGGCGACGGCAAACTGGACGACTGGCTGCGCCGGCACCAGATCGACGACCGTCATCCCTTGTGGAAATCGCTGCGCGTCGAAGCGGGCTGGGAGGATGCCGTCGA
>JAITNL010000102.1 GCA_031290495.1 Accumulibacter sp.
TGGCAGTGGGGAATGCAGGCGGAAAAGGAATATGACGAAATCGTGCGCGGCGGCAATACCCATACCGCCGAAATGATCCAGGCCCTGCGCCGTTTTCTGGGCGAGAACGACATGATGGCCTATCTCGTCATGATGGCGAGGCGTCTCTTGGAACTGCGTCGCGTGTTGAAACCGACCGGGAGCATCTATCTGCACTGCGACCCGGCAGCCAGTCATTATCTGAAAATCGTGCTGGACAGCGTTTTCGGGAAAACCAGATTCGGCAGCGAAATCAGTTGGAAACGTTCAAGCGCGCACAATGACGCCAAACAGGGGCGAAAATTGCCCGGAAACATCCGGGACACCATCCTGTTTTACACAAAATCCGAAGATTGGACGTGGAATTGGCTCTATACCCCTTATGATGAAGATTACGTCGAGCATTTTTACACGCATGTCGATGAAGAAACCGGGCGCCGATACCGGCTTGGCGACCTGACCGCGGCAAAATCCGGCGGCGATGTGTCTTACGAGTTTCATGGCACACGTCCTTACAAAGGCCGTTACTGGGCTTATTCGCGGGAAAACCTGGAAAAATTCCATGCGGAAGGACGTTTGTATTTTCCTAAAAGCGGAGGCCCCCCTTCCTATAAACGTTACTTTGACGAAATGCCGGGCGTTCCATTGCAAAACGATTGGGCCGACATTCGGCCCGTGCCGGCTAACGAATACCTCGGTTACCCCACGCAAAAGCCGCTGGCTTTGCTGGAACGCATCGTTCAGGCTTCCAGCAACGAAGGCGATGTGGTGCTCGATCCGTTCTGCGGTTGCGGCACGGCGGTTCATGCCGCGCAAAAACTGGGGCGAAAATGGATCGGCATCGACATCACGCATCTTGCCATCGCTTTAATCGAAAAACGCCTGAAAGACGCTTTCCACAACGTGAGTTTCGCCGTGCACGGCACGCCCAAAGACTTGGGCGGCGCGCGCGATCTGTCGGCGCGCGACAAATACCAGTTCCAGTGGTGGGCATGCTCGCTGGTCAACGCGCAACCCTATCAAGGACACAAAAAGGGCGCGGACGGCGGCATCGACGGCTTGATCTATTTTCAGGACGAACCGAAAGCGCACAAGAAAATCGTGGTGTCAGTCAAGGGCGGCGATAACGTCAGCGTGGCGATGGTACGCGATCTCGTCGGCGTACTGGAGCGCGAAAAAGCGGAAATCGGCCTCTTCGTAACGCTCGCGCCGCCTACCCGTCCGATGCGGGCCGAAGCGGCGAAAGCCGGGTTTTACCCATCCCTGACCCTGAGCGGAAACTTCCCGCGCCTGCAAATCCTGACCATCGAAGGTTTGCTGGAAGGTAAGGAACGCCCCCTTTATCCCGACCTTGCGCAAGGCGGCCTGACCTTCAAAAAAGCGAAGCGGGAAGAGGGAGCGGTGGAGCAAAAGCCGTTGTTCTGATTTTCGGCAAGGCGTATGGATTATTCCAATTTCCAGACTTCAAGTTTCGCGCACAAGGACAAACCACGGACGGCGCATCGCGCGCTTCTTCCATGACGCCCGCTGGAAGGAAAAGCAAAAAATTGTTTTATCCTCGTTCTTTTCCGCAAACACCCTGAGAATTGTCATAAGCCGGCCCGTCGCCATGTCCGTCGAACATTACGAAAACTTCCCGGTCGCCTCGTTTCTTCTGCCCGCGCGGACGCGCCGCCCGATCGAGGCGATTTACCGTTTCGCGCGCGGCGCCGACGACATCGCCGACGAAGGCGAAGCCAGCAACGAGGAACGTCTGCGCGGTCTCGCCGTCTACACCGCCGAACTCGGACGCATCGAACGCGGCGAGGCGCCGCAATCCGCCGCCTTTGCCGAACTTGCGTCGGTCATTGCCGAATGGAAGCTGCCGCTGGCGCTTTTCCACGACCTGCTCGACGCCTTCGCGCAAGACGTGGTGCAGAAGCGCTACGCCGATTTTCCCGAACTCATGGACTATTGCCGCCGTTCGGCCAATCCGGTCGGACGCTTGGTGCTGCACGTCTTCGGCCACGCCAGCGAAGACAATCTGTGCCGCTCCGACGCCATCTGTTCGGCGTTGCAACTGATCAACTTCTGGCAGGACATCGCGGTGGATTGGGCGAAAGGGCGCGTTTATCTGCCGCAGGACGACCTCGCCCGCTTCGGCGTCGGCGAACTGATGATCGCCGAACAACGCCGCGCGCCGGAATGGACCGCGCTGCTCGATTTCCAGATCGAGCGTTCGCGGCGTCTGATGCTCACCGGCGCTCCGCTGGCGCGTGAATTGCCCGGACGCCTCGGCTGGGAAATCCGTCTTACCGTGCAAGGCGGACTGCGTATTCTCGACCGCGTCGAGCGTTCACGTGGCGGCGTTTTCCGCGCCAGACCCGTACTCGGCGCGACGGATTGGTTATTCATGGCCGGACGCGCGCTGTTTATGTAAAAATCTTTCCATGACGCCCGAAAAATATTGCCAGCAAAAAGCCGCGGCGAGCGGTTCGAGCTTTTACTACAGCTTTCTGTTCCTGCCGCCCGAGCGACGGCGGGCGATCATGGCGCTGTACGCCTTCTGCCGCGAAGTGGACGACGTGGTCGATGAGCGCGATGACCGTGATGCCGCCGCCCGCGAGCTGGCCGGGTGGCGCGCCGAGGTCGGCGAACTCTACGCCGGACAGCCCCGGCATCCGGTCACGCTGGCGTTGCGCGCGGTGCTGCCACGCTTCAATCTGCCGCAGGAACGGTTGCTGGAAATCATCGACGGCATGGAAATGGACTTGCGGCAAACGCGCTATCCCGACTTCGCCGCCTTGTCGCTGTACTGCTACCGCGTCGCCAGCGTGGTCGGTCTGCTGGCCGCCGAAATATTCGGCTGCGTCGACCAGCGGACGCGGCAATACGCGCATGACCTGGGGATGGCTTTCCAGCTCACCAACATCATTCGCGATGTCGGCGAGGACGCACGGCGTGGCCGCGTGTACCTGCCGCTCGACGAGCTGCGGCGTTTCGGCGTGACGCCTGACGACATTCTGAACGCCCGTTACTCGGAAAACTTCCGCCGCCTGATGGAATTTCAGATCGAGCGCGCCGAAAATTATTACGCGCAAGCGCTGAAGCAGCTGCCGGACGTCGACCGCAAGACGCAGCGTCCCGGTCTGCTCATGGCCGCAATCTACCGCGCCGTGCTCGACGAAATCAAGCGCGGCGGCTGTCCGGTGCTCGATCGGCGCGTCTCGCTCACTTCGCCGCGCAAGCTGTGGATCGCCTGTCGGACGTGGTTCAAGGGATGAGCGCGCCCACGCCCCGCGTGGCGGTCGTCGGCGGCGGCTGGGCGGGACTCGCCTGCGCCGTCGAATTATGCGCGGCGGGCGTTCCGGTCTGCGTGTTCGAGGCGGCAAAACAACTTGGCGGACGCGCGCGCCGCGTCGATATCGAGGGACACGCGCTCGACAACGGCCAGCACCTGCTGCTCGGCGCTTACCGCGAAACCCTGCGGGTCATGCGCTTGAGCGGCGCGGATCCCGAACGTCTGCTGCGGCGTTGTCCGCTGGAACTGGCCTGTCCGCGCGACGGTTTTCATCTCCGTCTGCCGCGTCTGCCCGCGCCCTTCAATCTGGCGGCGGGACTGCTGACGGCCAAAGGCTGCCCGCCAGGAGAAAAGCTCGCCGCCGTCCGTTTCGTTCGCGCCTTACAGACCAGCGCCTATCGTCTGGCGGACGACATTTCCGTCGCCGCCTTGCTCGATCGTCACCGGCAAACGGGAAATCTCCGCCGTTTGCTGTGGGAACCGCTCTGTCTGGCGGCGCTCAACACTCCGCCGCAACACGCCTCGGCGCAAATTTTCGCCAACGTGCTGCGCGATGTTCTCGGCGGAACGCGGGAAAGCAGCGACCTGCTGTTGCCGCGCGCCGATCTGAACCGTGTTTTCCCCGACGCCGCCGCCAGCTTCATCGCCGCTCACGGCGGAGAAATCCGACGTTCCGCCCGTGTCGGACGGATCGAGCAGCCGCTCGCCATCGACGGCGAGTCCTTCAGTCACGCGGTCATCGCCACCGCTCCGCGACAAGCCGCCGGGTTATTGCGGGAACACACGGAAACCCGTGACATCGCCGCCCTGCTGGACACTTATCGCTTCGAACCCATCGGTACGGTCTATCTGGCTTACCCGGATACGCTCCGCCTTTCCTTTCCCATGCTCGGCATGAGTGGCCCGCTGGGACAATGGGTGTTCGATCGCGGTCAGCTCGGCAACGTCGGCGGCCTCATGGCCTGCGTCCTCAGCGCCCAGGGCGCGTGGGACGAACGCGACGACGCTTCGCTCGCTGCGGCGTTGCACGGCGAATTACGGACAACTCTGGCGCGCGCGTTACCCGATCCGGCCTGGCACCGCGTCATCCGCGAACGGCGCGCCACTTTTTCCTGCCGTCCCGGATTGCTCCGTCCGGCGGCGGAAACCGCGTTGCGCGGCGTGTGGCTGGCGGGCGATTACGTCTTCGCCGACTATCCGGCGACGCTCGAAAGCGCGGTGCGCAGCGGTTGTCACGCGGCGCGAAGGATTCTGCGCGAGGCGGATGACGGATGACGCAAGAAGGCACGCCTTGCGGTGGCCTGAAAGTCGCCGCAAAACAGGCTGTCCAGCGAAAACATCGTGGCGCCTGTCAGCCTGACCCGTGGAGAAATTCAGGCGCTGTTGCATTGATATGAGTGCCGCCGCGCGACGGAAGGAACAATGTCGGATTACGTCGCTTATGCGGCTTATCCAAGCAACGAAAACCAGAGAAGGCTCGTCCTTTTGAAAAATGGAAAGTGAAAATCTGATCGATACGCTGGCGGCCATCGTAGGTCATCGCAATGTGCTGACGGCGGACGGCGACATGACGCCTTATCTCGGCGACTGGCGGGGGCGTTATCGCGGCGCGGCGCGTTGCGTGGTGCGTCCGGGGAATACCGCCGAGGTGGCGGCGGTGGTGCGCGCGTGCGCGGCGGCGGGCGCGCCGATCGTGCCGCAGGGAGGGAATACGAGTCACTGCGGCGCGAGCATTCCGGACACGACGGGCCGCGCGATCCTCGTCAGCCTGTCACGGATGCGGGCGATCCGCGCGATCGACACGGCCAACAACACGATCACGCTCGAAGCGGGGTGTGTCCTGCAAGTGGCGCAGGAAGCGGCGTTCGCCGCCGGTCGGTTGTTTCCGCTGGCGCTGGCCGCCGAAGGCAGCTGCCAGATCGGCGGCAATCTGGCGACCAATGCCGGCGGTGTACAGGTGCTGCGCTACGGCAACGCCCGCGAATTGACGCTGGGGCTGGAAGTGGTGCTGCCCGGCGGCGAGGTGTGGGACGGGCTGCGCGGGCTGCGCAAGAACAATACCGGCTACGATCTCAAGCAACTGTTCGTCGGTTCCGAAGGTACGCTCGGCATCATCACGGCGGCGGTTCTGAAACTGTTCCCGCTGCCCAGGGCAACGGCGACTGCCTGGCTGGCGATCGATTCGGCGCCGGTGGCGGTGCGTTTGCTGGGCGAGCTTCAGGCCGCGTTCGGCACGGCGCTGACCGCATGTGAGTTGGTCTCCGACGTTGCGCTCGGCCTGGTCGAAAAGCACATCCACGGAGCGCGTGCGCCTCTGGCCGACAGTCCGTGGCATCTGCTCGTCGAACTGACCGGGCCAGGCGAGGACGACGCCTTGCGCGCGTCGCTGGAAGATTTTCTCGAAGGCGCGCTGACGCTGGAAAGCGGCGGCATCGTCGACGCCGTGGTGGCGCAAAGCGGCGAGCAGGCCGAACGTCTGTGGACGCTGCGCGAGAGCATCAGCGAGGCGCAGAAAATCGAAGGGGTGAGCATCAAGCACGACATTTCGGTGCCCGTCTCGCGCATCGGCGAGTTCCTGGAACGCGCCGACACGGCGCTGCGCGCCGTCTATCCGGACATCCGCATCGTCGCCTTCGGCCATGTTGGGGACGGCAATCTGCACTACAACCAGTCCAAACCCGAAGCCGGTGAAAATGCCGCCTTCATCGCCGCGCAACCGCAAGTCAACCGTATCGTGCATGACATCGTACATACGCTGGATGGCTCGATCAGCGCCGAACACGGCATCGGCCAGCTCAAGCGCGAAGAACTGCGCCGCTATAAAAGCGCCGTCGAGCTGGACATGATGCGCGCCATCAAGCAGGCGCTGGATCCCCAGGGCATCATGAATCCGGGGAAAGTGCTCTGATTTCGACATGTAGCCGTCCCCATAAATAATCGTCCACAAATGGACGCCTGAAAACCTGGATTCCTGCTTGCGCGGGAATGACGGTTATTTAGAGGGAGTGGTTATTTATGTGAACCGCTATATACCGTGCTGTTTTCCCCTGCCCCGTCATTCCCGCACAAGTTTTGTCGGGGTTGGTTTGGCGAACCACGACTCCGGCTTTTCGGGTTTTTCGACGGTTTCATCTTTCTTCGCTCCTGTAACGGATCGGTCCGTCTTGCCGGCCACATCCTTTGGATGACCATGACTACCTGACGGATTGAAAGCTCGCAATACCGGACTTGGTTGCGCTGAAAAACAGAGTATGATTCGGCATCCCGCAAGAAGACAGAAGTTCATCCG
Source organism: Accumulibacter sp. (assembly GCA_031290495.1). Classification (GTDB taxonomy): domain Bacteria; phylum Pseudomonadota; class Gammaproteobacteria; order Burkholderiales; family Rhodocyclaceae; genus Propionivibrio. The sequence goes on from JAITNL010000102.1 coordinate 6,588, forward strand.
AAGGTCGGTTGAGGGTGAAGTCTGCCGGGGATTTTCATGATCCGGAACGATTTCTTTCACGGATCGCCGTGACACGAAAACACACGAATTGCAACAAACCACTGTCCGCTCAATGAAAGTTTTTCTCAATCAATCCATCTCTCGCGGCGGTTACGCTTAGACCGACATGGATGCCGCCAGCCTCACCGCCATCTGGCTCACCGTCAAACTCGCGACGCTGGTCACCGTGCTGCTTCTGCTCATCGGTACGCCGCTGGCGTGGTGGCTGGCGCGCACGCGCTCGTTCCTGAAAGGGCCGGTCGGCGCGGTGGTCACCCTGCCGCTGGTACTGCCGCCGACGGTGTTGGGATTTTACCTGCTGTTGATGATGGGGCCGCATGGCCCAGTCGGCCAGCTGATGGAAAGCCTGGGCCTCGAACGGTTGCCCTTTTCCTTCGCCGGACTGGTCGTGGCTTCGGTGTTCTACTCCTTGCCCTTCGTGGTGCAGCCGATCCAGAACGCCTTCGAAGCCATCGGCAAGCGTCCGCTGGAGGTGGCGGCCAGTCTGCGCGCCTCGCCCTGGGACAGTTTCTTCAGCGTGGCCTTGCCGCTGGCGCGCCCCGGCCTGTTCACCGCCGCCGTCCTGGGTTTCGCACACACGGTCGGCGAATTTGGCGTGGTGTTGATGATCGGCGGCAATATTCCCGGCAAAACACAAGTGTTGTCGGTCAAGATTTTCGATTACGTGGAGACGATGAAATACGCCCAGGCGCACTGGCTCGCGGGCGGCATGGTGTGCTTCTGCTTCCTGGTGCTGCTGCTGCTCTACGGTGGCCGCAAGAAAAGCCTCGGGATTTGAGTTTCAAGAGACAGGGAGCAAAGGACGATGGAGGTTCGTTTTCAGCTGGGCTACGCGGGTTTTTCGCTGGATGTGGATTTGCGCCTGCCGGAAACGGGCGTCACCGCGCTGTTCGGTCCCTCCGGTTCCGGCAAGACCACGCTGCTGCGCTGCATCGCCGGGCTGGAACGCGCGCCGCGCGGTTTTCTGGCGGTGGCCGGCGAAGTCTGGCAAGACGAGGACCAAAAACGCTTCCTGCCTACGCACCAGCGTCCATTGGGGCTGGTATTCCAGGAGGCCAGCCTGTTTCCCCATCTTTCCGTGCGCCAGAACCTCGAATACGGCATGAAGCGCGCGGGCAATACCGACGCCGCAGGATTCGACGCCATGCTCCGCCTGCTCGGCATCGGTGCGCTGCTGGAGCGCGCTTCCGGCAATCTCTCCGGCGGCGAACGCCAGCGGGTCGCCATCGCGCGCGCCCTGCTCACCCGTCCCAGGCTGCTGCTCATGGACGAACCGCTCGCCGCGCTCGATCTGAAGCGTAAACAGGAAATCCTGCCCTATCTCGAAAGACTGCACGACGAGCTTTCCATTCCCGTGCTCTACGTCAGCCACGCGCCCAACGAAGTGGCCAGGCTCGCCGACTACCTCGTGCTGATCGACAATGGCCGCGCCGTCGCCTGCGGCCCCTTGCTGGAAACCCTGGCGCGGCTCGACCTGTCGCACGCTTTCGGCGACGACCTTGGCGTGGTGGTGGAAGCCGTCATCGCCGAACATGAAGCGGACGGACTGACCCGCCTTGAATTTCCCGGCGGCAAACTTTACGTTTCAGAGCGTGACAAACCGCTCGGCAGCCGCACGCGCTGCCGCATCGACGCCAGCGATGTCAGTCTGGCGCTCGCCGCGCACGGCGACAGCAGCATCCTCAACGTGCTGTCCGCCACCGTCACCGCCGTCAGCCCGTTGTCGACTCCCGGCCACGCGCTGGTGCAGCTCAGGCTGCACGGCGACGGCGCGCCCCTGTTGCTGGCGCGCGTCACCGAACGCTCCTGCCATGCCCTCGGCATCGCGCCGGGGCGGGAAGTCGTCGCGCAGATCAAGGCCGTGGCGCTGTTATAACCAGGATGGGTACAAAAATGTCTCCCCCCGTTTTCATCTTCGTCGGCCATTCCAACGC
>JAITNL010000108.1 GCA_031290495.1 Accumulibacter sp.
GTCGAGGTAGGCGGTGGACAGCAGCACGCTCATCCCGGCCTCGTTCACCAGCCGGTCGACGATGGCCCACAGTTCGCGGCGCGAGACCGGATCGACGCCGACCGTCGGCTCGTCGAGCAGCAGCAGGCGCGGCGAACGCACCAGCGTGCAGGCCAGACCGAGTTTCTGTTTCATGCCGCCGGACATGCGCCCGGCCAGCCGGTCGACGAAGGCTTGCAGCCCGGTCATGCGCATCAGTTCGGCGTAACGCTCGGCGCGGGCGTCCTTGGCAACTCCTTGCAGATCGGCGTAAAGGTCGAGATTTTCCTGTGCGCTGAGATCCTCGTAGAGGCCGAAACGCTGCGGCATGTAACCGAGCGCCGCCTGCACCGCCAGCGATTCCCGCGTGGCGTCCATGCCAAGCGCGTGGATCGTCCCGGCATCGGGAACGAGCAAACCGGCGGCCAGCCGCATCAGGGTGGTCTTGCCAGCGCCGTCAGGCCCGATCAGCCCGGTGATGACCCCTGGGGCGATGGCGAAACTCACCCCGTCCAGCGCCATGACGCGCTGTTTGCCCGAGGCGAACGATTTCGTCAGAGCGTCGGCGACGAGAACCAGCGCGGCGTCGCGGGTCACGCCTTCGGGCGTGTTTTCATTCATCGGCGCGGGCTTTTTCGCGGCGTTTGAGCCATTTTTGCGTGAAGGGGCAAACGTAAAAACATTTGCCGCAGATATCGAAGCTGATGCCGTAATTGTTTTTGGACAGCGCCGCCGCGACGATGGAACAGCGTTCGGTATCGACCAGTTCGTTCGTCGTGATCATGCCGCGCTGCCAGGTCACGCCGGTCAGCGCGTCGGCGGGACAGATGTCGACGCATTTGACGCATCGGCCGCAGTGCGAGACGGTGATTGGCGCATCGCCGGGTAGCGGCGCGCCGGTAATCACCGAGGTCAGGCGGATCGCCGAGCCGAACTGGCGAGTGACCAGCAGCGCGTTCTTGCCGACCCAGCCCAGCCCCGCCAGCGTGGCGACGGTTTTATGCGGCAAGCGGGTCGCGTACTCGTTGAGAGTGTCGTGAGCATTTACATTTGCCCTGGTCTGCGCCCAGGCCGCGAAACCAGCCTCTTCGAGCCGCCGCGCGCAGCGCGACGCCAGCGCGTCCAGCGTGTCGTTGGCAGCGTGGTAGGCGTCGTAATAGGCGCGGGTCGGACCATTGCCCAGTCCGGCGACAATCTCCGGCGCGAAGGCGACGGCGATGCTCACGCCATACAACGCCGTCGGCGCGCCGCGCAGACGCTCGCGGAAGGTATGCAGTACGGCTTCATCCGGCAAGCGGGAAAGGTCGGCAAAGCCAACCAGGCTGGCACCTAAATTTTTCAGCTCGGTTTTGAGGTCAGGAAGGGGAGGCATGAGCGCATCCGGGAAATAGGCATGGGGGAAGGTGAGGATCGATGGGGGTCATCTCGAATTCTTCGGACTCGGCGGAACCAGGGCCACCGTCGTCTTGCGTGACCGCTAGTCTAGGCAGTTTGCGGTACGGAGCGCAACACGTTGAAATTCTCCGGCGGTGAAGCGGGACGCGGCCTACAAATGTTTTTGCCCTGGGTATTTCAACACTTTAGATAAACCTCTCCTTTCAATATCCGGGCCTTATAAGCATAGAAAAAAAGCTTCTTTCTCGTGCGCTTTCCGGTTCGATAAAGTAGCGCCTTCCATTCAACGATTCCAAGGCACTCACCAGGAGACCCACCATGACCCACCGTTTCATATCCGTATTGACAGGCGCGGCGCTCGCCGCTTTGATCTTCCTGAGCGGTATCGCGCAGGCGCAAACGCCGAATCCGCTGCGCGTCGGCGTGCGTGGCGGCGCCGACGAACTGATCTGGGAAGTCGTCGCGCAGGAAGCCAAGAAGGCCAATCTCAACGTCGACGTGGTGGTGATTGCCGCCACCGTCGCGCCCAACGAGGCGCTGAACAACGGCGATCTGGAAGCCAATTCGTTCCAGCATATTCCGTTCCTGCGCGACCAGATCACGCGGCGCGGCTACAAGCTGGCGATCGTCGGTGAAACCTATATTTCGCCGCTCGGCATTTATACGAAGAAGCCGTATAAATCGCTCGCCGATCTGCCGCCAGGCGCCAAGGTCGGCGTTCCCAACGATCCCAGCAACCAGACGCGCGCGCTGGTGGTGTTGCGCGACGCCGGGCTGATTACGCTGCGCGACAGTTTCGATCCGTTCAACAGCACGGCTTCGCTCGACGATGTGACGAGCAATCCGAGGAAGCTGGATCTCACGGAAATCGCCAGCGCCGTGTTGGCGCGTTCCTTGCAGGATCTGGATGTGGCCGGTATTCCCAACTCTTACGCCTACGAGGCCGGACTGATCGCCACGCGCGATGGCATCGGCATCGAAAAAAAGGAAAACAATCCTTATGTCAACGTGCTGGTGGTACGTGAAGCGGACAAGGGCGCGCCGTGGGCCAAGGAACTGCTGAAGGCGTATCACTCGGAAGCGGTCAGGAAGTTCATCCAGGAGAAATTCCAGGGGTCGGTCGTGCCAGCGTTCTGATCGCTGGCGCCGATCTTCGGGAGCGCATCGTTTTGGCGGGTGCTCCCGAAATCTTTTCCAAATGACGCGAGGCCGAGCGATGTTGCAATCAGTGTTCCGGAAAAGCAATGTGGTATCCCTGTCCGAAGTGGACGCCCGTTTTTGCAAGCCTGTCCGACCGGAGCATGATCTCGTGCCGGAAAACGATCCCGCCAGTGTGCATATCCGTTTTGAGCATTTGCACAAGCGGTATAGCGGGGTAGGCGAGGTCGTCGCGCTACGGGACGTTTCCTTCGATGTCAGACGCAGTGACATTTTCGGCATCATCGGGCGTTCGGGCGCGGGCAAATCGACGCTCATCCGCTGCATCAACATGCTGGAAAAACCAAGCTCCGGGAATGTTTTCATCGACGGCAACGACGTGGGGCTGTTGAATGAGGATGAACTGGTGGCGCTGCGCCGCCGCGTCGGCATGATTTTCCAGCACTTCAATCTGCTCACCGCGAAGACCGTGCGCGGCAACATCGGTCTGCCGCTCAAGGTGGCGGGCGCGCCGAAGGCGTTCATCCGCGAGCGCGTCGACTACCTTCTTGAGATGGTGCATTTGTCCGACAAGGCCGATGTCTATCCGGCCAATCTCTCCGGTGGGCAGAAGCAGCGCGTCGGCATCGCGCGCGCCCTGGTGCATAACCCGGAAATCCTGCTTTGCGACGAAGCGACTTCGGCGCTCGACCCGGAAACGACGCTGTCGATTCTCGAACTGCTGCGCGAAATCAACGAGAAGCTGAAGATCACCATCGTGCTCATCACGCACGACATGGCGGTGATCCGCGCCATTTGCAACAAGGTGGTGGTGCTCGATCGCGGCGCGATTGCCGAGCAAGGCGATATCTGGGCGGTGTTCGGCGATCCGCAGGCGCAGGCCACCCGGTCGTTGCTCTCTCCCTTGAAACACGACATCCCGGAAGATTTGCGACCCTATCTGAGCGCTGAAATCCCGCCGGATTTCGATGGCCGGGTGCTGCTCAATCTGAGCTTTCTCGCGGGCGAGCAGGAAGAAGGATTGTCGCTGGCGAGTCTGACCCGGATTTCGCCGGACATTCGTCTGTTGCACGGCGGCCTCGATCGCATTCAGGGACATTCGCAGGGCACTCTGCTGGTTTCCGTGCCGCGCCAGGCGCTGGAAAGTCCGTTCGTCAAATCGTGTCTGTTAACCCATTCCATCAAGGTGCTCGGTTATGCCCATGACGATGTTTGACCGCTATTTGCGGGCGCTCAATGAAACCTTGCTGATGGTCGGCATTTCCAGCGTGATCGCCATCGTGTTGGGCCTGTTGCTGGCGGTGACCCTGGTAGTCACCGCCGCCGACGGGTTTTACCCGAAACCGGCGTTCAACAAGGGACTCTCGATCGTGGTCAACATGTTCCGCTCGGTGCCCTTCATCATTTTGCTGGTGGCGCTGATTCCGGTAACGCGCTTCATCGCCGGCACGACGCTGGGCACCTGGGCCGCCATCGTGCCCTTGAGCGTCAATCTCATTCCGTTTTACGCGCGCATCGTGCAGGTCAGTCTGCTGGAAGTGGACAAGGGGTTGATCGAAGCCGCTTTCGCCATGGGCTTGCGGCGTCACCACATCATCTGGCACGTGTTGTTGCGGGAATCGCTGCCGGCGATCATCGGCGGCATGACGGTGTGCGTGGTGGTGATGATCGGTTCTTCCGCGATGGCCGGGGCGGTCGGCGCGGGCGGTCTGGGCGATCTCGCCATCCGTTACGGCTACGAGCGCTATGAGACCAAGGTGCTGTTCGACATCATCATCATTCTTATTGTCATGGTCACTATCGTACAATTCACCGGCGAGAAGCTGGCGCGGCTGGTGGATCACCGCTGAAACAATAAAAGAAACGCTGAAAATCGGGATTCCTGCTGGCGCGGGAATGACGGAATTTTATTGGCGCGGCGCTTTCCAAAACAAATTCATTCAAACCAATACAGGAAATAAATATGGCTTCACAAAACACCGCAACTCCGGTTCCCAAGGGAACGCCCCTGACTATCGACGTCGCCAGCTATCTGGGAACGAAGCCCATCCGTTATGTCAAGCCCGAATGGCGGATCATCGTCGCCGACCGCGCTTCGATCCCGAACCCGGAAAATCCGCTGGCCGACTGGCTGCCGACCGTTGTCGTTCCGGCGCTGAAACTGATCGTCGAAGATCGCGGGCCGGTAAAATCCTTCGCCTCGATCGGCACCGGCGCGGGCGTCGATATTCTGGCCGGTATCGAAATTCTGGGCGCGACCGTGGTCGGCGCGACCGACGTGTTTCCCGACGTGACCACGGCGGCGGAATGGAACATCCGGCAGAATATTGGCGACGCGCGCCCCGTCGAGGTGCATGTGAATCATGGCGATTTGCTGACGCCCTTGCGGGGCAGGGGACTTGGCTTCGAGGTCATTTATGAGAACCTGCCCAATATTCCTCTCGCCGACGCCAGCGCCCTGGAAGAAAAACGCAATTCCGCCTACTTTGTGCCGCCCAGGGCGGAAAAGGTGCCCCAGTTCGCCAACGATCAACTGTTGGCCCTGCATTACATCGCGCTCCGGCAGTCGCTGGAGTTTCTGAGCGCCGATGGTTTCGTCATCTCCACGCTTGGCGGACGCATTCCTCTGGAATATCTGTCCCGGCTCGCCGTCGAATCCGGCCTGGTTCCGAGCTTCCTGAGCTATTCCTGGAAAATCCAGGCCGAGGGCGAAGCGGTGCTGCCGTCCTACGCCGAACTGGAAGCTCAAGGGCTGGGGCCGTTTTATTATTACCCCGCCGACGCGCTGGAAAAGACCTTTCACGGGGTTAGTACCAGAGACAGCGGTTTACGGGCTTTGGAACTCGAAAAGGAATTGCTGCCGCACCGCGTCACGGCCAAACAAGCCTGGAACGTCTATCAGCAAGGCCAGCGCATCGGACACACCGTCGCGGTGTTGAAATCGGCTCGGCGTTGACTCCGGGATGCCGCGCGAACTCAGCGAAACCGTTGCAAAATCCCGTCGAGTTGTTCGAGATTGCCGAACTGAATCTGGAGTCTGCCTGCCCCTTTCCGGTTGGCGCGTATTTCGACGCGCGCGCCCAGAATGTCCGAAAGCTCTTCCTGCAAGCGCCCGACATCGCGGTCGGTCGGTTTGACTTCGGCTGTTTTCGGAGTTTTCAGCGCGTTCTGCGCGAGTCGTTCGGTTTCGCGCACCGATAAACCTTTCTGCGCCGCGCGCTGGGCGATCTGGATCTGCGCGTCGCCCGATAAAGGCAGCAAGGTGCGGGCATGACCCATGTCGATCTGACCGGACATCAACAGTTCCTGTACCGGCGGGACGAGCTGCAACAGGCGCAGCAGGTTCGACGCGGCAGGTCGCGAACGTCCAACCGCGTCCGCCGCCTGCTGATGAGTCATCGAAAATTCGTCGACCAGGCGTTGCAGACCCTGCGCTTCTTCCAGCGGATTGAGGTCTTCGCGCTGGATGTTTTCGATCAGCGCCATGGCCAGCGCCGCTTCGTCGGGAATTTCGCGGATCAGCGCCGGCACTTCGCTCATCCCGGCCATTTGCGCGGCGCGCCAGCGGCGCTCGCCGGCGACGATCTCGAAACGCTCTTCGCCCGCGCCGCCGCTGATCGGGCGCACCAGGATCGGCTGCATCAGTCCCTGGGCGCGGATCGACGCGGCCAATTCCTCCAGCGATTCCTTGTCCATGCGCGTGCGCGGCTGGTATTTGCCGGCTTGCAGGGCGGTCACTGGCAAGTTGCGCTGCTGCTCCCTGCCAGAATTCTCGTTGCCGGCGAGCAGCGCGTCGAGGCCGCGTCCGAGTCCCTTGGGTTGTTTCATGCGTGCTCTCCCTGTTCGGCGGGTTGAATCACCACGCCGCCGCGCTCCAGAAGTTCCTGCGCCAACGCGCTGTACGCCTGCGCTCCCCTGGACTGACGATCGAAGGCGATCACTGGCTTGCCGTAGGACGGCGCTTCCGCCAGGCGCACGTTGCGCGGAATGATCGTGCGATAGACCTTGTCGCCGAAGTGCCCGACGAGTTCGCCGGAAACCTGCTGCGTCAGCACCGAGCGCGGATCGAACATGGTGCGCAGCAAGCCTTCGATTTCCAGTTTCGGGTTGAGCTTGGCGCGTACCTTCTTGAGCGTCGCCACGAGGTCGGTCAATCCCTCCAGCGCATAGTATTCGCACTGCATCGGAATCATCACCGCCTGCGCCGCCACCAGTCCGTTGACCGTCAACATGTTGAGCGCCGGCGGGCAGTCCATCAGGATGAAGTCATAATCGGCCAGGATCGGCGCGAGCGCGTCGCGCAGGCGAAATTCCCGCCCGTCCATGGCGATCAGTTCGACTTCCGCGCCGGCCAGCTCGCGGTTGGCGGGCAGCACGTCGAAGCCGAACTCGGTGCGCACGCGCGCGTCCGTGAGCGCCGAATTACCGATCAGAATCTGGTAAACCGTCGGCAGCGCTTCACGTTTGACGACGCCGCAGCCGGTGGTGGCGTTGCCCTGCGGATCGAGGTCGACCATCAGCACGCGCTGCTCGAACGCGGCCAGGCACGCCGACAGGTTCACGGCGGTCGTCGTCTTGCCGACGCCGCCTTTCTGATTGGTCACCGCCAATATTCTCGCCACCTTGGTTTTCTCCTGTTTTTTTCTAAGCCACGACTTGGCGCAGCACGACCAAATGCCGCTCCCCATCGACGCCCGGCACGTCCAGCGGATGCACCGCCTCGACACGCGCCGTGTCGGGCAAACGGATGATTTCGTCGCGCGGCCAAACGCCTTTCATCGCCAGCCAGACGCCATCTTCCGCCAGTAAATGCCTTGAGGGCGCGACAAAATCGGCCAGCTCGGCGAAAGCGCGTGAAGTGATCGCGGCAAAGCCGAATCCCGGATGATACTGTTCGACGCGCCCGCCGTGAACGGAAACATTCGCCAGCACCAGTTCGATGACCGCCTGGCGCAGAAACGCCGCCTTCTTGGAATTGCTGTCGAGCAAGATCACCGGCAAGTCCGGTCGGGCGATTGCCAGCGGAATCCCCGGCATCCCGCCGCCGCTACCGACGTCGAGCAGCCGGCCCGCGGGAACGAAGGGCAGAATCGACAGCGAATCGAGCAAATGGTGGCTGACGGCCTGGTCGTTTTCCTTCAGCGCGGTCAGGCGGTAGGTGCGGTTCCATTTGTAGAGCAAGGTCAGGTAGGCGAGCAGTTTTTCCTGCGGTTCATGGGATAGTTCCACACCCAGCGCCGCCAGCCCGCGCGTCAGTTGCGCCTCCCGCTCCACCGGATTCATGCGCGCTTGAGATGGACGAGCAGGATCGAAATCGCCGCCGGGGTCATGCCCTGGATGCGCGATGCCTGACCGATGGTTTGCGGACGCCGCTTACTCAGCTTTTGACGAATCTCGGACGACAGTCCGCCGATCCGGGCGTAGTCGAGATCTTCCGGCAGCGGCGTTTCCTCGTTGGCCAGATGGCGCGCTACTTCCTCGGACTGCCGCTCGATGTAGCCCTGGTACTTGGCTTGAATCTCGATCTGCTCGATCTGCTCGACGGCCAGCGGATCGCTCAGGCCGTCGCCGGTATCGTCACCCAAACGCAGCGACATCAGGCCGGCGTAGCTCACGTTCGGGCGGCGCAACAGGTCGAACAGCGTGTATTCGTGCTCAATCGGTTTGCCAAGCACCTCGGTCAGCGCGGCCATGTCGACGCTGCCGGGATGCACCCACGTCGATTTGAGGCGTTCCTGTTCGCGGGCAATCGCCTCGCGCTTTGCGCAGAACGCGGCCCAGCGCGTTTCGCCGACCAGTCCGAGCCGGCGTCCGGTCTCGGTCAGGCGCATGTCGGCGTTGTCCTCGCGCAGCGACAGCCGGTACTCGGCGCGGCTGGTAAACATCCGGTACGGCTCGGACACACCGCGCGTGACCAGATCGTCGACCAGCACCCCGAGATACGCCTCGTCGCGGCGCGGCCACCACGGTTCCTGGCCCTGCGCCTTGAGCGCCGCGTTGGCGCCCGCCAGCAAGCCCTGCGCGGCGGCCTCCTCGTAGCCGGTCGTGCCGTTGATCTGTCCGGCGAAGAAAAGCCCCTCGATGGCTTGGGTCTCCAGCGATGCCCGCAGCCCGGTCGGATCGAAATAGTCGTACTCGATGGCGTAGCCCGGACGCAGGATGTGGCAGTTTTCCAGCCCTTGCATCGAACGCACCATGGCCAACTGCACGTCGAACGGCAAGCTCGTCGAAATACCGTTCGGATAGATTTCATGCGTCGCCAGCCCTTCGGGTTCGAGAAAAACGTGATGGCTGTCCTTCGCCGCAAAGCGATGAATCTTGTCTTCGATCGACGGGCAATAGCGCGGCCCGGCGCCTTCGATGACGCCGGTATACATCGGCGAACGATCGAGTCCGCCACGGATGATCTCGTGCGTGCGCGGATTGGTGCCGGTCACCCAGCACGGCATTTGGCGCGGGTGCCGCGCCGCCTGGCCGAGGAAGGAGAACACCGGCAATGGATCGTCGGAACGCTGCTCCGCCAGCACCGAAAAATCGATCGTCCGGCCATCGAGGCGCGGCGGCGTGCCGGTTTTCAGCCGTCCCGCCGGCAGTTGCAGTTCGCGCAAGCGCGCCGCCAACAATAGCGTCGGCATATCTCCCATGCGCCCCCCAGCGGACTGGGTCAGGCCGACGTGGATGCGCCCGTTGAGGAAAGTGCCGGCGGTCAGCACGACGGCGCGCGCCGGAAAGCGGACGCCGTGTTGCGTAATCACCCCGGCGACGCGCCCGCCTTCGACGATCAAGTCGTCGCAAGCCTGGGCGAAGAGCCGCAGGTTCGGCTGGCGTTCCAGCCGCGAGCGGATTGTCTGGCGGTACAGCACACGGTCGACCTGCGCGCGCGTGGCGCGTACCGCCGGTCCCTTGCTGGCGTTGAGAATACGAAACTGGATGCCGGCCTCATCGGTCGCCGCCGCCATCGCGCCATCGAGCGCGTCCACTTCCTTGACCAGATGCCCCTTGCCGATCCCGCCGATCGACGGATTGCAGCTCATCGTCCCCAGCGTGTCGAGGTTGTGCGTCAGCAGCAGGGTCTTGACGCCCATGCGCGCGCTGGCCAGCGCCGCCTCGGTCCCGGCATGGCCGCCGCCGACCACGATCACGTCGAAAAAATCGGGATACCGCATGGGAATGGAAGGATTCAGAAAAGTACGCGAAAGGCCGCGCGAAAACCTGCGGATTTTACGCCGATTCGCGCCAACGTCGAATCGACGCCCGTGTTTGTCATGGCTGGAGCGTCAAATTCCGGTCATCTTCAGAGCGGCAGCGAGATGAACAGTGGCGTTTGTTTTTTATTTTCGGCGGCTTGACGGCAAACACGGCGCTTATTCACTTTGTCACTTTGCGGGATTGGGCGCGTCCGGGCCAATCTGAACCGGGCGGCCATTTTGCCAGATTACGGCGTACTGACCGAGTTTTCGCTTCTTTTCCAGCGCCTTGGTCACGGCGTCCTGCAAAGCTTTGAGCATGGCTTCTGCTTGCGGAGAAGGTGGGGCGGAGTGTATTTTCATGACGCGGCTATGCTGGAGAAGTTGGTAATGCGCGGTGTGTGTCACCTGGCGGGATTCGCTGTGCTGTTCAAATACCAGTTCCGGCGCCGTGCCGCTATTCATGAAACAGCGGCAGGTATCCACCTGATGGTTGAATATGTTCAGCAAATTGGCGAGGCTGCGGGGAAAGCGGCGCTCAATATCTGTGGCTGGAATGTTGTGACCGCCATGCGCCACCCGTTCAGCCACTCGAAAACGGGAAAGTTCCACACTCGGCAAAGCCAGATAGACCAGCTCCACCCGCCAACCTTCCGCGCGCAGACGGGCGATCAGTTTCAGGTAAGCGCGTCCGGCCAGCGTCGTTTCAAACGCAAAATCTTCCCGCTGGCGGATGCACGCCTCGATCTCGTTCAAAAACAGGCGACTGGCGGCCAACAACTCACGTTCTGGCGCGAGCGGCGACAGACCGGCGGCAATGAGATCGGCATTCACAAAGCGCAAGCAGCGGGCGACAGTGGGTAGATATTCCAGCGCAAACGTGGTTTTTCCCGCGCCGTTGGGTCCGGCAATGATCCAGCAGATCGGCATCAGCCCATCTCCTTCGATGTGAACGCAGGCGATTGTATCAGCCCCATCCTGCCTGTCCGTTCATATCCCGTTCGTTCAATCTCCATGCGTATTCCCCCTGCCGCGCATAAAGCGGTCAGCGACATTGATGCTTTGAACAAAGTGAAATGACCTTTTGAATGGGTGAGCAATACCTTATCTTGAGTCCGGGTTTTTCGCCGTAGTTGAACCGGAGCCAGATTCAATCCGCTTCCTGTCTCCGTCTACTGCCTCAAGCAGCAGTCTCACAAATTCATGAGGCGCGACGTGCAACGCCGACGCCAGCTTGAACAGCGTCATCACCGATGCTTGCTTTTGGCCACGCTCCAATTCCGAGACGAAATTACGTTGCAAATCCGCCGTCAGGGCCAACTGTTCCTGTGTCAGTCGAGCCTGCTTGCGTTGCTGGCGTAAGACACGCCCAAACGCGGCGTTGAGTGCGGCACCGTCCAAAAATTCCTCATATAGAAGGAATTTCGCCTTTGTGTTATCGTTTGTCTGCCCGCTATAGCGTGAATTTTCCAGATGACAAAAAACGCCGATTCCTGTTTTTCCCGCCGTCTGAACGAGCCGTGCAAACATGTGAAGGAACCATCCTTGAGTACATCGGAAGCTGTCGAACTGACCCGTGCGCAGGCCGAACTGGAACTCGATCTGCTGGCACTGGAAACCGATGAAATCGAAACCGGCGAACTCTAGCGCCCTCAAACTGCCGCGTGAAGCCGCCATCCGTCTGGAAGCGCTGGCCGAAGTCAGCCGCAAGATCGGCGGCAAGGTCGTCGCCATCGGCAAAATCATCGTCCTCAAGCTGCTCGAATTTGTCCGGCAGAACTCCGGTCTGGCGATTGGCGTCGCGCTGGGAGCGGCGCTTTCGGTACTGATCGCGGGTATTCCCTTTCTCGGGCCGCTGCTTGCTCCGGTCGCGCTGGCGTTCGGCGTGACCGTCGGCGCCATCGCCGGGCATCGCGTAGACAAAGGCGCTACAGGCCCGGTTGGAATCATCGGGATCGCGCAGGAAATCATCGAAATCGCCCAAGCCTTTTTCGCGCTACCGATCGCCATTTTTCACGCCCTGTCCGACGAACTGGGCGGAGAAGCGCTGTCCGCCGTCTGAATCCACCAGGAACCCCATCATGTCTACCGAAATCATCCGCCTCAGCCGCGCGCAAGCCGTGCTGGATCTCGAACTGCTGGAAATCGACGCGGAAAACGTCGAAACCGGCGAACTCTACGCCCGCCTGCGCGCCCTCAAACTGCCGCGTGAAGCCGCCATCCGTCTGGAAGCGCTGGTCGAAGTCAGCCGCAAGATCGGCGGCAAGATCATCGCCATCGGCAAGATCATCGTCCTCAAGCTGCTCGAATTTATCCGGCAACATCCCAACATGGTCGCCGGGATGGCGCTCGGAGCAGCGGTTTCCGTCCTGTGTAACGCCATTCCCTTTCTCGGGACTCTGCTCGCTCCGATAGCCTTGGCGGTAGGCGTGGCCGTGGGCGGTATCGCGGGACACCGGTTAGACAAGAGCGTGGTCAACCCAAGCGCCAGCCCATTCGTTATCGCGCAGGATGTCCTGAAATCGCCAAGGATTTCTTTGCCTTGCTGATCGCGTTGTTCGGTGCGGTGGCGGACGAACTGGCGGGGAGCGCGGCATGAAGCTGAAACAGACTCCCTTTTTGATGGTGGACGGCGCAGACACGCAAGCGGCATCGCCAAGCCCCGGCACCCCGCCGAACGGGATATTGCGAAATGCCCTGGAAGGCGCGCAACGGCTGGCGAGCAGCGCGGCGGAAGCCACGACCGATGCCATGAAGCAAACACAGGAAGCACTGAAGCGTGGTGGCGTATGGACGGGCGAAGCCTTGCAAGGCGCAGCAACAGGCGCGCTAAGGTTGGCGGACGGCACGGCGGAAGCCGCCGGTGAAGCGGTACGCCAAACACAGGAGACGCTGAAACGTGGTGTGGCATGGACGGGTGAAGCGCTGCAAAGCACTGTGGAAAGCGCGCAACGGCTCGCCGATGGCGCGGCGGAAGCAACCGCCAACGCGACACGCCAAGCGTTCGGCGTCTGGCAACGGCAAAGCAACGATTCGCAGGAAGCAGCGGCCATCGAAACCGACAAAAAGAAGCAACTCCTGAACCTGATCGACGAACTGGAAAAACGTCCGTATGACCGGCTGCGTTTGCTGGGTGACATCGGCATCGGTACGTTCGGCGCGCTTGCGGGCGGCGCGGCGGCGGGTACGCTGGCAATGGCCGCCGGGGCGACTTCGATCCCCGTGATTACGATGGCGGCCTCGGCGTTCGGGCTGTCGGTGGTTGCCGCTACACCGGTCGGTTGGGTTATCGGCGCGGGCGCTGCGGGTGCGACGACGGCGTATGGCATTTCCCGTCTCATCCACGGTGGCGGCAAATCCGAAGCGCGAATGGAACATCTTCGCCAGAGCTATGCAAAACAGGTGAAGGAAATGGAAGCGCGCGAACGTCAGGCCGAAGTAACCGAAGACGACAAGACGCAATTCATCGTCTCGATGCGCGCGCTGATCGAGCAAAACCGCCTTCCCGCCGATACCGCGCGCCGACTCATGGCGGCGGTGGAATCGGGGAAGATGCCGATTTCGCGCGCTTATGGGCATTTGGAGGCGTTGGCTGGGAAGGTACAACAATAAAGATGTTGATGACATTTATATTTGGATGGAGGAAAGAATCATATGAAAATATGACAAGGAAAAAGTGAAGTGATATTGACAAATTTATCATTTGTAGTATTGATTCGTATACAACCAAGGAGAAATTTCATGTGTAACATCAAAGTATTTCCCATCGCCGCGGTAATTGTCACAGTGCTTACTGGCTGTATGACAACGCCTGCTACCTATCACGTAGAAAACACTCGCACTTTCGACCAGCCATTCGAGTTAGTCTGGGAAAAACTTGTGCAGTTCTTCGCAATTCGGAACATACCAATAAAAAATATCGCGAAAGACAGTGGGGTGATTTATGCTGAAGCAATATCATTCAATGACGATCAAGCCGACTGTGGCGACAGAGGGCTATGGGCGCTATTCGGGCGCAAAGCCACGTTCAATGTGTTCGTTATACGCTCCACTGAGCATCCACGGGTTAGCGTGACTACAGAATTTCAGGAGACGCGCCGGTTTCAAAGTAGCATGATGAATGTAATTTGCAACTCGAAAGGGAATATTGAGAAAAATATTCTCGACGCGCTCAATTGATTCAGCAAACGCAGGTTGGGTTGAAGAGAAGCGGAAATCCAGCATTTGAGCGGCATTGACCGTGTGAATGCTGGATTTGGCAACCCGACCTGCCGCACTGACATTTATGTTTTGGACAGATACAAGATTGAAATGATTCCTTTAATTTTTTTGGTCATCATTTTCAGCATCTGTGCCTATTTTGCCTGGGTTCTTCTCCGCAGATTGATTGGATGGAGTGGATGGGACGTGCTCTGGAGTTTCATGCTAAAGGTCATAAAGGTTATTCTGTTTTGCGTAGTTCTGGTCGTCACTGTGGTCTGCGGCATCATGATATTCGACAAAGAAAAAACGATCAAACCGATCGAAGTGTTGCTGATTCTCGGCGTGGTTGGCCTATTGACACATTATTCGATAAAAGCGATTGACAGTATCCGCATGCGCAGATACTGGATTAAAAGTATCCATATGCGCAGTTCCTGGACTAAAAGTATCCCTATGCGCAGTTCCTGTGATCCCCCGCCAACTCCACAAATGCAATCTGAGGAAATTTCCATGCCATCTGAAAACAACGCTGAACAACCTGTTATCTCTGACAAAAAGCGGGTGCGGAATGCAATATATATTATTGTCACTTTCGTGGTGATTGCCATATTGGGCGCGGTGTTTGTGTTTTATTACGATGAATATCAGGCACAGCAAGCTGTTCGAGAGGGTCTTGCCGTCGACTCGGTCTCGGCAACATTTGGAGATTTTATTAAAAGAGACAATCGTGCCTGCATTGTTGTAAATACTAAAAATAACACAGGAACCTATGGCAGTAATGTCATCAGATATGGCGATGATATTATTATGTTATTGGGAAAGCCAGATAAGAAATGGGTGGTATTGAAAAATGCCAACGCCGGACTTGATTTGGATATAATAAATTTATGTCGACAATTTTTAGAAGGAAGATGTGCATGGATTACTGATTCCGGGTCGATAAATTGTATGGCAGATCCTGTCTCATCTATAATCCATAGATGATGATAAATGTTAATCAAGAAGGCAGCAAGCGCAGACCGGGTTGGAACATAGCGGAAACCCAGCTTCCACCGATCAAACGCCGGGTTCCAACTTTGTTCCAACCCAACCTGCCGTACTTAAATGGCTTTATTATTGCCGTATTCACAACAGGAAACCTGATCTCATGAAAAACCTCTTCACGATCACTGTTTTTGTTTTTGGTCTTGTGTTTGGCATTCCTGCGGGTTATGTCATCAACGAGTTGGGGCTGTTCGCTCACAAGTCTGCCCAGGCATCGGTGAGGACGGCCATCAAGGAAATGCTTCCCATTGGCGAATGGGCATGCCTTGCCTATTACTACACCAATGTCGTCACCGATGTCGACCAGCGTGAAATTTTTGGCATGGGCATTCCTGGCACCACCAAGAAATTCATCTTTTCCTACGATGGTGTAATCAAGCTCGGCGTGGATACCGACGGGATCATGATCGAGGAAGGCGCGGCAGATCCTGTCACGGGCGAGCAAAAATTGCGCC
>JAITNL010000155.1 GCA_031290495.1 Accumulibacter sp.
ATGCGCGCGACGCGCGACGATTCCGGATGAAAGACCGCCGACCCGGAACCGATCAATGCGGCCGCCAACAGGATCACGAAAAAATGGCTCGCCAGCGACAGGGTGAGCAGTCCCACCAGCGTGCAGCCCATGCCCACGGCCAACGAAAATGGTTTGGGCCGCCGGTCGGTGTAATAGCCGACAATCGGCTGCAACAAGGCCGAAGTGCATTGGTAGACCATCGTGATCAAGCCGATCTGCGCGAAAGAGAGGCCCAGCGAGGTTTTGAACAAGGGATAACTGGCCAGGATCAGCGACTGGATGGTGTCGTTCAGAAAATGCGAAAAGCTGATGGCGCCGAGTATTCTGAAGACGGTATTTGGAGCGGACGCGGCGCGGGTGACCGGTGGTGTCGTCGGCGCCGCTTCACTGCGCGAGTTTTTCATGGGATCTGGAAAACGATGAGAGAAACAACGACCAGTATACGGCGAATCCATGGCGGCAGGGCAATCGCGTCTGGCCGGTCATCTCTACGCCGCCCCAAAGGGCGGGGTTTCAAACCGGAAGCGCTTCGCGTTCCCTCGAACCCAACCGGCAATTGACTGAACAGGCCAATGGGGCGGTGTCATGACAACCACGCTTTCCAGCGTTTAACGAACCCGGAAGGCCATGCGTGCGTTATACTCACAGAATGTCACAAAACGTAAGCCGAAACATACTTGCCGTCCGACTGCCAGCCGCAGCGAAAAGCCGCTTCGTTGAACTGGCGCTGGTCACCGGGCGCCCCGAGTCCTTTTACGTCCGCGAAGCGCGAACCGGGCACTTGCACGATCGCGAAGATTTGCGCCTGGCCGGGCGCGAGCTTGCGGCGATCCGCGCGGACAGACCGCCAACCGTCGCACTCGCGGAAGTTACCTGAAAATGACGCCCACACTTTCTTTGCTTCGTACCGAACAGACCCGACCAGGGAAATCATAGGAGCATTTTCGTGTCCATTCGTGTACGCCTGATTCTTACTTTCTCCATCTGCCTGAGTCTGGCATGTTGCACCATTGCCTATACCGTCTTTTCCATCGCCAAAGAATTGGCGCACGAAACTTTTCACGCGCAAGCCACCAGTCAGCTGCAACGGGTTGAAGAACAGATCAGGGAATTTCTTAATCCCGGAATCATGAGCATTTCCTATCTGGCGACGACCGACCTGGTGCGAAACTCAAGCGGCAAACTTTCGAGTTACATCGACACCAGCGAAAAAACGGTATTGGTGTACGCCAACGATACTCCGTATGGGCAGAAAATTTATGATGAATTTGTCCGGCTGAAACGCGCCAACAATAATTTCGATCTGCTCTTCATGGCCAACCAGGATGGTCAATACCTGCAATCGCCGGACGGGCGCTTCAAACCGCCCGGCTATGACCCCAGAAAACGCTCGTGGTATGTCGAAGGCATCAATAACGACGAGCAGATCACCATCAGCCACCCCTACCTGACCAACGGCGGCGGCGTGGTATGCAGCCTCCTGATAAAAACCTACGCTCCCGACGGAAGTCCGCTGGGACTGCTGGGCGTGGATTACCTTCTCGACAGCCTGACCCGGCATCTGGACGCGCGGCGCATCCTGAAAACAGGCTACATCGTCATGCTCGACACGGAAGGAAAAATCCTGTCGGACGGACGTCATCCGGAATATGTCTCCATACCGTCTGAACAATATCCAGAACAGCTCAAGCGTATCGCCGCCAACGAAGATGGCGAATTTTTCGGCAGCGACGCGTCCGGTGTCGAGGAATATGTCGTGACGCACACTGTCGACCGACTCGGCTGGAAACTGGCCGTCATCTTCGATCTGAAGGAAACCCTGGAACCTTCATACATGTTGCTGCGCGCCACCCTGATCATCTCCGGCGCGATCATTCTGTTGGCCCTCGCGTCGATGGCCATTCTTGCCAGAAATATTGTCCATCCCATCGAGGAACTGGTCGAGGCATCGACCATCATTTCCAGCGGCGAGTACGAAGACTCGGAAGGCGTGCGCAAGAATCTGCTGAAAAAACTCGATATCACCGGACAAGGTGAAATACGCAAGCTGTCCATTTCACTGCGCGCGATGCTTGACGCCCTGCAACAACGCATCGAGGCCGCGCGCGCCGCCAGTAAAGCGAAAAGCGCTTTCCTGGCCAGCACCAGCCACGAAATACGCACGCCGATGAACGCGATTCTCGGAATGTGCGAACTGATTCTGCGCGAGGAACTGACGCCCACCGTGCGTGGTTATGCTTCCGGGATAAGGCAGGCCAGCAACAATCTCCTGTCCATCATCAACGACATTCTGGACTTCTCCAAAATCGAATCCGGAAAGATGGAAATCGTGGCGGGCGAATACCAACTGGCTTCGCTGATCAATGACGTATTGAATGTCGTGCGCACGCGCGTTGTGGAAAAACCCATCCAATTGCTGGCCTTCGTCGAACCGACCCTGCCCAACCTGCTCCAGGGCGACGAAGTGCGCGTCCGGCAGATCATCGTCAATTTGCTGACGAACGCCGTGAAATACACCAAAGAAGGCTTCGTCTTTTTCTCGATTTCGTCCATGAACGATCAGGGCGAAGGAAACATAACACTCGTCATCTCGGTCGAGGACAGTGGAATCGGTATCCGGGAAGAGGATATGGACAAACTGTTCGGCGATTTTCGGCAACTGAACCAGGCGAACAACAAGGGCATCGAGGGGACTGGACTCGGCTTGGCCATCGCAAAAAATCTTTGCCGGGCAATGAACGGTGATATTTCCTGCGCCAGCGTCTATGGCAAAGGCAGCACTTTCACGGTGCGGTTGCCACAGAAGGTCATTGATTCCAGCCAGATGGCCGAAGTGCGGTGTCCAGAGTCGCTGAATGTGTTGCTTTATGGCCCCCAACAGGACATGCTCGGACAAAATTTCCTGCGCACACTGGAAATGATGCGCGTGCGCGCCGATTGGTCGCAACTGCAATCCGAATTTTTCGAGGCGCTGCAAAAAGAAGACAACGCCTATACGCATATCTTCGTCACCAAGAATGTACTGGAAGGCGCGGTCAAAACCCTGAAAAAGATGGCTAACAAGGCGAAACTGGTGGTCATTGCAGATTACGGCACGCATATACCGCTGGAAAACGTTATCACCATTCCCGGACCGGTCCATTCCATTTCGCTCGCCAACATTCTGAACGACGACCTGGCGAACATGGACACGATCCAGAAGACCTGGCGTCAGCGTTTTGTCGCTCCCCTGGCGCATATCCTGCTGGTGGACGATATCCAGACCAACCTCGTCGTGGCCGAAGGGCTGATGCTTCCCTACCGGATGCGCATCGACACCTGTCAGAGTGGGCGTGAAGCCATTGAAATGGCGCAAAGCCAACGTTATGACATCGTATTCATGGATCACATGATGCCGGAAATGGACGGCGTTGAGGCCACTGGGCGTATCCGCGCTCTTGCTGGCGATTATTTCAGGAACCTGCCAATCATCGCGCTCACCGCCAACGCGGTTTCGGGAATGAAAGAGATGTTCCTGGCCAACAACATGGACGATTATCTATCCAAGCCCATCGAAGTGGCCAAGCTGGATGCCGCCCTGGAAAAATGGCTTCCCAATGAAAAGAAACAGAAATACTTTGTGCAGGAAAACAAAAAAAACGAAACTTTTAACGATGAAAACCTGATTGAGACCGACGGTCTGGATATTGAAAAAGGCATTGCGATGACGGGCGGATCGATGACCGCTTATCTCAACGTGCTGAAAAGTTTTTACCAGGACGGCTGCCGGAAAATGGATGAAACAAGAGCGGCCTACAAGAGCAGGGACTTCCCTTTGCTCGGCATTTACGCTCACGCGTTGAAAAGCGCGTCGGCCAGCATTGGCGCGACGAATCTTTCCGAACAGGCCGAAGCCCTTGAATCGGCGGCCGCGCAAAAAGACAATGCTTCCATTTCCAGAAATTTTGAGTCTTTCCTGACAAAACTGGAGCCACTGCTCCATACCATAGACAAAGTGCTCCAGAAAAACGAGGAAAGCGAAAACAAAAAGAACGCGCCCGGCGATCCGGCGCGCTTGCGCGAACATTTGAAGGATATGAAACTGGCCTTGCAGGAACTGGATATTTCCAGAGTCGACACAGTCATGACCGAACTCTCCGACGCGGGATGGAGCAAGCCGGTCAGGGAAAAACTGGAGACGATTTCCGGGAAAATTCTGGTGGCTGAATACGATGAAGCGATTGCCGTAATCGACTCCATGGACGAAATTACCTGATTCCGTTTTGTCCGTGGAGGATTCATTTGCCTTGCGAGATCGCGCCAGTGCTTGAGCAAAGAGATTCCGTATTCTGAACAGAAGAAAAAAATCCGGCAAAAATCAGCGACAGGCATTCATGTCTATCGCCAGTTTTTGCTGGCTTCCTGCTTCTCCACGGCCTTTGGCTTCGCACAGTGGCAAGCTCACAGGCGCATCCATACGTATATTTTCTGACCTTTAACCATTGAAAGGCCAGATCCAGGGAATGAGTATGGAAGAGAGAATCATCTCGATGATGACCAGCGGGACGCCCACCCGCACATAATCCGTGAAGCGGTAGCTGCCCGGCCCGAGCACCAGCGTGTTGGGCGGTGTGCCTATCGGGGTGGCGAAAGCGCAGGACGCGGCAATGACGATGGACATGACCACGGCGTGAGGCGAAACGCCGATGCCCTTGGCGATGGAAATACCAATCGGGCAAAGCAGTGCCGCCGAGGCGGTGTTGGACATGAACTGCGTCATCACGGTGGAAAGCAGGAACAGTACGGTACACAGGATGTATGGCGATGGGTTGTTGCCGACGATGGAAATGACGGTATCGGCGATGAGTTGCCCAGCGCCGCTCTCGTCCAGGGCGACCGCCACGGGCATCATGCCCGCGAAGAGAAAGATAGTGACCCAGTCGATGCCCTGGTAGGCTTGTTTTTCCGAGACGCACCGGGTCAGCACCAGGAAAATCGCGCCGGCGACGGCGACCATTTCGAGGGGGAAGCGCTTGATGTCCAGGGCCATGACGCCGATAACCACCAGCAGGGTTGCTCCGGTGATGAACATTTTTCTTCGGTCGTTCTGTGAGGTGTTCCCGCTCTCCCCGATTTCCCTGAGTACCGCGTCCGCTTTGGCGGCGGCCTCGACGGTGTTCTGGCGTCCGGGCAGAAGATATTTGCCGATGAATACCATGTAAAGGATGCCGACCAGCGTAATGGGGAGGCCGATCCTGGCGAACTCGAAAAAGCCAAAGACCGGAAAACCGGCGGCTTTCAGGGCGGCGTTGCCGATGATATTGGGCGGCGTACCGATCAGGGTGATGGTGCCGCCCAGTCCGGCGCCGAAGGCCAATGGCATGAGCTGGCGCGAGGCGGAGATATTCGCCGCCGCGCAGATGCCAACGATGACGGGCATCAGGGCCGCGGTGGCGCCGGTGTTGGAAGAAACGGAGGAAAGCGCGGCCGCGATGAGCATGGCGGCAATCATCAGGTTCGTTTCGCCCGTGCCTGAAGCGCGCACCACGGCAGTACCGATTTTTTGCGCCAGCCCCGTTTGGAACATGGCTGTACCGATGACGAACATGCCGGCAAACAACACCACCGTGGCGTTGGACAGTCCGGAAAATACCTGTTGCGGGGTGATGACGCCAAAAGCGCCAAGCACAATGGCGCCGGACATGGCGGTAACGGCGAGAGGAATGACTTCGGTGACGAACAGGACGGCCATGCCGGCAAGAACAATGAGGGTCAGGGCCGCCGGAGACAAAATATCCATGCTTTATTTCTCACGTGTTGAAAAACTGCCAATCAAAACAATTAAAAAAGGGCTGTGTACAATGCCGCCGCCTTGAAGAGAGTGAGTGTCGAATCAAATAGACAAGGAGACAAAAAAGGAAATGTGCCGAGCGTCTGCCAGCGCCATGATAAGGATGGGTATCGAAGCCAGGCAATCCAACGCGGGAAGATCGGCACAAATGGATGTTAGCAAGAAAATCGGGAAGGCGATAGCCGGGCAAATCGGGCGATTTCGCGCGCGGTTTATCCAATGCGGCGGAACAGCGCTGCTGGCAGAGCGCAGGGCGCGGCGGCCTGAACGACACCGAACCCTTTGCTCTCTGCTCGCCGCTTCTGACCCGAACGGCGCGATGTCCTGGATTTTTGCCTGTCCAGGGCAGTGGCGCGCCCCCGGCGCGCGCGCGAAATAAGGTATCATGAAAAACAGCGTTATCCTGAACGCGATCTGAATGTAAACGGAAAACGTGGTTTTGTTGCTGGTGTTTTGCTGCTTGAGAGGCTGGCGAATTTCCTGTTTCGGGCAAGGAAGAAAGGCGTGAAGACTCAAAACGGAAAAATTGAAACGATACCGCCATGACATCGCCATTCCAACTCTTTATTCACTTTCATGTCTCCCGCAAAATGAATCGACATACAAAACGGCTGCTCTCCATTGGGTTGCTGACCTTCGTCACGATGGTTTTATATACGCCCGGCGATTCCGTCGCCGCGGCAGAAGATGGCGATACCGGAAACGCCGAACTTGAGTTGTATCGAAAAGCCGTCGACCAAGGGGACGCAGCCGCGCAATTCAATTCAGGCGTTATATACGCGAATGGTCGAGGCGTTCTGAAAGACGATAAAAAAGCGGTTGAGTTGTACCGGAAAGCAGCCGCTCAAGGACATGTGTCCGCGCAATCCAATTTGGGTGTTATGTACGCCAATGGCCGAGGCGTTCAAAAAGACGACAAAAAGGCGATCGAGTGGTTCCGAAAAGCCGCCGATCAAGGGGACGCAGCCGCGCAAAACAATTTGGGTGTTATGTACAATAATGGTCAAGGAGTTCAGAAAGACGATAAAAAAGCGGTCGAGTGGTACCAAAAAGCCGCCGATCAAGGGCACGCAGCCGCGCAACACAATCTGGGGTTTATGTACGCCAATGGTCAGGGAGTTCAGAAAGACGATAAAAAGGCGTCTGAGTGGTACCAAAAAGCCGCCGATCAAGGGCACGCAGCCGCACAAAACAATTTGGGGTTTATGTACGGTAATGGTCAGGGAGTTCGGAAAGACGATAAAAAAGCGGCCAAGTGGTACCGGAAAGCCGCCGATCTGGGAAATGCGTTCGCTCAATTCAAGTTGGGCTTGATGTACCTGGAAGGTAACGGGATTCAGAAAAATCATAAAAAGGCGGTTGAGTGGATCCAGAAAGCCGCCGATCAAGGGGAAGCAAACGCGCAATTCTTTTTGGGTCTTATGTACTATTCCGGTCAAGGTGTCATACGCGACAGAACGCGCGGTTGCGCGCTATGGCGCGAGGCCGCCGGGCAGGGTGAGGAACATGCTGTTGAAAACCATAGCCGCGATTGCGCCCAGTGAATTTGCCGCTGGCGGCTTGGCCCATGTAAATACCAGGCCGCAAAACCCGACGCGTTCATAGTGACGGATTCCGAGGCGGCTGGCGTCTCCGCGCGCCTCGCGGATTGAAATCGGAGTAACCGGCTCAGCGTCATTTCACCTCACGCACACCGAAAAATGGGAAATCCTCCTGTCGATTCTCATCTTCCGCCTCATTTCCCATAGTTCACCTTTCACCGGACAGCAACCGCAGAATATCCCGCCCATAGGCTTCCAGCTTTTTTGCCCCGACGCCGCTGATTTGGGCCAGAGCCGCCAGCGTTTCTGGCGCTTCCCTGGCCATCTCGGCCAGCGCGCTATCGTGGAAGACGACGTAGACCGGCAGGTTGCGTTCGCGGGCGATGGCGGCGCGCCAGATTTTGAGCGCTTCGAAACGCGCCGCTTCCCCGCCGCTCATCGACGCGCGCGCGCGTCCGGTCTTGCCGCGCGATTCGCTCCTGCTCTTGCGGCTTTCGCGGGACGATTTGGCCGACTGACGCAGGAACAATTGCACCTCGCCGCGCAGCACGGCGCGCGCGCTTTCCGTCAATTCCAGCGTATTGAATTCGCCCTCGACGCGCAGATGGCCGAGCGCGATCAACTGGCGCAGCACCGCCCGCCACTGCGCTTCGGAGAGATCGGCGCCGATGCCGAAAGTGCTCAGGCGGCGGTGCCCGTATTGCGTCACCTTGTCCGTATCCTTGCCGCGCAGCACGTCGATCAGGTGCATCGCGCCGAAACGCTGCCCGCCGCCCTGGTAGAAACGGTACACGCAGGACAGCGCCTTGCGCGCGGCCTCGGTCGCGTCCCAGGTTTGCGGCGGATGCAGACAGTTGTCGCAGACGTTTTGTGCAGCCACACAGGGCGCGCTCGCCTCGCCGAAATAGCCAAGCAGCCGCGCGCGCCGGCAATCGTGCGCTTCGGCCAGCGACAACAAAGCGTCCAGCTTGCCGCGCTGGACCCGCTTGAAAGTTTCTTCGGCGGGACTTTCGTCGATCATCCGCCGCTGGTTGACCACGTCGGCGAGTCCATAGGCCATCCACGCGTCCGCCGGCAGACCGTCACGGCCCGCGCGGCCGGTTTCCTGGTAGTAGCTCTCGATGTTCTTGGGCAGATCGAGGTGCGCGACGAAACGCACGTCCGGTTTATCGATGCCCATGCCGAAAGCGATCGTGGCGACCATCACCACACCGTCATCGCGCAGAAAACGATCCTGATGCTCGCGCCGCGCCCCGCTCTCCATCCCGGCGTGGTACGGCAGCGCCGGGATGCCCTCCGCCGCCAGCCAGGCCGCCGTTTCTTCAACCTTCTTGCGCGACAGGCAGTAAACGATACCGGCGTCGCCCACGTGTTCTTCGCGCAGGAAAGCCAGCAGTTGCCGCCGCGAATCCATTTTTTCGACGATCCGGTAGCGGATGTTGGGCCGGTCGAAACTGCTGATGAACACGCGCGCGTCGGTAAGTTTCAGCCGGGTCACGATGTCGGCGCGGGTCAGCGCGTCGGCGGTGGCGGTCAAGGCGATGCGCGGCACGTCGGGATAACGTTCGTGCAGCACGTCGAGCGCCAGGTAATCCTCGCGGAAATCGTGCCCCCACTGGCTGACGCAGTGCGCCTCGTCGATGGCGAACAGACTGAGCAGCCCGCGCGCGTGCAAGGCGTCGAACTGGCCGAGCATACGCGGCGTCGTCAAACGCTCCGGCGCGACGTAGACCAGGATCAACCGACCGCTCATCATCTCGCGCTCGATGCGCTGAACGTCCTTCAGCGTCAGCGTGGAATTGAGGAAAGCGGCATGTACGCCGGCCTCCTCCAACGCGCCGACCTGGTCGTGCATCAAGGCGATCAGCGGGCTGACCACCACCGCCAGCCCCTTGCCGGCACGGTGCCGCGCGATGGCCGGAATCTGGTAACACAGGCTCTTGCCGCCGCCGGTCGGCATCAGCACCAGCGCGTCGCCGTCGGCGATCAGATGCTCGACGATCTCCGCCTGCGCGCCGCGAAACGCGCCATAGCCGAAAACATCGCGCAGGATGGCGGAAGGGGAAATCGAATCGGAAGACACGAGAAGAACGGCGCGGACGGGATGAAATCGAGATGACGCATGGTATACGAATTTGTCGTCACTACCAGCGGGGCAATCGCGTTTGGCCGAGGACGGCGCTTGACCGGGGCGCGGCGCGGCGCTTCTCCCTTACCCCGTCATTCCTGCGCAAGCAGGAATCCAGTGCGGCAGGCTGGGTTGAAACGAAGTGGAAACCCAGCATTGGCCGGTGAAAAGCTGGGTTTCCGCTATGCCGCAACCCGGCCTGCGAAACTTTTGACCTACGAAACTTTTTGGGCGCCCTTACCACCGCTAACCACCCCTGCCGGGGCGGGGTGGTTAGCGGTGCCCGAAAGCGACGGGGAGCAGATACCGGCAAAGGCAGACGGTTTTGTAGGCTGCAAGCCGCGAAGCGGCGTAATCCGACATCTGGATTCCTGCTTGCGCGGGAATGACGGGTTTTGACTTTTCGGGGGTTTTCAGTCGGCTGCCGTGTGCGGGTTGTGGCGAAAATGCAACACAATTTCACGCGGAACACAGATTTTCTCCAAAAATGACTTGGCGAGGTTCGTGACACGTGTATGATGGGCGCGTTTTCAACCTGTCGCGTTTTCCAAGAAACTTTTTGAAGCATGAATTTTTCTATTGACTTTTCCAAAGTCGACCACATAATTTTTAGCAAGCAAGCAAGCAAGCAAGCAAGCAAGCAAGCAAGCAAGCAAGCAAGCAAGCAAGCAAGCAAGCAAGCAAGCAAGCAAGCAGCAGCTAGCTTTCGGCTTTTTCCCGCGCGCTCGCGCGGGCGGCTTTTATTCCCTTTTCGGTTTTTCGCGTTTCTCCCGGTTCTTGAGTTCCGGGGGATTGGTCGCGTCTGAGCAATCGTGGATTGCCTCGCGCCCGCGTGTACGCTCGCTGCCGACAGCCTTGGCGTTCGCGCGGCGGGTTTTCCCGCTTTTTTCCCGTTGTTTCGTTGTTCCACTGCCCTTCCTTCCGTGTGGTTTCTGACCATGCGGACGGCGGGGCTTTTTTTGTTGTTTTTTTAATCCACTGAAGGAGTTGCACCATGTCTCATCTCATTATTGCCCCCCCCCCCCCCGCGTTTTCGCGTCGCAAAATCTCTCTAAGCGTTCAGGCGGCGCTGACGTCGATGGCGCTTGCTTTGCCAATGATCTCAGTGGCGGGGGAAACCATTACCCTTTCTGGCACGACGGATACCGGTTCTACTGCTTGGAGCGTGATATGTAATGCTGTTAAGGGTAGTTCTTGTTCTGACAATCTATTGGGCAGTACGGCTACCCACATCCTGATTCCGTTCAATAGCGACCCTGCGCTCGTTCCTTCCGGCAACGTGCTTACGCTGACCGACTGGACGGGGAATTCAAGTAATACCTACGACGTTGTCGGCGGCGGTTCGTTTAGCGGCAGCGACGTGACAGGCAACACGGTCACGATCAGCGGCAGCAGCTCGAACATCAAAGGTCTGGTCGCGGGCGGCGTGGGAATGAACTCGGCGAATGTCAAGGACAACACCGTCACGGTAACCGGCGGCAGTGTCGCACTGGGCGTCAACGGCGGTCTGGCCACCAGCACTGGCTCGCTCAACATTACCGTCTCCGGCAACAAGGTGACTCTGGGGACGGGCGCGACCGTCAGTTCCGGCGATTCCTATGGCGGCTATCTGGTCAATAGCGCCGCAACCGGCGGCACGGGTACCGTCTCCGGCAACGAGATACATGTCGATGGCGCCACTTTGAACAGCACAGGCATAGGCGGCGGCGGCATCGACGGTTACGGTTCTGTGACCGGCAACACAGTCACCGTCAAAAACGCCACGGGCGCTAAAAACGTGCACGGCGGCGTTGTTTTTGCCACGAAGGACTCCACCGCCAGCGGCAACACCATCACGCTGGAAAACAGTGACACCTCCGGCAACGTCCGTGGCGGCTACATCCAAACCCAGGTAGGCGAAACAGTAGTCGGCCATGCCGATGGCAACACGGTGACGCTAACCGCTTCCAGCGCTCAAACCATCGGCGGCGACGTAGAGGGCGGATACGTCAGCGGAGGTGGCTCTTCCTCCGGCAACACGGCCAACCTGAACACCGTTGAAATCGAAAATTACGCCGTCACCGATGCTATCTTTGGCGGCCACGTCAAAGCCGCCGATACCGGCGAAGCCCGTGCCAATGAGGTGACTTTGAAAGGTGCCACCGAAGCCAAAGCAGACGTGTTTGGCGGGTTTACGGGTACAGGCGACGCCGAAGGCAACGAAGTCATCCTGAACGGCAGCGCCAAAGTCTCCGGCACCGGCAACATCTATGGCGGGGTGACTTATAAAGGCGACGTCGAAGGCAACAGCGTCATCCTGAACGGCAGCGCCCAAGTCACCAGCAGCGGCAACATCTATGGCGGTCATGTGGGTAACAACGGCGACGGCGATGCCACCGGCAACAGCGTCACCCTGAACAACAGCGCCATCGTCTCTGGAGGCGGCAACATCTATGGCGGGTTTGTGAGTAAGGACGGCGACGCCGAAGGCAACAGCGTCAACCTGAACGGCAGCGCCCAAGTCACCGGCGCGAATGCCATCATCTATGGCGCGTATGCCGCCAGCGGCAACGCCGGAGGAAACAGCGTCACGCTGGACGGCAGCGCCCAAGTCACCGGCGCGAATGCCATCATCTATGGCGCGTATGCCGCCAGCGGCGACGCCGAAGGCAACAGCGTCACGCTGGACGGCAGCGCCGTAGTTTCCGGCGCGAATGCCATCATCTACGGCGCGTATGCCGCCAGCGGCGACGCCAGCGGCAACACCCTGCTCATACAGGACAACGCCACGATCGACGGTCTGCTCGTCGGCGGTTATGTCGGTTCCACGGGTAAAGCCATCAACAACACGCTCACCATCCGCGGCAACCCGAATTTGCAAAACGCCGTGATCAAGCTCGGCGACAGCTCCGGCAGTGCCACAGACGTCTTCACCGGCAACACACTCATCGTCGAAGCTGACGACACGGTCACGGTGAAATCGGTGGCAAATGTGCAGAACTTTGAATTTCTCCTGCCAGCCACGCTCAACGGCACGGCGGCCTTGGTGGCGACGGATTCCATTACCTTCGGCGACGGCGGTGGCGGGAAAAGCAAGGTCACCAGCATCGCGATGGCCGGCGGCGGGCCTGTTCCCACCAGCCTTGTCCTGTTTTCCGCGCCCAACATCGATTTTTCCGATCTGGAGACAGGGACGGGACAGCTTTTCCCCGGACAAAAAGGCGTCACCCTGCTCTATGACCTGGAAGTGGACGGCAACGGCAACGCGACGGTCACGAACAAGCGCGCGCATCCCCAGGCCAAGGCCCTGTCCGAAGGCTATCTGTCCGGCTTCGCCCTGGTCAACCAGAGCGTCGACCTCGCCGCCAACCAGGGTCTCGACGCCGCGCGAACCGCCGCCAACCTCGGTCACCAGGCGTTCGCCGCGATCAGTGGCGGTTCCTCGCGCTACGAAACGGGATCGCATATCAATGTCGACGGCTACGCCCTGCTGGCTGGACTCTCCGGCAAACTCAAGCTCGATCCAGGCACGCTGACCCTCGGCGCTTTCGTTGCCTACGGCGACGGCGATTACGATACGCACAACAGTGTCGGCAACGCCAGCGTCAAGGGCAAGGGCGATACCGAACACACCGGGCTGGGTGTGCTGGCGCGGCTCGACTTCACCGGAACGAACGCCGGGAATCCCTACGCCGAAGCCTCGCTGCAAGGGGGACGGGTCAAGAGCGATTTCCACAGCGGCAATATCGTCGATACCTACACCGGACGCAGCGCCAGATACCATACGCGTTCCGGCTATCAGTCCTTCCACCTGGGCGCTGGTTATGTCGGCAACGTCGGCCAATCGTCCGAATTCGATCTCTACGGCAAATACCTCTACTCCCGCAGAGGAAGCGACAGCGTGACGCTGAATACGGACGATCCCGTGAAATTCAGCGCCGTCGAGTCGCAGCGCCTGAGATTCGGCGGACGTTATTCCTGGACAATCGACAACCTGAAACCCTACGTCGGCCTCGCCTGGGAACACGAGTTCGACGGCAAGGCCAAGGCCACGACCTACGACGGCGTCAAGATCGACGCGCCAGACCTCAAGGGCGGCACCGGCATCGTCGAAATCGGCCTGACGCTGAAAGCCTCCAAAACGCAGCCGCTGTCCATCGACCTGGGTCTCCAGGGCTACGCCGGGACACGCCAAGGCGGCAGCGGCAGTGTCAAGGTGAAATACGCGTTCTGAACCGTGCCCGATTCCCTCGAAGGGGCTTTTTCCGGCTCCTTCCGGGGATACTTCCAATCCGGCCTGGCGCCGGATTTTTTTTGCCGCGAGGGCGCGGTGCGATGGAGGCAAGGTGTCGTAGGGGCGGGGTTGATAGCGCCCCCGAACCCCCCCCCACCCACGGGCTTTACCCCGACTCCCGGCACCATAAAATATGTGCAAAGAAAGAAGAAAAAAAAGCGAAAAAAAAGTGAAAAAAAACGAAAAAAAGTGAAAAAAAAACTTGACAGACTTTAAAGGCAGTGGTATACCTAATATAGGTTAGTTCAACCTGAACTGTTAGTTTATGCGTTACCTAAAGGAGGGAAGATGAAACACATAGCAAAGCGGACGCCGTACCATCCGTACTGTCTCTCGCGCGGCGCTTCCACGCCGTGTAGAACACCGCGTTCTATGCCGCGTGAAACACCGCGTAACACACCGCGTTCTATGCCGCGTGAACCGCCGCGTAAC
>JAITNL010000122.1 GCA_031290495.1 Accumulibacter sp.
ATGTGCGTTCTCATTTGAAGTCGGTTCAACTGAAGCCAAACAAAATCATGGGCTTTTTCAAATCTCCAACAACTTTTTATGCAGCTTGATTTGTGCAAGGTTTAATCGGCGGAGCAATAGTTGCTTCGTATTCGACTAAATGCGAAACGATCATCTTTGTCTGAAATCCGGCTGTATTCCAAGGAACCATCCTTGATGAGCCACGAGCGGTCGTTGATAAGGCTTCTGTGGACAAGCGACTGCACCATGACCTTTTCCTATTCGACCATGTATTCTTGGACGCGGGCGATGCCCTTGTCCTCGAAATTCTTATTCGCCTGCGTGGGATACAGCAGAAGTGCATCCAAGTGAACACGGTTTTGAGCAGCGTTCAGCTTTGCGGTAAGGTCGGCGAGGAAGGCTCGGTGTTGCTTTGCGTTTTTCCCCTCTGTATCCAACTTGTCTGGAAACGCCAAAACAGTGTGCAGAAACAAATCGCAAGCCGAAAAGCGGCGGTTTTCGCGTTTACAGACGCCCACGCCGACCTGCCCAGCGATGATAGGGAAGACCTGCATCCCGATGGGGATGTCGGCAATTTTGTAAGTGCGGCGTGAACCATCGAGAAATAGCTGAAATGCGGGTTCGTGTTCCTGCCAACTTCGAGCGATGTCGGATACATTGCGGGGGCCGCCGTAGCGCACAGTCTCCCCCTGCTCGGACATGAACTGACGTTCGAGATCATCGTATTCAACGAGCGAGGCGCGCTCGCGATCAAGGCAACGGCGAAACGTGTCGAAGCAATCCCGCCCCGTTTCCCTTTCCAATGCCAAAATTATGCCACCCATCGCGGTGCTTTCGCATAAGGACAATTTTCCAATTTTATTGCTTCTGTAGTATTTTTCGTCATCAGCGAGATATTCATTACTAGCGCATTTATTTTACAGGATTTAGAATCATGGTTTTAGGATTCATTATCCCATTTTTACCATGCTCTCACTGATCGCCGCCGTCGCCCGTAACAGGGTCATCGGCCAGAACAACCGCCTGCTCTGGCGTCTGCCGGGAGACCTCCGTCATTTCCGCGAAACGACGCGCGATAGCCCCGTCATCATGGGGCGCAGGACTTGGGAATCGCTACCTGAAAAATTCCGGCCACTGCCGGGTCGCCTGAATGTGGTAGTCAGCCGGAATCCGGGCTATGCCGTGCCCGGCGTTTTGTTGGTCGGCTCATTGGCCGACGCCATCGAAAAATCGGGAAACGGCGATGAGACCTTCGTCATCGGAGGCGCTGAACTGTACCGCCAGGCGCTGCCGCTGGCCGGGCGGCTTTATCTCACGGAGATCGCCGCCGATTTCGCTGGCGACGCCCGGTTTCCGGAGATTCCTTCAAGCGCATGGCGGGAAGTTTCGCGCAGCCAGACCTTCGAGGAAGCCGGGTTGGCGTACTCTTTCGCCGTCTATCAGCGCACGCAATCCACGTAATACCCGGCCTTGCCGTTTACAACTTCCTTGACCAGGCCGTGAATGTCGGTTTCAAAGCCGAAAAATTGCTCCTTGAAATGACGGGCGAATTTGTTGGCGC
Organism: Accumulibacter sp.; assembly: GCA_031290495.1. Taxonomy (GTDB): domain Bacteria; phylum Pseudomonadota; class Gammaproteobacteria; order Burkholderiales; family Rhodocyclaceae; genus Propionivibrio. The sequence continues at coordinate 1,562 of JAITNL010000122.1, forward strand.
ACAACAAAATGCCGATTGACGTGGTTGATTGCGGAAAGAAGCTCAAAATGCGTAAAGGACAGGTGTGATAGAAAGCAAGAATGGCTTGAATCAGGTAGTGAAACCAATTGCCTGTCAATTCAGGGCAAACAAAATACAATCCGGGCAAGCGAATCCAGTTTGTTCCAGTCTTCTGGAGCAGGATTGTTGGCTTGTTCCGAGAGTCGAATTGCAATTTCAGCCAAAGCAAGATGCGTTGAATCCTGAGAATTGAATGGAGGCAAAGCCAGGTATTCCACAACACTCACGCCCAAACTCAGTTGCGCCGCATAGGCAGAAATTGCTTCGGAGACAACAGGAGCGTTAAGTAAAGCCGTAAGAAAGCCTGCTTCTTCCAAACTTTGGCAAGACACGAAATAAAGCTTATGGTCAGGGATAACCACCTTTGCTCCAAGTGCTGCATGATGAGCTAGTGTAACGATGGCAGCGGCAAATCGCCCCCCTTGCATTTCACGCCATGTTACTTTGTAAGACGCAAAAGAATATTCTCCTGTACTCCAAAGAGACCACCAAACCTGTTTTCTCTGGAATCTGCGAAAGCTCGACCGTTGTTCAAGCACATGCTGAAATCTTCTCAGATAACGGAATGTTGCGGGAGCATTCAGGGGCAAATCTGGATTGCCGTGCATTCCACGCTGAGGCACCAAGACACAATAATCAGGGTCAGGCAGAGCCTTGAATGCAGTCACCCCACGGCCACGCAACAGCGGAAAAAGATGTTCCGTTTCAACGCTTGCCTTGACTTTGGCGATATTCTCGCGCTTTCCGAGTGTCGGATTGTTTTCTATTCTGCATTGTGTTCCATCCTGACCAAGCACACGCACGAAAAAGATACCATTGGCGTCAGTGGTAATCCCTTTACGCGCGACATAGTTATGGGTTCCTGACACAAAGAGATGTTGCCATGTCGCATGCTGGGCGCGAGTCCCTTTGAGCCACGGCCCGGCATTGGTTCCCGGAACAGGCATGGCCAGATCGTCGAATTGTCTGGCCTCCAAAACGAATTTTTCCGCGCTGGCATAGCTACGTTTGAGCTGACCCACAATCTTGGCAGGAAACCACCAGCGATAGGGGACAGGGTAACGGGTGGCGCTTCCCGTTCTGAAAATCAGAAGGGTGGCATGATTGCTTACTCCTTCAAATGGGGCAACCTGAGAAAAATCTTCCACGCGCATGACCGCCATGGGCAATTTTAGTCGTGAGATTTCAAAACGCCGGAAACCCTGACTGGATTCGTTGGCAAAAACGCTTCCTGTAATAAGAAATGCAAGGACGCCGCCGTACTTCAACCAACGTTCTGCGGCAACATAGGTGACAACCGTTGAAATGTCAGACTCGATGCCGCCCACCCATTTATCTTCACTAAATACACCAAGCTTCAAGCAACGTTCCTTGATAAATCTTGCATAATCTGGCGGCAGATGACTCCATTTTACCCATGGCGGATTTCCACACACAAAGTCGGCGGCGGGCATGGCTCCTGCGGCAAAGCGATCTGCCAAAATCGAACACCAGATTCCATCCCAACCTTCTTTGTGTAACTCCACAAGCGCATGAATGGTTTGCTGGAACTGTGTTTGCTCGGCAGACGTCATTTTTGCGGCTGCTTTTTCCTTCATGAGCGTCGAAAAAATCTGAATTTCACTTTGATCGGCATCAATGAGTTCGCGCAATCGCGCAAAAAAAACGAAAAAGTCCGCATGAGTTACCAATACTTTTGGCACGGTAAAGAGGAACAGGCCTTTTTCGGTTTGCAAATAGTGCTCAAAAACAGAACCCACCAAGTCAACCGGATTGATGGCATCGGCAAGATAAACGGGTAAACGCAGGTCTTCTCCAGGGTTGAGGCGGTGCGAAAGATAAACCACCAGTGAAGCACGGGCAGCGAGCACGGCAAGTGGATTCAAGTCCATGCCTTGCAATCCTTCCAATAACGCTTTCGCAGTGACTGATGGCGATGCATGTATCAATCGCCGCCGCAACGCTTCCAATAAAAACGTTCCTGTGCCACAGGTCGGGTCTGTCAGGCTATTGGACAGTTGCCAACCGGCTTCGTTCATCACATGCGCGGCGAGCCAATCCGGCGTGTAAAACTCACCCAACGCATGACGAAGCGCACGAGGGACAAAAGACTGGTACAGCCCCTTGAATAAATCACGGGTAGCGTCTGGATTTTTTCTGGAAATGTCAAAGTTGATATTTGCCAGCGCGGCAATCAGTGTTTCAATGCCGGGCGCAAAGTCATTCCAAGCATCATCATCAAGATACCAGGAAAAAAAATCGCCGTTCAGCATATTGACGACGCCTGCATTGGCGAATAATTCGCCGCTCTCCAGAACCTGCAAGCGCTCTTGAATTGGCGTGGCGCTATCGCAAATATCCTCTGCCGCCCCCTCTAGCGCCATTGCGGCCACCAGTTTTGCGACGATGGCAACGAATGTATTCAATGCGAACAGATAGGCGGCGATATTTTTTCCATAATCCTGACCGTGTACTGCGCTTTGTCGATCAAGGAGTTGGCGCAGAGAATCCGTCTGGATTCCAACCGCCTGCCCAAACAGGCGTCGCCATTCAAAAAACAAAAGTTTGCTTTTGCTGGTACGGGCGTTTTGTTCTGCTGCAAGGATGGCCTGAAACAGCTTCGGAATCAGATTCATTCCCAGTGGTGATTCTGGACCAGCCATATCTGCCAGCAGAAGCGGATGAACCAGTGGTACTCCATCGTGTTGCAACGCGCCAAGCAATCGCATTGCTTCTGCCTTGCCAAAACTTGTAAGCAATGACCAGTGTGCGCCCTCGCTCTGGAGTTCTCCAAAAGCAATGTGCGAACCATCCCAGATGATGAGTCGATAGTCGCTGACAGAACGTCCTTCTTCTGCGGAAAGCAGATTTGCATACTCTTCTGCCTGCGCCTTGGCATGATTTGCTGCCCGCTCGCTTCTTCCAAGGCTTTTGGGCGGCTCATACTCAATGATGACAGCACCATGCGCGACATCGGCAAAACGTTTGCGACGCGGGTCAGCCGTGGGCAGTGTCAAATCAAGCCGGAATGGCGACCAGGCAACCAACATCGACAAACACGCTTCTTCCAGCGCTTTTTCCAATTCGTGTCGAAGGCTTGCCTCATTTGGAGAACCCGCCGTTGCAATCGTCGTCGCCGCAAGCAGGTTGTGCGCGATGTTGTCGAGTAAGGGCGCTTTTGGGAGCATTGGATATGTTTCTCGCGATAAAGGTAGAGCACAACCTACGCCACGCAATCCACGTAATACCTGGCCTTACCGTTCTCGATTTCCTTGACCAAGCCGTGAATTTCGGTTTCAAAGCCGGGAAATTGCTCGTTGAAATGACGGGCGAATTTGAGGTAGCGCACGATCGTGGCGTTGAAGCACTCGCCCGGAATCAGCAGCGGAATGCCGGGAGGATACGGCGTCAGTAACATGCTGGTGATGCGCCCTTCCAGTTCGTCGATCGGCACGCGGTCGATCTCGCGGTGCGCCATTCTGGCGAACGCGTCGGCCGGTTTCATCGCCGGAATCATGTTGGAAAGGTACATTTCCGTGGTCAGGCGCGCCACGTCGTTGACCGCGTAAACGCCGTGAATCAGGTGGCACAGGTCTTTCAGGCCGATGTGGTCGTAGCTCGGATGCTTCTGCACGAATTCGGGCAGCACCTTCCACAGCGGCTGGTTCTTGTCGAAGTCGTCCTTGAACTGCTGCAGTTCGGTGACCATCGTATTCCAGCGCCCCTTGGTGATGCCGATGGTAAACATGATGAAGAACGAATACAGGCCGCATTTTTCGACAATGACGCCGTGCTCGGCCAGGTACTTGGTGACGATCGCCGCCGGAATGCCGCGCTCCGAAAATTCGCCGTCAACGTCGAGTCCGGGCGTAATCACCGTGGCCTTGATCGGATCGAGCATGTTGAAGCCTTCGGAGAGCTGCTGGAAGCCGTGCCAGCGCTCGCCGGGCTTGAGCATCCACGCCTCGCGTTCCTCGATGCCTTCCTCGGACAGATCGTCCGGTCCCCAGACATGGAACCACCAGTCGCTGCCCCACTCCTCGTCGATTTTGCGCATCGCGCGACGGAAATCCAGCGCTTCGGCGATCGATTCTTCGACCAGGGCGGTTCCAGACGGCTCCTCCATCATCGCCGCCGCCACGTCGCACGAGGCGATGATCGAATACTGCGGCGAGGTCGAGGTGTGCATCAGGTAGGATTCGTTGAAAATGCTGCGGTCGAGTTGCCGCTCTTCCGAGTTCTGCACCAGAATCTGCGACGCCTGGGAAAGGCCGGCCAGCAGCTTGTGCGTCGATTGCGTGGCGAAGACCATCGATTGCTTGCAGCGCGGGCGGTCGGCGCCGATGGCGTGATAGTCGCCGTAGAAATCGTGAAACGCCGCGTGCGGCAGCCAGGCTTCGTCGAAATGCAGGGTGTCGATCTTGCCATCGAGTTCGCTCTTGATGTCCTCGACGTTATAGAGAATGCCGTCGTAGGTCGACTGGGTGATCGTCAGCACGCGCGGCCGGACGTTCTTGTCCGTGGCGAACGGATTGGCGGCGATTTTCTTCTGGATGTTCTCCCAGGCAAATTCCGATTTCGGAATCGGGCCGATGATGCCGTAATTATTGCGCGTCGGCATCAGGAATACCGGCACCGCGCCGGTCATGATGATCGAATGCAACACCGACTTGTGGCAGTTGCGGTCGACCACGACGATGTCGCCCGGCGCGACGGTGGAATGCCAGACGATCTTGTTCGAGGTCGACGTGCCATTGGTCACGAAATACAGGTGATCGCAATTGAAAATACGCGCCGCGTTGCGCTCGGAGGCCGCCACCGGCCCGGTGTGATCGAGCAATTGACCGAGTTCCTCGACCGCGTTGCAGACATCGGCGCGCAGCATGTTCTCGCCGAAAAACTGGTGGAACATCTGCCCCACCGGCGACTTCAGGAAAGCCACGCCGCCGGAGTGACCGGGACAATGCCAGGAGTAGGAACCGTCCGCCGCGTAGTGCGTCAGCGCGCGGAAGAAAGGCGGCGGGCGCGAATCGAGATAGGCGGTGGCCTCGCGCTTGATGTTGCGCGCGATGAACTCGGGCGTGTCCTCGTACATGTGGATAAAGCCGTGCAGTTCGCGCAGCACGTCGTTCGGAATATGGCGCGAGGTGCGCGTTTCCCCGTGCAGAAAGATCGGAATGTCGCGGTTGCGGTGGCGGATTTCGGCGACGAAGGCGCGCAGTTCGGTCAGCGTCTTTTCGGGTTCCAGCGCCAGTTCCTCATCGTCGATCGACAGGATAAAAGCGCTGGCCCGCGACTGCTGCTGGGCGAACGAGGTCATGTCGCCGTAACTGGTGACGCCGAGAACCTCCAGACCTTCCTTCTCGATGGCGGCGGCCAGCGCGCGAATCCCCAGGCCACTGGTGTTTTCCGAACGGAAGTCTTCGTCGATGATGATGATTGGAAAATTGAAGCGCATGATTTTTCTTGGATGAAAGTAGGATTATATTTTCGGCAACGTCACGCCGACCTGCCCCTGATACTTGCCGCCCCGGTCTTTATAGGAAGTCTCGCAGACCTCGTCGGATTCAAAAAACAGCACCTGCGCGCAGCCCTCGCGCGCGTAAATCTTCGCCGGCAAGGGCGTGGTGTTGGAAAATTCGAGCGTCACATAGCCTTCCCATTCCGGCTCGAACGGCGTCACATTGACGATGATCCCGCAACGCGCGTAAGTGCTCTTGCCCAGGCACACGGTGAGCACGCTGCGCGGGATGCGGAAATATTCGACGGTACGCGCCAGCGCGAAAGAATTGGGCGGAATCACGCAATACCCCTTGCCCGACACCTCGACGAAGGATTGCGGATCGAAAGCCTTGGGGTCGACGATCGTCGAATTGATGTTGGTGAACACCCGAAACTCGTCCGCGCAGCGTATGTCGTAGCCATAACTCGACGTACCGTAGGAAACGATCTTGTGGCCGTCGGCCTCGCGCACCAAGCCCGGTTCGAACGGCTCGATCATGTGGTGCTCCCGCGCCATGCGGCGGATCCATTTGTCGGACTTGATGGACATCGCGGATACCCTGGAAAGCGTTGAAAGAAGGCGGGTATTTTACGGTTTTCGGCAGGCCGCCGGGAAATACCTTGCGGGATTTTTCCCGGTTGCCATTTTTCCCATAAAAAATGGCGCGAAGGCTATGAAGCGGTCACCGCACCCGTCGGAACGAATGCGGGGTGGGACGCGCCAGCGTCCCACCCCGCGATTCCTCCGCCGCAAACGCGGCGGAGTCTTTCCCTGTTTTACACCTCTTTATGATTAGTACGGCCCCCCTTTGCAATCCGATCCATCAAAATCCACCACCGAGAGCCGCGGTTGGTAATCGAGGCCGCCTTTGCCGGTCAGATTGGGGCCATTGCTGGCGGTGCCGGTGCTGAGGCAATAGGTGCCGCTGCCAGAACCGTCGCTAACCCACTTCTCCGACAACTCGGTCAGCTTGCCGCGCGCCTCCTCGCTCTCCCTGGTCTGTGTCAACAGCCATTCGTAGCTGGCGGTGATGGCGTGAGCATAAATCCAGGTCGCCATGTGGCCGCCGTTTGAAAGGGCGTTCCAATAGATTCCCCTGCCGCCGTTGTACGTGCCTACCAGATTCCGCAGCTTTGCGCTCTGATCGTCCCTCGAAAAAGTCAGCGGGTCCCATTCTATTCTTGGAAAATCCGCATTCGCTTTATCCTTGTAGTAATCCTTGAGGATTGTCCAGAGGGTCGTGGCGAATCCGTCACCGCTCATGTTGGTGATCAGGATGTTGTCGTCGGAAACCGACCAGTACCAGTTTTGCCAATCGGCGTTGGTGATGTACCTCACGCTGCTGCCGTAGGTCCCCTCGGTGGGATAAACGAAGTAATAACTCGAATTACCACGGCTGGTGAAGGGAACTGTAGCCTTGTCATAGTTGTTGGCCCACTGCGAGCCGATCGACCAGAGACCGGCGAAGTAGTTGTCGCGCTGGGCCGCCATGTACAGCACCTGCATCCCGCCCATCGACTGGCCGGAACCGTAGATGCGGTTCATGTCGATATTGTAAGTGTCGGTAAGATAGTCCAGCAGCTGCCAGGTCGCCTGTACGTCTTCGTTGCCAGTCCAGTTGTCGGCGACGGTCGGGCTTGCCACTTGCGGTATGACGACGACCAAGCCGCCAAGTCCCCTGCCCTTCACGATGTCCTGCCCCAGAGAAGCGTAGTTCACCGCGACGTTCGTCTCGGTCAGCGCGATCATCGGGTCGTTGCCCAGCACACCGGCGTCATTGATGTGCAGAACGAGCGCGCACGCCTTGGCCGAACCCAGTTCACAACCAGCCGGAACGAAGAGGTTGTACTTCAGTTTGGCTGTGGTCGTCTGTCCGGTGTACTCGCTGAAACTGCCTGGAGCCTCGAAGGAACCGCCGACTACCTTGGAAGCCACGGTCAACTCAGGATTGTCGGTGTAGAGCTTGTACCCTTCCAGACCTCTGAGGACATACGAAGTGTCGTCAGTGACCGTCTGCAAGGTGGTGGTGGTGACAACTCCCTGGGGATTGGTGTTGGTGGTGACGTTGGCCGCGTAGTTGCTGACGACCGTTTCGCTGGCGGGAACTGAAATGCCGCCGGCGCTGATGGCTTTCACCTGTTTGACGCCGCCGGCCAACTTCGGCCTCCAGACAGAGGTGACACCCGTCAACTGGTAGGCGGTGTTGACTTCGATGATGACGTATTTGCCGCTGCTGTCGCCCGCGCCGATGGCGGGAGTTTTGCTGACATAAACCTTCTTCACCTCACCTGGGGTTCCGGAGGCGGCGACCACGTTGTCATAGGTGGGTAAATTATTGGACTCGGTTATCGTGCCGGAGTTGTCAACCTCGGCCTTCTGCGGAAGGTTCGCGTAATTGAAGACCTGATAGGTGCTTGTGTCAACACTGCCGCTGGTCAGCTCGGCGTCATACTCGACGACAACCGCCTCAACCTTTGGCCCATCGACGTCAACAAACGCGAGGGTGGAGACGCGCTCTATCTTGGCGCTGCCGCCGCCACTGCTGCCCCCCCCCCCCCCCGCATCCGCCCCCGAACACCGCCAGAAGCGCGAACGACGCGAACAGCGTTACCCATTGAAAACTTCTTCCCTGTTTCATTTTTCTCTCCTTTCACAAACAAAAAAAGAGC
>JAITNL010000125.1 GCA_031290495.1 Accumulibacter sp.
TGCTCTGGCACGCCTTCATCAAGCCGTACAGAGTCAAGGTCGATATAGACGTCATGGGCAGCCACATCGCCAGCGCAGTTTCCCCCGCTTCCATTCCAACTTCTCCAGGAGATAACAAATGATCGACTCGACGGTCGTTGACCTGTCGCGCCTGCAATTCGCGGCGACAGCGATGTACCACTTCATTTTCGTCCCTCTGACGCTCGGACTGTCGTGGATTCTGGTCATCTCGGAGGCGGTTTACGTGATGACCGGCAAGCCGATCTACAAGGACATGACCCAGTTCTGGGGCAAACTGTTCGGCATCAACTTCGCGCTCGGTGTCACCACCGGCATCACCATGGAGTTCCAGTTCGGCACCAACTGGGCGTACTACTCGCACTATGTCGGCGACATCTTCGGCGCGCCGCTGGCGATCGAGGGACTGATGGCCTTCTTCCTCGAATCGACGATGTTCGGCCTGTTCTTTTTCGGCTGGAAGCGCCTGCCAAAGTGGGGGCATCTTTCCGTCACGGCGCTGTTGGCGTTGGCTACCAATCTGTCGGCGGTGCTGATTCTGATCGCCAACGCCTGGATGCAGGACCCGGTCGGTTCGGCGTTCAACCCGATCACCATGCGCATGGAACTGACCGACTTCGTGGCCTTGGTGTTCAACCCCGTCGCCCAGGCCAAGTTCGTGCATACCGTGGCCGCCGGTTACGTGACCGGATCGCTGTTCGTGCTCGGTATCTCCGCGTGGTATCTGCTCAAGGACAGGCATGTCGAATTTGCGCGCCGTTCGTTCCGCATCGCGGCGGCGTTCGGCATCGCCGGAACGCTGCTGCTGATCGTGCTCGGCGACGAGTCCGGCCATGACATCGCCAACACGCAGGAATCCAAGCTGGCGGCCATGGAAGCCATGTGGGAGACCGAACCGGCGCCGGCCAGCTTTAACCTCGTGGTGTGGCCGAACGAGGAGAAACAGGCCAATGATTTTGCGCTCGGCATGCCCTTCGCGGGCGGCATGATGGCCACCCGCTCGATCAGCAAGGAGATCGTGGGCATCCGCGAAATCCGCGAAAAGAACAAGGCGCGCATCGCTTCGGGCGTGCAGGCCATCATCGCGCTCGAAGACATGCGCAAAAACCCGAACGACACGGCGGCCAAGGAACGCTTCAAGCAACACAAAGCCGACATGGGTTACGGTCTGCTGGTCAAGCGTTATGTCGATGACGTGCGCCAGGCGACGCCGGAGGTTATCGGCAAGGCGGCGATGGATTCGGTGCCCAAGGTCGCGCCGTTGTTCTGGAGCTTCCGCATCATGCTCGGCCTCGGCGGCCTGATATTCCTCATCTTCGCCACCGCGCTGTGGATATCCAGCCAGAACGCTCACCGCAAGTATCCCCTGCTGCTGAAGGCTTTTCTATGGAGTATGCCGGCGCCGTGGATCGCCAGCATGTGCGGCTGGATCCTCGCCGAATACGGTCGCCAGCCCTGGACGGTGTATGGGATGCTGCCGACCCACATCTCGGCATCGTCGCTGTCCTCCGCCAACCTGTGGGGTTCGATCGCCGGTTTCGTCGGTTTCTACACGCTGCTGCTGATCGTCGAGATGTTCCTGATGTTCAAATACGCCCGGCTCGGTCCTGCCGATCCGCAACCGAACAACGCCTGTGGGAGAATGCCAAATGCTTGATTACGCAACCCTGAAATTGATCTGGTGGGCGCTCGTCGGCGTACTGCTGATCGGCTTCGCCATCATGGACGGTCACGACATGGGCGTCGGTATGTTGCTGCCGATTCTCGGCAAGGACGACATCGAGCGGCGTGTGATGATCAACACCGTTGCCCCGCACTGGGACGGCAACCAGGTGTGGTTCATCACCGCCGGCGGCGCCATCTTCGCCGCCTGGCCGTTCGTCTACGCCACTGCCTTCTCCGGCATGTACTGGGCGCTGTTGCTGGTGCTGTTCGCCCTGTTCTTCCGCCCGGTCGGCTTCGAGTACCGTTCCAAGCTGCCCGACCCGACCTGGCGCAAAGCCTGGGACGGGGGGCTGGTCTTCGGCAGCGCGGTACCGGCGCTGGTCTTCGGCGTGGCCTTCGGCAACCTGTTCCTCGGTGTGCCGTTCCGGCTGGACGAAACCATGCGTTCGTTCTATTCAGGCTCGTTCTGGGCGCTGCTCAATCCGTTCGCGCTGCTCTTCGGCGTGGTCAGCCTGTCGATGCTCGCGCTGCAAGGCGCGACCTTCCTGTCGCATCGCACCAACGGCGACCTGCAGGCGCGCGCCAAAAAAGCGGCCAGCGTCATCGCCGTCGTCCTGCTCGTGGTGTTCTCGCTCGGCGGCATTTGGGTCTGGTTCATCGACGGCTACATCATCGTCTCGATCGCCGACTTCGGCGCGTCGATCAACCCGCTGATGAAGGAAGTCACCCGCTCGCCGGGCGCCTGGTTCACCAACTACGGAAGCTACCCTATCCTCTGGCTGGTTCCCGCCTTGGCCTACGTCGGCGGTATCGTTGTGCTGCTCACCCTGCGCGCCGGTAAGACGTTGTGGGCCTTCGTCGGCTCGTCGCTGGCCTGCGTTTCGGTGATCTCCACGGCGGGCATCGCGCTGTTCCCGTTCGTGCTGCCCTCGTCGGAAATGCCCAACGCCAGCCTGACCGCCTGGGACGCGACCTCGAGCCATTTCACGCTGAACGTGATGCTGTACGTGGCGCTGATCTTCACCCCGATCGTCATCATCTACACCGGCTGGGCCTATCACGTGATGGCCGGCAAAGTCACGCGCGATTTCATCGTCGAAAACGACAAGACTCTTTATTGATCATCTTCATTCCGTTGTCCGGTCGTCGATGACAATCGGACAATGGAGCCAACGGAAAGGAAGCGTCATGTGGTACTTCACCTGGATTCTCGGCATCGGCTTCGCCGTCCTGCTGTCCATCGTCGCCGCCATGTGGCTGGAAGCGCAGGACGACGCCAGGAACAAGAAACTGTAGAAAAACATCGACCGGCGCGTAGCGTCATGACCTGCGGAAACTAAAACCAGGAACTGGTTCTCATGTCTTCAAGGCACTCCTGAAGTGTTCCATTGACACGGGGAAGTTCCATCCATTTGTCGTTGTGACGAAGAACCCAGAGGCTGAAGCGGTCAGGCGCAGAGCAACCCAGCCGGGCAAAACGGGTTTCAAAAAACGGTTCCTCCGCGTCTGGATATGGCGAGGCGTATTTGGCGATAAATACCAAATACGCGCCATGCCATTTCACCGAGAAATCAACAACGTAATTCACTGGAAAAGTGCCGTGGCCGGGAGGCGCCTGAATACAATTCCTGCGCAAATGATTCTCGACAAAATCCTCCGCCCTGGTCAGCGCCGCCGCTTTTTGAGGCGCGTTGAGCGCGTTTTTCCGTGGTTTGGGATCATAAACCCAGTGGTAATTTCGGCTCATATCGGTTGTACCCGGGCGTCACGAGTTTTCAGGATGATCAAGCCGCCGTCTTCAGATTGAGATCGAGCTGCCGCGAATCGCCGTCGTCGTCGATACTGGCGAACTTGTCTTCGCGCGCGCGCTTGTCTTCGCGCGCGCTCTCGACGTCATTGAGATAGGTTTCCGTGATGTCGCCGGTCACGTAGCATCCGTCGAAACACGAGCAATCGAACACGGCGAGGCGCGGATTGTTTTCGTGGATCGACGCCTTGAGCGCTTCCAGATCCTGATAAATCAGCACGTCAGCGCCGATCTCGCGGGTGATTTCGGCTTCGCTGCGGCCGGTGGCGATCAGCTCGCCGCGCGTCGGCATGTCGATGCCATAAACGTTGGGATAGCGCACCGGCGGGGCCGCCGACGCGAAATAGACCTTGAGCGCGCCCGCCGCGCGCGCCATTTCGACGATCTCGCGGCTGGTCGTGCCGCGCACGATTGAGTCGTCGACCAGCAGGACGCGCTTACCCTCGAACTCTCGACTCACGGTGTTGAGTTTTTGGCGCACCGACTTCTTGCGGATCGCCTGTCCCGGCATGATGAAGGTGCGCCCGATGTAGCGGTTTTTCACGAAGCCTTCGCGATACGGAATGTTGAGGCGCTGCGCCAGTTGCATCGCCGCCGGACGACTCGAATCGGGGATCGGAATGACCACGTCGATATCTTTGATTGGCAGGTTGCGCGCCACTTTGTCCGCGAGATGCTCGCCCATGCTCAGACGAGCTTCGTAAACCGAAACGCCGTCGATGACCGAGTCCGGACGCGCCAGATAAACGTATTCAAAAATGCACGGCGAGAGCACCGACGTTTCGGCGCATTGCCGATAGTGCAGGGTATGCGTCATGTCCACGAATACGGCTTCGCCCGGCGCGACATCGCGCCACACCTTGAAACCCAGCGTGTCGAGCGCCACCGATTCGGAAGCGACGAGGTATTCGGGTCCCTGTGGCGTTTCATTGACGCCGATGACCAATGGCCGGATGCCGAACGGATCGCGGAAGGCCAGCAGCCCGTAACCGGCAATCAGGACGACCACGGCGTAAGCGCCCTTGCAGCGACGATAGACGCCGGCGACGGCGGCGAAAATCGTTTCCGGATCCAGCCGCCGAAAACCCTTGGCCGACTCCTGAAGCTCGTGCGCCAGCACGTTGAGCAGCACTTCGGAATCGGAATTGGTATTGATGTGACGCAGATCTTGGCGGAACATTTCTTCCTGTAACTGCCGGGTGTTGGTCAGGTTGCCGTTGTGCGCGAGCACCAGACCGAAAGGTGAGTTGACGTAGAACGGCTGCGATTCCGCCGAATCCGACGGCGAACCGGCTGTCGGATAACGGCAGTGGGCGATGCCCATGCTGCCCGGCAGGGCGCGCATGTTGCGCGTGCGGAAAACGTCGCGTACCATCCCCGAACTTTTGTGCATGAAAAAAGCGTCGTCCTTGCTGGTGGCTATGCCGGCCGCGTCCTGCCCACGGTGCTGCAAGACCATCAGCCCATCGTAGAGCAGCTGATTGACCGGCGTGTTCGCCATGACTCCGAGAATGCCGCACATGGATATTCCTATCTGAAACGAATCCGTCTGGCCAATTCCGGCGGCAGCCATGGTCTGCACGCCAGCACCGCCGTTTCGAGCGGGGCCGACAAATACGCCCCGCGCCACCATTTTTCCCCGGACAGCGACAACATGCCGCCGAGCGCCACCAGCGCCAACACGATCAACACGCCGCGCAAGGCCCCGAACATGACGCCCAGCGCCCGGTCGGTGGGACGCAAGCCGATGGCCTTGAGCAAACCGCGAATCGCCAGGCGCACCATCGCCATCAGCAGCAGCACGATCACGGCGATCAGTACCCAGGCCACGACGATGCGGATCAACGGATCGCCAATCCCGCCCAAAAATTGCCTGGCGAATCTCTCGCCCCACCAATAGGCCGCGAGGAACGCCAGCACCCAGGCGGCGACGGCGATGATCTCGCCCAACACGCCGCGCCACGCGCCCAAGGCCATGGACGCCAACAGGACGATCAGAACGACGTAATCGAACAGCGTCATTGCTTCGCCGCAATCACCCCGTTAACGCCGATGCGCTTCATCTTTTCCAAGGCTTTCTCCGCCGCCGCGCGATTGGCGAAGGGGCCGGCGCGCACCCGCGTTTTCACGCCGCCAGGCGATTCGAGCGGCTCGGTATACACCTTGACGCCGAGTTCGCCGATCTTCGTCTGCAACTGTTTGACGTTGGCGGGCTTGGCGTAAGCGCCGATCAGGATGACGAACGGAACCTCGCTTTTGGCCGACGCCGGTTCGCCGGTGGTTTTCCCGCTGAGGATCGCCTCGGCGCGCTGCGCGTCGGTCTGTTTTTCGGTGGGTTGTTGCGTTGGCTTTGGCATTGGCTTATCCGCTGGTCTTGGCGTCGGCTTTTCAACCGGCCTGGCGGCGGGCGGCTCGACCGTCCTGACATCAGGCGGCTCGACCGGCCGGACTATCGGCGAGTCGACTGGCCGCGCCGGCGGCGCCGGTTGTACTGGTTCAGCGGGACGCGCGGGTGTTTCGGTCCTCGCGCCGCCGGCTGACTCCAGCGTGGGCTTGAAGGGCGGCTGGTCCTGGCTGGGAATGAGAATCCGCACGTCCTGTGCCGGCGGTTTCGGTTCTTCGTCCATGATCATCGGCAGGACGACCGCCGCCAGTCCGGCGAAGGCCACCGCGCCGACCAGTCGTCGGCGGGCGCGTTTTTTGAGTTGCAAGTCGGTATCGGGTAAATCGGGCATGGCGGCGTGAAGAAAATGAGAGCGGCACGGTGGAATCAGGAATACCGGAAATCAGCCCCATCCTGCCCATTCTGCCCATCCTGTCCAATTTCGCGCAGAACGGCGGCAACGGTATGGAACGATCCGAAAACGACGATTCTATCATTTTCTTCCGCCAGCCCCACGGTCTGCCTGAACGCCTCGGCTGGCGACGGGAAACATCTTACCTGTCCGCCCAGCGCGTTCGCCTTCACTGCCGCCGCCAGCGTTTCCGCCTTCGCACCGCGCGGCGCGTCGAGTCCGGCCAGCAGCCACACGTCGATTTTGCCGGCCAACACGCGCAGCGCGCCGGCGATGTCCTTGTCGGCCAACATGCCGGCCACGGCAAGCGTGCGCCGAAAAACGCCGCCAGCGTTCATCGCGTCGAGGTTGTCCGCCAGCGCCGCCACCGCCTGCGGGTTATGCGCGACATCCAGGATCAGCGCCGGACGTTCGCGCGCGCGATGAAAACGTCCCGCGAGCCGAACCTGGCGCAAGCCGTCGCCAATCGCCGCCGGGGGCACCGGCAGACGATTTTGCAAGGCGTCGATGGCCGTCAGCGCGGCTGCGGCGTTATTTAATTGATAGCCGCCGAACAGTGCCGGAATCGGCAGGTTTTTCAGGTACGCGCCCTGAATATTCCGGTAAGACCATCGCGCCGGCGCGCGTTGGCAAACAAAATCGCGTCCGATCAGACGCAGATCGGCGCCAATCGCCCGCGCGTGTTCCAACAGCGTTTGCGGCGGACTCGCGTCGGCGCAGACGGCAGGCCGGCCGGCGCGATAAATTCCGGCTTTCTCGAAGCCGATGGCTTCCCGGTCAGGCCCCAGCCAGTCGGTATGATCGAGCGCGATACCCGTTACCACCGCCGCGTCGGCGTCATAGACGTTGACCGCGTCGAGCCGCCCGCCGAGTCCCACTTCCAGAATGACGAGCTGTACCCGCGCCGCGGCGAACACCTCCCACGCCGCCAGCGTGCCAAACTCGAAATACGTCAGCGCCGCGTTCCCGTCGGTCTGCCGCGCCGCTTCGACGCGGGCGAACGCGGCGCACAGTTTGGCGTCGTCCGCCGGAACTCCGTCGACGCGCACGCGTTCGTTGTACGCCAGCAAATGCGGTGAGGTGTAGCAACCGACGCGATAACCGGCGGCGCGGTAAATCGCCTCCAGATAAGCGCAGGTCGACCCCTTGCCGTTGGTCCCGCCGACGACGACGACCGGGCAGGTTTGGCGTTGCCGCAAACCGGCCTTGACACGGGCCGCGCGTTCCAGTCCAAGCGCGATTCCGTCCGCCCCCTTGGGATGCAGGCTGGCCAGAAATTCCAGCCAGTCAGGAAGCGATTTCACGGACATTCATTCGGCTCAAAACGGGAAATGGAAGGAAGGTGACAGTGGGTTTGCCGAAAATGGTAGCACGGAAAGGCGGAGCAGACGCTCAGCCTCCTTTGCGTGGCTGCCCATCATCCGCCCCTCATCCGCCCCTGCCGGGGACTTTCTCCCGCAAGGTGATGGGAAAGCTGCCGCAAGGGGAGAAAGAAAATTCAGGGTATGCGCTCGTTTGGACAAGCCGAGCGGCGGCGTAATCTGGCTTGTCCACGGTTTTCTACCATTATTTTGACTATCGCCATTTTGATTTTGACGGCAAAGTTCATATTGTGACCATTGCGGCAACGACGCCGGGGTTCGCTTTGCTCACCCCGACTCATGCCTGTTTCCCACGCTCCGTCCGTCCTGTCTGCCGATCAGTCGGCCTGCTTGCGCAGAAACGCTGGAATGTCGTAGGTATCGACGCCGCTATTGGCCAGCGCTTCGACAACGGTCGTTTTGCGCAGCACACCTTGGCGTATCACCGCCGGTATATCGAGTGTCTTGTAGTCGACGGTTCCGTGCGCGTAGGCACCGTCGGTTCCCGTGCCTTGCATGACAGGCGTATGGATCACCTCGAACGGCTGACGCTTGGCCTGAGGCTGCCCCAGGCCCGTCGCCACGACCGTCACACGCATCTCGTCTTCCATGTCGTCGTCGTAAACGGCGCCAAAAATGATGTGCGCGTCTTCGGCGGCGAATTTGCGCACGGTATCCATGACTTCGTGCACTTCCGTCAGCTTCAGACTATGCGTGGCCGTGATATTGACCAATACGCCCTTGGCGCCCGAGAGGTTGACGCCTTCGAGCAAGGGCGAAGCGACGGCCTGCTCGGCGGCGATGCGCGCACGGTCGACGCCGGCGGCGAAGGCCGAACCCATCATGGCCATGCCCATCTCGCCCATCACGGTTTTCACATCCTCGAAGTCGACGTTGATCAGGCCGGGAGAATTGATGATCTCGGCGATGCCGCCAACAGCGTTGCGCAGCACATTGTTGGCGGCCTCGAACGCTTCGGCCATCGATATATCCTTGCCGAGCACGTCCACCAGCTTTTCGTTGAGGACGATGATCAGCGAATCGACGTGTTTCTGCAATTCGGTGATACCGGCTTCGGCGATCCTGGCGCGTTTGCCTTCAAAGGCGAACGGTTTGGTCACCACGGCAACGGTCAGCACCCCCAGGCCACGGGCGATTTCGGCAACCACCGGCGCCGCGCCGGTACCCGTGCCACCGCCCATGCCGGCGGTGATGAAGACCATGTGCGCGCCTCTCAAGGCTTCCTCAATCTGATCGCGCTCACTGAGCGCTGCGTCGCGACCTACTTCGGGTCTGGCGCCCGCGCCAAGTCCCGACTTGCCCAGGCGCAGTTTCTTGGGCGCCACGCTGCGCCTCAAGGCCTGCGCATCGGTGTTGGCGGCGATGAACTCGACGCCCATCACGCCTTCGCGGATCATGTGATCAACCGCGTTGCCGCCGGCGCCGCCGACGCCGATCACCTTGATCACGGTCTCGAAATCGGCCACGGGTTCTTCCTTGTCGATGATTTCAAACATGGTCATGCTCTTTCTCCTCTGCAAAAAAACAAAAAAACGATTAAAAATTCTTCTCGAACCAGGACTTCAGCCACCTGAAAAATTGTTTCCAGTCACGCATCTCATGCACTTTCAGCCCGCGCTTTTTCTGCGTCCACGCTTCCAGCAGCAGACCGTAGGACGTGGCGAAACGCGGCGATTGAATGACGTCGGCCAGCGCGCCGTTGTACTTGGGAACGCCCAGCCGCACCGGCATGTGGAAAACCTCCTCGCCAAGCTCGATCATGCCGGGCATGACCGAGGAACCGCCGGTCAGGACGATGCCCGACGAGAGCACTTCCTCGAAGCCGGAACGGCGCAGCTCGGCCAGAATCAGCTCGAATAGTTCCTCGACGCGCGGCTGGATGACGTCGGCCAGCGCGCGGCGCGACAGCTTGCGCGAGGGTCGGTCGTCGACGCCCGCCACGTCGAGCGATTCTTCGGGATCGGCGAGATTGGACAGCGCGCAGCCGAATTTGCATTTGATGTCCTCGGCCTCGTGCGTCGGTGTGCGCAGGGCCATGGCAATATCGTTGGTGATCTGGTCGCCGGCAATCGGAATCACCGACGTGTGACGGATCGCGCCTTGCGTCCACACCGCCAGATCGGTGGTGCCGCCGCCGATGTCGATCAGGCACACGCCGAGATCCTTTTCGTCTTCCGAGAGCACGGCGTAACTCGACGCCAGCGGTTGCAGCACCGGATCGTAGACTTCCAGTCCGCAGCGGCGCACGCACTTGAGGATGTTCTGCGCCGCCGAAATCGCGCCGGTGACGATGTGCACCTTCACTTCGAGACGGAAACCGCTCATGCCGATCGGCTCGCGGATACCGTCCTGATCGTCGATGATAAATTCCTGGGTCAGGATGTGCAGAATCTCCTGGTCGGCCGGAATCGGCATCGCGCGCGCCGTTTCAATCACCCGTTCGACGTCCATCGAGGTAACTTCCTTGTCCTTGATCGCCACCATGCCGTTGGAATTGAAACTGCGGATATGGCTGCCGGCGATCCCCGTATAGACCTCCTTGACCTGGCAGTCGGCCATCAATTCGACTTCCTGGATCACGCGCGAAATCGTCGCCACGGTATCCTCGATGTTGACCACCACGCCTTTTTTCAGTCCGCGCGAGTCCTGTGAGCCGTAGCCCTTGATGTTGAGCTGGTCATCGGGACTGACCTCGGCCACCAGCGCCACGACCTTGGCCGTGCCGATGTCTAGGCCGACGATGATTTCCTTGCTTTCCCTGCTCATGGCCTCTTGCCCTCACTCTCGGACGCCGCGGAGATCCGCAGCGCGAATCCATTGGGGTAACGCGTGTCTACGATTTCCGGCCGCTTCCCGACCGCCGTCAACAGCGCCGGGTAAAACTCGACGAAGCGTTGCAGACGTTCGCGGATCGACGTTCCCACCTGCTGCCGGCCAAGTTCGACGAGCGTTCCGTCGTCCAGTTTCAGTTGCAGCGCCAGACGCGACGAAACACTCAGCACGCGCGGCCTGCGTCCGATGCTCCTGAGCAGATCGACGGCCTGCCGGTAATAGCCCAGCATCTCCGGCGCGAAGCTGGCCGGCCCGAGCAGCAGCGGCAAGGCGTCCGCAGGCGGCGTGTTGATTCCGGCGATGAAAATTTCGCCGTGCGAGTTCACCAGGCGTCCGCCGGTCTGGCCCCAGAACGCCACCGGCGCGTGTTCCTCGACGCGCACCTCGATGCCCGCCGGCCACTGCCGCCGCACGTCGGCCCGGCGTACCCAGGGCAAGCGCTCCAGCGATTTCCTCAGCGTGTCCAGACTGACGCTGAAAAAATTGCCGCGCAGATTCCCGGACAGCGCCCGCTCGATCTCGCTCCGCCGCACTTCGCGCAATTCGCTGACCACTACCACCTGACGCAGCTGGAACAGCGGCAAACGCGCCGCGCCAATCGCCACGGCCACGATCAAGGCCGCCGCGCCCGCCATGAACAGCAGGTCCGCGATGTCCGTCATCAATTGCGGTCGATGCCACATCGTTCATCCCAAAGCAGCCAGCGAAAGAACACGCGTGACCAGTTGTTCGTAAGACAGGCCCGCCGCGCGCGCGGCCATCGGCGCCAGCGAATGGCCGGTCATTCCCGGCGCGGTGTTGACCTCCAGAAAATACGCGCCACCGTGTTCGTCCATCAGAAAATCGACCCGCCCCCATCCCCGGCATCCCAGGACACGAAAAGCTTCCAGCGCCTGCGCCCGGAGTTCCATCTCGCGCGTTTCGGGCAAACCACAGGGACACAGATAGCGCGTGTCGTCGCGCACATATTTGGCTTCGTAATCGTAAAAATCCCCGACCGGCACGATGCTGATAATCGGCAGCGCTTCGTCGCCGACGATGGTGACGGTATATTCGCCGCCCACGATGCCGCGTTCGGCGATCACCCGCCGGTCAAGCGTGTCGTGCAGGGCCGCTTCCAGGTAAGCGTCCGCCAGTTGACCGGGCTGACTGACCTTGATGATGCCAATCGACGAACCTTCGCGCAGCGGCTTGACGAAAAGCGGCAAGCCCAGCCGCGCCTCGGCCGCGGCGAAATCGCTGTGCGCTTCGAGGATTTCGAAGTCCGGCGTCGGCAGACCGACCGCATGCCACAGCAATTTGGTTCGCCATTTGTCGATGCCGACCGCCGAAGCCATCACGCCGCTGCCGGTATACGGAATCGCCATCGATTCCAGCACGCCCTGGATCACGCCATCCTCGCCGTGGCGGCCATGCAGGACGATGAACGCGCGGTCGAACGCTTCGAGTTCGCTGAGTCTGCGTTCGGCGGGATCGAAGGCGCACGCGTCGACGTTCTGCCGGCGCAAGGCGTCGAGTACGCGCTTGCCACCCAGCAAGGAAACTTTACGCTCGGCGGACTCGCCACCAAAAAGTACGGCCACTTTTCCGAAGTCAGGCATAGCTGTCTCCCTTCACCAGTTTCCCCGGTACGCCGCCAATCGAGCCGGCGCCCATGGTAATCGCTACGTCGCCGTCGCGGGCGGCGTCCAGAATCGCCCGTGGCACATCGGCGATGTTTTCGACGAACAGCGGATCGACGCGTCCGGCGACGCGCAGCGCGCGCGCCAGCGCGCGTCCGTCGGCGGCGACGACCGGCGCCTCGCCGGCGGCGTAGACCTCGGTCAGAATCAGCGCGTCGACCGAACCGAGTACGCCGACGAAATCCTCGAAACAATCGCGCGTCCGGGTATAGCGATGCGGCTGGAAGGCGAGCAGCAAACGCCGGCCGGGAAAAGCGCCGCGCGCCGCGTCCAGCGTGGCGCGCATTTCCGCCGGATGGTGGCCGTAATCGTCGATCAGCGTGAATTTTCCGCCCCCGGCCAGCGCCACCTCGCCGCAACGTTGAAAACGCCGCCCGACGCCGGTAAATTCGGCCAGCGCCTTGACGATCGCCGCGTCGGACACGCCCAGCTCGGTGGCGACGGCAATCGCCGCCAGCGCGTTGAGCACGTTGTGCGTCCCCGGCAGATTGAGCGTCACCGGGAAGCGCGTCACGCGGCCATTGACGCGCACACAATCGAAGATCATGCGTCCGTCGCGCGCCGTGACCTTCTCGGCGCGCACGTTGGCCGCTTCCTCCAGACCGTAGCCGACGATCTGTTTCGACACGCGCGGCATGATCTCGCGCACGTGCGGATCGTCGGCGCAGAGCACGGCGACGCCGTAGAACGGCAAACGCTGCAAAAAATCGACAAAGGTCTGTTTGAGCCGCCCGAAGTCGTGCCCGTAGGTTTCCATGTGGTCGGCGTCGATGTTGGTGACCACCGAAATCACCGGCGACAGGCACAGGAACGACGCGTCCGACTCGTCGGCCTCGGCCACCAGATAATCGCCCGAACCGAGTCGGGCGTTGGCGCCGGCGGCGTTGAGCCGGCCACCGATGACGAAGGTCGGGTCCATGCCGCCTTCGGCCAGAATCGACGCCACCAGGCTGGTCGTCGTCGTCTTGCCGTGCGTACCGGCCACGGCGATGCCCTGCTTCAGACGCATCAACTCGGACAGCATCTGCGCGCGCGGCACCAGCGGAATCTTGCGCGCGCGCGCCGCCTGTACCTCGGGGTTATCGTCCCTGACCGCTGTCGACACCACCACGGCGTCGGCGTCGCCGACGTTTTCCCCGGCATGGCCGGCAAGCACACTGATTCCCAGACCGGCCAGGCGGCGAGTGGTGGCGTTGTCGGCGAGATCCGAACCGCTGACGCGATAGCCCAGGTTGGCGAGCACCTCGGCGATGCCGCTCATGCCGGAACCGCCGATGCCGACGAAATGGATGTTCCTGATCTTGTGTTTCATGTTCCGCCCATCTCCTCGCAGACGCGCGCCACCGCTGCCGCCGCTTCCGGCCTGGCCAGCGCGCGCGCGCGTTCGGCCATCATCCGCAATCGTTCGGGCGTGCAGTCCTTGATCCGCGCGACCGCTTCCGGCGTCAGTTCGCGCTGCGGCAGCAACACGGCGGCTCCCGCGTCGGCCAGGAATCTGGCGTTGGACGTTTGGTGATCGTCCACCGCTTGGGGGAACGGCACCAGGACGCTGGCGACGCCCGCCGCCGCCAGTTCGGCCACGGTCAGCGCGCCCGCCCGGCAAAGTACCAGATCGGCCCAGCCGTAAGCGCTCGCCATGTCGTCGATGAAGGCCACGCAATCGGCGCGCACGCCCACCGCCGCGTAGTTGGCTTCGAGCGCCGTCAAATTTTTTTCGCCGGCCTGATGGAGCACCGCCGGGCGCTCGGCTTCGGGAATCAGCGCCAGTCCCCTGGGCACCGTTGCGTTGATCGCCGCCGCGCCCAGACTGCCGCCGAGCACCAGCAGACGCATCGGCCTGGCGCGAAGCCGCAGGGCATCGCGGTCGGCGAAACGCGCCGCCGGTTCGGGCAGTCCGGCAATCTCCGGACGCACCGGGTTGCCGACCCACTGGCTGTCCGGCAAGGCGTCCGGAAAACCGCAAAGGATGCGGTCGGCGACCTTGGCGAGTACGCGGTTGGCCAGGCCGGCGACCGCGTTCTGCTCGTGGATCAGCAGGGGACGCCCCAACAGCGCGGCCATCGCGCCGCCCGGAAAACTGGCGTAGCCGCCCATGCCGAGAACGACATCGGGCTTGATCCGGCGCATTTCGCGCAGCGCCTGCCAGAAGCCGGAAAGCAGGTTGACCGGCAGCAACAGTTTGCGCAACAGCCCCTTGCCGCGCAGCGCGGCAAAGCGAATCCACGCCATTTCGTAACCGCGCACCGGCACCGCGCGCGCCTCGAAACTGTCCGGATTGCCCATCCAGACGATTTTCCAGCCACGGTCACGCAGGATGTCGGCGACCGCGAGACCGGGGAAGACGTGACCGCCCGTGCCGCCGGCCATGACCAGGAGCGTTCTCATAATTTCGCCCCGCGCATCAGTTGGCGATTCTCCCAATCCACCCGCAGCAGGATCGCCAGCGCGACGCAGTTGGCGAGGATTCCGGAACCGCCGAAACTCATCAGCGGCAGGGTCAGCCCCTTGGTCGGCAGCATGCCCATGTTGACGCCCATGTTGATGAAACCCTGTACGCCGATCCAGATGCCGACGCCTTGCGCTACCAGCGCCGGGTAAACGCGGTCGAGCGCGACGCACTGCCGGCCAATGACGAAGGCGCGCTGTACCAGCAGACCAAACAGGACGACGATCGCCACCACGCCGACGAAACCAAGCTCCTCGGCGATTACCGCGAGCAGAAAGTCGGTGTGCGCTTCGGGCAGATAGAACAGTTTTTCGACGCTGGCGCCGAGGCCGACGCCGAACAGTTCGCCGCGCCCGAAGGCGATCAGCGCGTGTGAGAGTTGATAACCGCTGCCGAAAGCGTCCGCCCAGGGGTCCATGAAACCGAAGATGCGGTCGCGCCGATACGGTGAGATGACGATCAGGATGGCGAAGGCCGCCATCAGCACGACGATCAGGATAGCGAACAGGCGGGCGCGCATTCCGCCCAGGAACAGGATGCCGATGGCAATCGAGACGATGACCACGAAAGCGCCGAAATCGGGTTCCTTGAGCAGCAGCACGCCGACCGCCACCATCGCGGCGGCCATCGGCAGAAACGCCTTTTTCAGATCGAGCATGTGCGGCATCTTGCGCACCGTGTAGTCGGCCGCGTAGAGCACCGCGAACAGTTTCATCAGTTCCGACGGCTGCAGGTTGGCGATGCCCAGCGACAGCCAGCGGCGCGCGCCGTTCACGTCGCGCCCGACGCCAGGAATCAGCACCAGCGCCAGCAACGCGAAGCCGGCGACGAACAGCCACGGCGCCATCTTTTGCCAGGTCCGCAAGGGCACCTGAAACGCCAGTCCGCCGACGATCAGGCCGATGGTCATGAACACGCCGTGGCGAATCAGAAAATATGCGGGATGATTGCCGGCGTACCGGCTCGCTTCGGCGATGGCGATCGACGCCGAGTACACCATCACCATGCCCAGCAGCAGCAGGATCAGTCCGCTCCACAACAAGGTCAGATCGACCTCGGCGGGCAGGCGGCGGCGGGCGTCGAAGACGGGCAGCATCAGCTTCTCTCCGCGCGTATGGTGTGCACCCGGTCGACGAAGACTGCGGAGCGGTGCCTGTAATCGCGGAACATGTCGAAACTCGCGCAGGCGGGCGAGAGCAGCACACAGTCGCCGGGTTGCACCTCTTGGGAAATCCAGATCACGGCGGTATCCAGGTCGAGAAATTGCTCCATTGGCAAATCGCGCTGTCCGGCAAGCGTTTTCGCGTCAGCGAGCGTGTGTCGTCCGGTAAGCGCTTTTCCGATGAGCGCCGCGTCCCTGCCAATCAAGGCTACGGCGCGGCCATGCTTTTCCAGCGCCGCTTTCAAAGGCGAAAAATCCTGCCCCTTGCCTTCGCCGCCGAGAATGATGGCGACGGGGCGCCCCATGCCTTCGATGGCGGCCAGCGTCGCGCCGACGTTGGTACCCTTGGAATCGTCGATGTAAAGTACGCCGTCGATTTCGGCGACGGGTTCGACGCGGTGCGGCAAGCCCTTGAAGGTTTCGAGCGCCGCCGCGACGCGCTCGAAACCGACGCCGACGGCGTTGCACAGCGCCAGCGCCGCCATCACGTTGGCGGCGTTGTGCAGCCCTTTGATCGGGAGTCCGCAGAGGCGAATCAGGCGTGTGCCGCCGAACCAGATCGAATCGTCATCCAGACCGTAATCGGCCACGTTCTCCGGCGGCGTCAGGCCAAAGGTGAAGACGCGGCGGCCCTCGATCGTGTCGCCCGCGTCACGGTTGAGCACAGCGATCGGCGTTTCGTCAAAAACGCGCCATTTGACCGCGCGGTAAATCGCCATGTCGCCGTGGCGATCCAGATGATCGGCGCTGATATTGAGCACGGCTGCCGCGTCGGCGTGAAAGCGCCGCGTACTCTCGAGTTGAAAACTGGACAGCTCCAGCACCCAGACGCGCGGTAATTGGCCGGCGTCCAGCGCCGTCATCAGCGCGTCCAGCAGCGCGGGCGAGATGTTGCCGCAGGCGACGGCGGCAACACCCGCGCCATTTAACAGATGCGCGGTCAGCGCGGTGGTGGTGGTCTTGCCGTTGCTGCCGGTAATCGCCAGCACCTTGCTGTTCGGCGCGAATTTTTCCCGCGCGTCGAGGAACAAATCAACTTCCGAGACGATGATTGCGTTTTTGGCGGCGGCAATCTCCGGCGTCGCCATCGGCACGCCGGGCGACAGCGCGATGACCTCGGCTGCCGCGAAGGTCTCCGCCCGGAACGGCCCGGCGATGACTTCGATTTCCGGCGCGGCGGCGGCCAGCGCTTCCCGGTTCGGCGGATTTTCCCGGCTGTCGGCGACGCGTACCAACGCGCCCTGGCGATGCAGCCATTTGGCCATCGCCAGCCCGGATTCGCCGAGTCCCGCCACGAGAAAATTCTTGCCCGCCAGTTCCATGCCTGTATCTCTTATCTCAGTTTCAGCGTCGACAAACCGACCAGCACCAACATGATGGTGATGATCCAGAAACGGACGACGACCTGCGTTTCCTTCCAGCCGCC
>JAITNL010000130.1 GCA_031290495.1 Accumulibacter sp.
ATGACCAGCCGGTCCGTGGTTTCGGCGGCCAGCGGCGCGGGAATGGCTTCCAGCACGATCAGGGCGGCGCCGGATTCCTGCTGCGCCAGCGCGTCGGTCCAGAGCCGCGCCGCGCCCGCTTCGTCGCGGCCCTGCACGCGAAAGCCGCCCAACTGATACACCGACTGCGGCGTCAGGCCGACGTGGGCGCACACCGGGATGCCGCGAGAGGCCAGGAAGCGCGTGGTCTCGGCCATATCCTCGCCGCCTTCGAGCTTGACCATCTGGGCGCCGGCGGCCATCAATATCACCGCGTTGCGATAGGCCGCTTGCGGGCTTTCCTGAAAGCTGCCGAAAGGCAGGTCGGCAATGATCAGCGGGCGGCGGCAACCACGGACGACGCAGGCCGTGTGGTAGGCGATGTGTTCGACGCTGACCGGCAGCGTCGTTTCGTGCCCCTGTACGACGTTGCCGAGCGAGTCGCCGATCAGGATCGAATCGACGCCGGCGGCGTCACAGGCTTGCGCGAAACTGGCGTCATAGCAGGTCAGCATGGCGATTTTTTCACCGTCGGCTTTCATCTTGACCAACTCAAAGTGGGTCAGCCGCCGGGTGACGGTATGTGCGGACATGGTTCAGTTTCCTCGGTTGAAGTATTCGCGGGGGCCGCGCATGGTCTCGATGCGCTGGATGAGAAGCTGGAAATCGTTCGGATCGTCGACGAAATTGAGGCGCTCGGAATTGACCACCATCACCGGTGCGGCCATGTAGTCGTGGAAGAAACGTGTGTAGCGTTCTCCGAGCCGGGTCAGATAATCGTCGCTGATTTTTCTTTCCATTTCGATACCGCGCTTGCGCACGCGCGCGATCAGGACGTCCGGACTGGCCTGCAGGTAGATCACCAGATCGGGCGCCGGGACGGCCTGCCGGGAAACGCGGTCGTAGATCTGCCGATAGAGCGGGTATTCTTCGTCGCTGAGCGTCAGTTCCGCGAACAGCAGTTCTTTTTCCATCAGGTAATCGCTGATCACCGTGCGCGTGAACAATTCCGGCTGGGCCAGGCCGCGCATCTGGTCAAGCCGCTGGAACAGGAAACATAACTGCGTTTGCAGGGCATAACGTTTGGGATTCTGATAGAAGCGGGCGAGGAAGGGGTTCGCCTCGGGCTGTTCGAGCAGCAGGTCGGCATCCAGGTATTTGGCCAGACACCAGGCCAGGCTGGTCTTGCCGACGCCGATAGGGCCTTCGATGACGATATGGCGGGCGGATTCGAGCAAGTTATTTTTCATGGAGCCGATGGCGCGCCGGACATGGCAGAATTTACGGACAGGGCGCTAGGATACACACGGCGGACCGGGAATGGTCAACGAATACGCGATCCGGCCCGTCGTCCTGCCTGGTTTGATGTTTGTGCTACTCCGCGCCGGACGACACGATGGCCGGACGGCGGCAACGCTGGGTTACGGCTTTGCCTAACCCCAATACTGTTCAATTAGCCAATAAACCAACCCGCGCCAAGGGCACGGGGTATTCCGGAGGTACTGGAAAAGATTGAGCTGTCGCAGATCCTCTCGAGGTAGACCTTGATTTCGCACAGACCTTTCGACGACCGACCCGTTACCGACTTCACCCTCCGTCGCGAGGTCATACCCGCCGCTCCAGAATTCGCACCTCACCCTCAACGCTTTCTTGACGCTTGGCTTACGCCGAAATATCTCTCGCGCAGTGATGCTCTTGAACTCCTTGACTCTCTGACTAGGCGCACTCTTCGGGTACGCCGAACACAACAAGTGGATGTGATTGTTGTCACAACCCATCCGCTCAAACTCAATCTCATGGCGTTCGCTGATCTCGCGAGCCGTTTCGGTGATGATCTGCACCATCTCTTCGTCCGGCAACGTCTTCCGGTACTTCACCGGAATACGGAGCGATGGCCGCGCAGGCGGTCGATTACCTTCGGACGCGGCTGGCGAACCCTGGGTTACCAAGCCGAGAAACAATCTACGTTCCTGAGCTGATCATCCGCCAGTCGACATCACCGTTCTTTCGCGGTCGCGGCAAATAAGACGCGCCGCGCGCAAACGGCGGGCACGGTGCGCCGACAGTGTCGACGCGCACGCATGGCCGTGTATCCGGATTCGCCACGGAACCCGCGTCAATCCTTGTCGAAGCGCATCACCCCGCCCAAGCTGGACACGCGAATGCGGTCCCTGGCGGCAAAACGTCCTTCAAGGATGGCCTTGGCCAGCGGATTCTCGATCCGCGCCTGGATCGCGCGTTTCAGCGGCCGCGCGCCGAAAACCGGGTCGAAGCCGGCGGCGGCGATTTCCGACAAGGCGCTGTCGTCGACATCGAGCGTCATGTCGAGCTGCGTCAGACGCTGTTTCAGATAGCCGAGTTGTATCCGCGCAATCGACTTGATGTGCTTTTCGTCGAGCGCGTGGAAAACGACGATCTCGTCGATGCGGTTGATGAACTCCGGCCGGAAATAGCTCTTCGCCTCGCCCATCACCGCCAGTTTGACGACTTGATAATCGTCGCCGGCCATCTGCTGGATCATCTGGCTGCCGAGATTGGAGGTCATCACGATCACCGTGTTCTTGAAGTCCACGGTGCGTCCCTGACCGTCGGTCATGCGTCCGTCGTCGAGCACCTGCAAGAGCACATTGAACACATCGGGATGCGCCTTTTCGATCTCGTCGAGCAGGATCACGCTGTAGGGCTTGCGGCGCACGGCTTCGGTCAGATAGCCGCCTTCCTCGTAACCCACGTATCCCGGCGGCGCGCCGATCAGCCGCGCGACCGAGTGTTTTTCCATGAACTCGCTCATGTCAATGCGGATCAGATGTTCCTCGGAATCGAACAGGAAGGCGGCCAGCGCCTTGCACAGTTCGGTCTTGCCGACGCCGGTCGGGCCGAGGAACAGGAAGGAACCGTATGGCCGGTCCGGATCGGCGAGACCGGCGCGTGAGCGGCGGATCGCGTCGGACACCAGACGCACCGCTTCATCCTGCCCGACCACGCGCCGATGCAGACGCTCCTCCATCGCCAGCAGTTTCTCGCGCTCGCCCTGCATCATCTTGGCTACCGGGATGCCGGTCGCGCGCGAGACTACCTCGGCGATCTCTTCGACGCCCACTTCGGTACGCAGCAGGCGGTTCTTTTTGTCGCCGCCGCCCGATTTTTCCGCCGCCTTCAAGCGCGCCTCCAGTTGCGGCAGCGTGCCGTATTGCAGCTCGGCGAGCTTGTCGTATTGGCCCTTGCGCTGAAACTCGGCCATGCGCGCCTTGAGTTTGTCGATTTCTTCCTTGATCGAGGCGCTGCCCTGCACCTGCGCTTTCTCGGCCTTCCAGACTTCCTCCAGGTCGTTGTACTCGCGCTCCAGCTTGGCGAGTTCATCCTCGATCAATTGCAGGCGCTTCAACGACGCTTCGTCTTTTTCCTTCTTCACCGCCTCGCGCTCGATCTTGAGCTGGATCATGCGCCGGTCGAGCTTGTCCATGACTTCCGGCTTGGAGTCGATCTCCATCTTGATGCGCGCCGCCGCCTCGTCGATCAGGTCGATGGCCTTGTCCGGCAGGAAACGGTCGGTGATGTAACGATGCGACAACTCCGCCGCCGCGACAATCGCCGGGTCGGTGATATCCACGCCATGATGCAGTTCGTACTTCTCCCGCAAGCCGCGCAGAATGGCGATGGTCGCCTCGACGCTCGGCTCGTCGACCAGCACTTTCTGGAAGCGGCGTTCCAGCGCGGCGTCCTTCTCGACGTATTTGCGATACTCGTCGAGCGTCGTCGCGCCGACGCAGTGCAGCTCGCCGCGCGCCAGCGCCGGTTTCAGCATGTTGCCCGCGTCGATTGCGCCCTCGGCCTTGCCCGCGCCAACCATGGTATGCAGCTCGTCGATGAAGACGATCACCCGGCCCTCTTCCTGCGCAATCTCCTTGAGCACCGCTTTCAGGCGCTCCTCGAACTCGCCGCGATACTTGGCGCCGGCCAGCAGCGCCGCCATGTCGAGACTCAACACCTTCTTGCCCTTCAGCGTCTCGGGCACCTCGTTATTGACGATGCGCTGCGCCAGTCCCTCGACGATCGCCGTCTTGCCGACGCCCGGCTCGCCGATCAGCACCGGGTTGTTCTTGGTACGCCGTTGCAGAATCTGGATCGCCCGGCGAATTTCATCGTCGCGGCCGATCACCGGATCGAGCTTGCCCGCGCGGGCACGCTCGGTCAGATCGATGCAGTATCTTTTCAGCGCCTCGCGCTGGCCCTCGGCCTCCTGCGAATCGACGCCTTGCCCGCCGCGCACGGCGGCGATGGCCTGTTCCAGCGCCTTGCGGTTCAGCCCATGCTGTTTCGCCAGACGCCCCGTTTCGCCCTTGTCCTCGCACACCGCGAGCAGGAACATCTCGCTGGCGATGAACTGATCGCCGCGTTTCTGCGCCTCCCGGTCGGTCAGGTTGAGCAGGTTGGAGAGATCGCGGCCAAGCTGCACTTCTCCGTCTTGCACCTCGACTTTCGGCAGATGGGCGACGGCCTGATCGAACGCCGTCTTCAAGGCCTGCACGTTGACGCCGGCCTGCGCCAGCAGCGACGACGACGCGCCATCCTCCTGCTGCAACAGCGCCAGCACCAGGTGCGCCGGCGCGATCGTCGAGTTGTCGTGTCCAATCGCCAGGCTCTGCGCGTCCGCCAGCGCCTGCTGGAATTTGGTGGTCAGCTTGTCTTGCCGCATGTCGAACTCCCTTTGCAATCAACCGAATGCACAGAGAATGGGGGAAGAGTCGCGATTTTCAAGGCCGCGAGAATGTCCGGCAAACTCGCGGCGGAGAGAGGAAAAAGCAGACGCTTGTTTTCCACCGCACCCGTAAAACCGTATATGTGAAGGTTCCCGCATAAAGTGTTCATGCGATTGCTCTGTTCCGGAACACTCAAGAAGACTTAGTGCTTATCCGTAAATAACAATGATTTTGTTGAGGGTAATCATAGCAGCTGCCAGATGGAGCAAACCGAGGTAAGACAAATCGGTTTTCTCGTAGCGTGGCGTCAGTTTCCGAA
>JAITNL010000160.1 GCA_031290495.1 Accumulibacter sp.
ATCGATGCCTTTACTCGCGCCCATAATCAACAAGCGGCTCCATTCGAATGGACAAAGTCTGTTGTCTATCAAAAAATCCCAAAAAATACAGTTAGTGATTTATGCAACTAGGTACTAGCCTACGCCGAAGCCAATTCTAGCTGGGGTATCCCCGCCCCTACAACTTGGTTTCTTGGCTTTGTTATCTGGGCAGCCGGCCTTGTCCTGACCGGCTATGCGGCTTTTCTCTATTTGTTAGCCAAAATTGCCCTGGCGATCTTTCTGGGTGTCGGCCCGATCTTCGTCCTGCTAACGCAGTTCGAAGCGACCAAACGCTTCTTCGACTCTTGGCTCGGCCAAGTGCTGAATTATGTGTTCGTGGTCATGCTCACCGCGTGCGCCGTGAAACTGATCATGACCATCATTCAAACGTACATGATGAGTAGCGCAGTGACGAACGGATTGACCGATCCCTCCATAGCTGCCGCAATCCCTGCCATTTTGTACAGCATCATCGGCGTCCTGGTCTTATTGCAAGTGCCCTCGATGGCCTCGTCGCTCGGCGGCGGGGCGGCGATCAGCACCCTGGGCGCGGTGGGTGCCGTCATGGGCGGCGCGGCGGCTAGCGCGGCGGTCGGCGCACGCGGTGCAAAAGCCGGTGCACGCGCAATCAAAGACCGTGTTTCAGGCAAAACAAAGAATGACAAGATCACCGCAGCCCGGCAGAAACAATCCAACGACCGGTGGCTCGCCGCCAATCCAGACGCGCTGAAGTCAGGCGCGTCGAAGCGCGCCAAGAGTGCCAACAGCGTGGCGCGCGGCTGATGCGTTCCTTGTCTGAGAGACAACCTCAATTTTCACGCACGCGAAAATATCCAGCGATGGAAAGAAAAATGCCCCAAAACCGAAGACTGCCTAAAGCCCGGCTTCTTTCTGGTGCCAGACCGCCAGCAGGGTCACGCTGTCCGCGTCGACACGGTAGCGCACCACATAGCCGCTGTCTCCGAAGTCAATCAACCATTCACGATACATTTCCGGCACGCCCTCGGCGGGACGCCCCATGCCGGATTGCAGTCCGAGGATACGAACGCCCTGGCGGATGGCCTTTACCGCTCGTCTGGCCGCATCTGGATTCTTCGAGCGCAAGAACTCGCGCAGTCGTTGCAGGTCCCGGATCGCGCCGGGAGCATAGCTCACTTGTGGCATACGGGCGCGGGCAATTCGTCGTCAGTCCCCCAACTGGCAAGCCATGCGTCAGCCTCTTCCGCGCTGACATGCAAACCGGTTTCCCGGTACTCCCGCCACGCGGTCAACGTGGCCTGGCGGAAAGTTTCACGCTTTTCCTCACCCGCTACGCCGTCGAGCTTTACGGAAGCGGTCTTCGCAATAGTAACGGTCATGGCAACCCCAGCGGTATCGACAGGCAACACCTTACCATAGGCGGTCTTTCTTTACATCAGGTAACAGAATGACCATCACTTTTTCGCGTGCACGAAAATCACCCCCACGCTGCCCGCTGCAAAGCAGGCAAAAAAAGGCGTCTGACGACGCAAAATCGAGTCAGTCCAAGATTTTCGCGCACGCGAAAATTTCCGAAATGAGACCAACTACAGTCGAAAAGGAATGTTCATGCGTTGCGCCATTGCAGTCCTGACGCTTTGCCTGCTGGCGGCAGCGTGCACCGGTACGCCTCCCAAGCCGCCGTTACCGGAAGGCGAATATCGCCCGATCAACCTGCGGGCGGCTCCGGCGCATCGAGAAGTCTTCGATTTTGTCTATGAAGGGGACATTCTGGGCGCGTTGCCCGCGCTCAAGGCAGTCGCCCCGCAAATCCAGGTCATGCCGACGCTCGGACAGGCGATACCTTTGCCGGTAAAACTCGACCTGCGCGGCGCGCGGCTTGAAGACGCCCTGCGCGCCATCGGCATGGAAGGCCGTGGTTTGGCCGATGTGGTGTGGAACACCACACGGCGGCCAGGCGGTCATCACGTTTACATCGTGTTCCTCGAGCCAGAGCAGAAAGGAATTCAACAGTGAACAAAGTCGAAAAAGCGGAATTCGAGAACTACCTGAAAGAAGCGCGCACCTGGGAAACCGACAAGCTCAAGGAAATCGAGAAGTCCAAAAGGATCGCTTGGCGCATCGCCACCGCGTCGGTTGCCATCGCGTTCGCGGCGGTGTTGGCCGTGGCCGCAATGATGCCGCTCAAGACAGTCGAGCCGTATGTCATTCGCGTTGACAATGCCACGGGAATTGTCGACATCGTCAAAGCCTTGACGGATGGAAAAACCAATTACGACGAAGCGGTGAACAAGTTTTTCATCCAGTGGTACGTGCGCTATCGCGAAGGCTATTCAAAGGAGTTGGCCGAAGAGTATTACTACAACGTGGGCATCATGTCGTCCAACCCCGAGCAACAGAAATTTTACGAATTTTTCAACCCCAAAAACCCGCTATCGCCACTTCACGTGTTTGGCGATTACGCCAAGGTCAGGATCACCATCAAGAGTACGTCGTTCATCAGCCCCACCATCGCCCTGGTGCGCTACACCAAGGCGATCGAGCGCGGTTCCGACCGGCCCGCCATATCGCATTGGGCGGCGACGGTAGCGTTTCGGTACACCAAGGCGCCGATGGCGGAAAAGGATCGCGCAATCAATCCGCTCGGGTTCCAGGTCGCCGAATACCGGAATGACCCGGACGCCCTGACTCCGGCGGCCACGGCCCCGGAACCCGCTCCTGCCCCGAATCGTCCGGCGGTGGATTCGTTCGCCGTTCCGGTTCAACAGTAAGAGGGTGCCATGAAACTGAAA
The DNA here is from genome assembly GCA_031290495.1 of Accumulibacter sp. Lineage (GTDB taxonomy): Bacteria > Pseudomonadota > Gammaproteobacteria > Burkholderiales > Rhodocyclaceae > Propionivibrio. The sequence continues at coordinate 2,793 of JAITNL010000160.1, forward strand.
ATATTGTTGCTCGTCCTCTTGCTGCCCGCGCTGGCTTTGGCTGAAATCACGCCGAAGAAAGGCGAGTTCGACCCACGGGTCAGAATCGTCGATTACAACCCGATGAATGTTGTGAAGCTGCGCACGTTCTACGGTGTTTCGACGCATGTGCAGTTCGGGGCCGGCGAAACCATACGCGACGTGGCTATTGGCGACGACCAGGCATGGAAGGTCGTTCCGCGCGGAAATCACCTGTTCATCAAACCGCAAGCGGAGCAGGCCGATACAAACGTGATGGTGATTACGGACAAGCGAACCTATCAGTTCGCCTTGGTGGTTTTGAAACATGGAGTCAAGGACGCGAATGCCTGGTCAGACCCGAACCTGATTTTTTCGTTGGCCTTCCGCTATCCGGACGAGGAAGCGGCAAAAGCAGCGGCGGCAGCCAAGAGGGAAGCGCTGGAAGCCCGTCAGGAGAATATCAAGACCAAGCTGTCCGACGCCATGAAAAGCGGCCAGGATGCCACACCTTTTCTTGGTGTGACCGAAGGCCAGAATTTTGACTATTGGGTGGCAGGGGCTGAGGAAATCAGCCCGACAGAGGCCCGTGACGACGGACGTTTCATCTATTTGACCTTCGCCAATAACCGGGACATGCCTGCCGTCTATTCGGTGGACGATCAAGACAATGAAGCCCTGATCAACACCAATGTCATCAACGGCAATACTATCGTAGTTCAACGCCTGGTGCGCCGCCTGATGTTGCGCAAGGGCGGCGCCGTGGCTTCGATAGTCAACAAGTCCTTCAGCCTCGACGGTGGAACGGACAACGTAACGGGCACGGTTTCGCCGGGAACGGAAAAACCGTCACCCCAAAAAAACAGCCCTGAAAACTTGCGTTTTCAGGGCTGCCGGAAAAAGTCCCCGCCTGTGCCGTTAGACCGGCATCCTGAACCGTGATTCAGATGAGGCCGCTTTCCTTCCACATCAGGTCCACCCGGCAAGGGGCGGGCACAACAGCGGATTTTCAGGTCAGCAACCGACGCCTTTGGTATTGGTTCAAGGAATATATGGCCTTGACGAACACCGCAGGGAACAACATTCGGAAGCTCAGAGCAACGTGTTTTGCGATTCCAGCACCGCGTCGAGCTGCGCTTCCATGAGGGCGATTCTACGCTTTGCCGCGCCGAAGTCCAGCCTTGTTTCATCGGATTGTGCCGACGCCGGACTTTCTTCGGGGAGCGGGTTTTGCGGAGAAAGAAATTCGTGAGCGATGTTGAGCGCGGCCATCACGGCGATGCGCTCGCTGTTGGTGCTGCGGGTTTTGCCGGAGATCTCGCGCATTTTGTTGTCGACGTGAGCGACGGCGCGCAGCAACGCGTCCTGTTCCTCCGGCGGACAGGCGATCCGATATTCCTTGTCGAACAAAGTGATGTCGAGAAAATTGGCGTCGTTGGGCATGGGGCGTCAGACGGTAGTTTTGGCTTCCGGCAGTTGTTGTATGAGCTGCTCGATCTGGCGGCACGCCGTTTCCGTGCGTTCCGCGAGTCCTTGTTTTTCGGCGTCGGCGGCGACGAGTTGCTGTCGCAGCAGATTATTTTCCGTCTGCAGGGCGCGACAGAGCGAAACAACCTGACCGATTTTGCTTTCCAGCGCGTTAAGTTCATTGACCATACGTAACTATAGTTTCATAAACCTTATCAAGTCAAGGTGCAAGCCAAGTTTTTGAATGTGAATTGTTGATTATGTTGGATTTTGGACAAGATATCGCTGGCTTGCGCTATACTTTTGCCGCCTTCGCGCGGTAAAAAACGCGCCAGGCGACGCCAAGCGATTCTCCGCCGCGGATTATCCACTAGCCCACACAGGTCGTGGTTCGCTTTGCTCACCCCGACCTGTGTGTTGCGGTTTTCAGGATAATCCGGCTAATGGATGATCTGGGTTAAACGGAAAACAGGTGCGTATTCCAGGGCGCGACGCCTGTGCCGCCCCCGCAACGGTAAGCTGGCGCTGGCGTGTCGACAAGCCGCCGGAACGATGTTCCGCCTCCTTTGCGTGGCCACCCATCATCCGCCCCTGCTGGGGCACCTTCTCCCGCAAGGGGAGAAGGAAAATTGAGGGTATGCGCGCGTTTGGACAAGCCGCGCGGCGGCGTAATCTGGCTTGTCCACGGTTTTTCTACCATTATTTTGACTATCGCCAATGAAAAAAACGGTGCCATCGGATAACTCCTTTCAAGGATATGAGCGGTCAAACGCGGTTTCCAGGATTATGAGACGGTCGAGGGTTGCGGCACGACCGGCTTCAGTGCTTTCGTCGGGACCCGCTGCCCGCCGAAGTCATTCTTCATGCCCTCCCGCCGCCGCGCCCTGCTGATCCTCGCGCTCCTGACCGGCGTGTCGGCGGCGAGCGTGCTGCTGGCGCTGACGACAGGCAGTATGCGCATTCCCCTGTCACAGGTGTTCGCGGCGTTTGCGGGAGAAGGCGGCATGTTTGCCGACGTGGTGATCGGTCTGCGTCTGCCGCGCGCGCTGGCCGGCTTCGCCTGCGGCGGTCTGCTCGCGCTGTCCGGCGCGCTGTTGCAGGTACTGCTGCGCAATCCGCTGGCCGACCCCTACATTCTCGGAATTTCCGGCGGTGCCGGCGTCGGGGCGATTCTGTCGATCCTCTTCGGCCTGGGCGTCGCGGGAATCGCCGGCGCTTCGTTCATCGGCGCGCTGGCCGCGATGCTGCTCGTTTTCGGTCTGGCGCGCGGCGACGGAAGCTGGACGCAAACGCGTCTGCTGCTGACCGGCGTCATCGTGGCCGCCGGATGCGGCGCGTTGGTAACGCTGATCCTGTCGCTCGCGCCCGACCACAAACTGCACGCGATGCTGTTCTGGATCATGGGCGATCTGTCACAGGCGGCGCATCCGGAACTGGCGTTATGGACGCTGGCGGCGGTATTGCTCGCCGCCCTGCCTTTCGCGCGCGAACTCAACCTGCTGGCGCGCGGTCCGGATACGGCGCTCGCGCTCGGCGCGCGGGTAGGCGCTCTGCGCCGGGGTATTTATCTCGTCGCCTCGCTGGCGACCGCAGCGGCAGTGGCGCAAGCCGGATCGATCGGTTTTATCGGCCTGATCGTGCCGCATCTGGTACGTCTGGCGACGGGCAGCGATCAACGTTTACTGTTGCCGGCCTCGGCGCTCGCTGGCGGCAGTCTGCTGGTAGTCGCCGACACACTGGCGCGTACCTTGATCGCGCCACGGCAATTGCCGGTCGGCGTACTGACCGCGCTGATCGGCGTTCCCGTCTTTCTCTTTCTGCTGGCGCGCGATTCGCGCCCAAGGCGCTGAAGATGTCCGTGACCTCAGCACCGCTGCTGGAAGCGCGCGGCTTGAACGTCGGCATCGGCGCGCGCGTTTTTTGCCGTGACCTCGATCTCGAACTGCGCGTTGGTGAGCGGCTGGCGATTCTTGGACGCAACGGCGCGGGCAAGTCGACGCTGCTCTCCGTGCTCGCCGGGCTGCGCGCGCCGCTGACCGGTAAAGTGCGGCTCAACGGCGCGAGTTACGCCGAACTCGGTCCTCGTCAGGCCGCGCTGACGCGTGGCTGGCTGCCGCAGTCGCGCGGCGACGCCTTCGCCTCGACGGTATTGGAAACGGCGCTGACCGGACGGCATCCGCATCTCGGCCGCTGGAACTGGGAATCGGCGCGGGACGCCGAAATCGTCCGTCAGGCGCTGGCGGCGGTCGGTCTGGCCGACTTTGAACAGCGCGACATCCAGACGCTATCGGGCGGCGAGCGCCAGCGTCTGGCCATCGCCACCTTGCTGGTACAGCAGCCGCGGCTTTTCCTGCTCGACGAACCGGCAGCCTGTCTCGACCTGAAATACCAGATCGCCATGCTCACACTGTTTGCCGACGCCGCGCGCGAACACGGCGCGGCCGTGGCGATGGTGCTGCACGAACCCGCGCTCGCCTGGCGTTTCTGCGACCGCGTCCTGCTGGTTCATGGCGATGGCCGCTGCGAACACGGCGCGGCGGCGGAGATGTTGAGCGCAAACCGGCTTTCGGCGCTGTACGACTATCCGTTGAAGATTTTCGAGCGCGGCGGGCAGCTGTGTTTGATTCCGGACTGAAGTCGTTTTTCCTGAACAGCCGTGGCGTGAAACAAGCCTGAAAACTCACGGCACCGCGCAAAAAGTCATGATAAATTTTGTTGGCGATAGTCAAAATAATGGTAAAAAAACCCGTGGATAAGCCAGATTACGCCGCCGCGCGGCTTGTCCAAACGCGCGCCTACCCTCAATTTTCCGCGGCAGCTTTCCCTTCTCCCCTTGCTGGAGAAGGTGCCCCGGCAAAGCCTTTCGGGGTGTTGGGCAAGCTCTTGCCACGAAATTTACCGTTGGGCAGACGCGTGGCGCAAGCAAATTTGGCTTTGGCGATGTCGATACCGGGATGAAAAGACGACACGTGAATACTCCTGAGTTGGGTTCTGCAAAAGACAGCAACAACGGGCTTCCGAAAGATCTGCCTTGTGAATGCGGGCTGCCGGTCTGGTCTGTCTGCCGGCAAGCAGACAGACCAATTCGGGCCAAAGATACTGTCCGACCTTGCTTCGGAAAAAAGAGCGGCGGCGACAGTATCTACAGAACGGGTTCAAGACCCAAGGGGCGGATCGGTATCCCGCCGCTCTGTCTCAAGAAAATCTACTTCCTTGAGACGGAAACATCAACACAAGGGCGGATGATGGGTGACCGCGCAAGGGCGCTTATTTACTCCGTGCTTCCAAAACCGTCCGATGAATGACATCCTTCCATCCCTCCTTACGGGAGAGTGCGGAATGGGTTTCGCAAATTCAACCGATTTTTTGACTATCACCTTTTTGAAAGACAGCGATGCCATACGACAGACATTGGCGTGAATCGATTTGCAAAGCTGCAGCGGCCGTACTGACGGCGCTGGCGCTGACGTTTCCGCAAAGCGCCGCGTCCGCGCTGCCCGAAACGATCCAGCGCGTCAAGCCGTCGATTGTCGCCATCGGCACATTCGAGCGTACCCGGTCTCCAGCCTTCAACATGCGCGGGACGGGTTTCGTTTTGGGAGACGGCAATGTCGTCGCGACCAACGTCCACGTCGTCCCGGAGTTTTTGCCGGCATCGGGCGGCGAGATCCTGGTCGCGCGGATTCCTGCTGAAAACGGCGAGTTGCGGCAGCGCGTGGCAACGTTGATCGCGGTCGACAAATCCCACGATCTGGCATTGTTGAAACTGGAAGGCGCGCCGCTGCCGCCGATTTTCCTAAGTATGGAAACGGTCAGGGAAGGGCAGGAAGCCGCCTTCATCGGTTTCCCGATTGGCGATGTTCTGGGACTGACGCCGGTCACGCATCGCGCGATCATTTCGGCGATTGCCCCGATCGCCATACCTGGCGCGACCGCGCGGCAGCTCACCGAAAAAGTGGTTCGACGCCTGAAAAGCGGCAGCTTCGTCATCTATCAGCTCGACGGCACGGCGTATCCAGGCAACAGCGGCGGGCCGCTGTTGAATGTGGAAACCGGAGAAGTCATCGGCATCATCAACATGGTTTTCGTCAAGGGAAGCAAAGAGTCCATGCTTTCACAACCGTCGGGAATTTCCTTTGCGATCCCGGTCCTGCACCTGCGGGAATTGCTGCGTCAAAAAGGGCTGTAAGGTGTAGATAAACTTTCACCCGCGACGATTCGGCATAATCGCTTAATTTTGTGCAATATCACTTAAAAATCAAAGAGTAATACATGTTATCAAAGATATTACATTAACTTACTGATATTCCTTGAAAATCAATGTGTAAGCTATGTTATTTAAGATATTACATGAACTTGTTCGCGCCGCTGTCCAGCGTAAAATTCGCGCGGCGAATGGAGCGCTGAAACTGGAATTTTGCGGGCGGGGGAGAAACGCAAGCGGCTGAAAAATAAGTGAAGCCGCGTTTTATCGTCCATGGTGATAGTCAAAATAATGGTAGAAAAAGCCAGATTACGCCGCCGCGCGGCTCGTCCAAACGGCGCATACCATCAATCATTCCTTCTCCATTGCGTCAGCTTTCCCCTTTCACATTGCGGCAACCTTCCCTTCTCCCCTTGCGGGAGAAGGTGCCCAGGCAGGGGACGGAAAGATTCTACCTGATTTTTTTGGGAAGGCTTGTTTTTATGTCTGATTGTGCGTACAATACAATGTATGCTCATTTACGACGAAAACAAGCGCTTGTTGAATCTTCGCGCTCACGGCTTGGATTTTGTGGGATGCGAAGCCATTTTCGACAGCCCGATGATGAGCCTGGAAGATGCACGCGAAGCCTACGGAGAGCAGCGCCTCAATGCGTTTGGCTTTCTCAATGGCGAAGTGGTGCGTCTCACTTACTCCGAGCGCGGGGAAGACCTGCGCGTTATCAGTCTGCGGAAGGCGGAAAAACATGAAATCAAACTCTTTGCCCGATTCCTTGCCCACTAGCCAAGAAGACTGGGCGCGGATTATCGCCGCCGCACCGGGAGAAGACCGTGAACCCTCGTTGGAAGAAGTCGCCGCATGGGAAGACGCGTTTTTGAGCCACTCATATGCCGACCTGAAAGCCAAGCTGGCGGCGCGCAGGCGGCGCGGGGCGCAAAAAGCGCCTGTCAAAGAGCGCGTCACCTTGCGCCTGTCGCCCAACGTGGTGCAGTTTTTCAAGGCCACCGGCGCGGGTTGGCAAACCCGCATGGACGGCGCGTTGCAGGACTGGCTTAAAACACATTCGGCGTGAGCGGTGCACTTCTTGTCGTTGTGGTCGAAGCACGGCGATTTCGACAGGCGCAGCGCAGGAATCCAACAGCAAACCCACTTGAGCAGATTTGTTCCGGTTTGGGAAGGTTTGCGTAGGTTTGGAAGAACGACGGATGAGGGGTGAGCCACCGCAAGAAGGCGGAGCGTCTGCTCCGCCTGTTGGTGCCACGCAAGGGCGCTTATTTATGTCGTACTTCCAAAACCGTCAGATGAATGACATTCTTCTCTTCCCCACTTGCGGGAGAGCGCAGGATAGGTTTCGCAAATTCAACCGGTTTTTTGACTATCACCTCGGCCATTCCTCATAACCGGCGGGAATTTCCGCGCTTCCCTTTTTTTCTCCGTTGGCCCGTATAATCGCCGCCGTTGCCCGGGTGATGAAATTGGTAGACATAGCGGACTTAAAATCCGCAGCCTTACGGCGTACGGGTTCGATTCCCGTCCTGGGCACGATTCGGTCATGGCGGAACTTGCCGCCTGAAAAAAACAACGTCAGCGAGTAAAAAAACTTCGCTGACGTTATTTTTGTGGCTTATCGCGAAAACTATTGCGGCAAGGGATCCGTATTGCCCAGCGCGGTGGTGTTCAATCCGCCGTCGACGTACAGAATCTCGCCGGTGATGCCGCTCGCCAGATCGGAGAGCATGAAGGCGACGGCGTTGCCGACTTCCTCGATGTTGACGTTGCGGCGCAGCGGAGCGTGGTGCGCGTTGTAGGCGAGCAACTTGCCGAAATCGCCGATGCCCGAAGCGGCCACGGTCCTGATCGGACCGGCCGAGACGGCGTTGGCGCGGATGCCCTGCGGCCCCAGGCAGAAAGCCAGATAGCGCGTCGCGGCTTCCAGACTGGCCTTGGCCAGACCCATGGTGTTGTAATTCGGCATCGTGCGGTCGGCGCCGAGATAGGTCAGTGCCAACATGGCCGGATTGTTGCCCTTGAGCAGCATGGGACGCGCCGCCTTGGCCAGGGCTGGATAGCTGTAGGAAGAAATGTCGTGTGCCGTGCGGAAGGCTTCGCGCGAAATGCCGTCGAGAAAATCGCCCTCGATCGCCACGGTCGGAGCAAAGGCGATGGCATGTACCAAGCCATCGAGTCCTTCCCAACGCGTTGCCAGATCGGCGAACAGCTTCTCAATCTGGGCATCCTCGGTAACATCCAGGGGGAAAATCAGCGAACTGTCAAATTCGGCGGCGAATTTGCCAAGGCGTTCCTGAAAGCGTTCGTTCTGATAAGTGAAGGCCAGTTGGGCGCCTTCCCGGTGGCAAGCCTTGGCAATACCATAAGCGATCGAATATTTCGATAGCAGACCAGTGATCAGGATGCGTTTGTTGGCAAGAAATCCCATGAATTCTCCTGTAACCGTGTAGTGAAATGAAACGTTTGGCGATGGTGGTCGAAGAACAAAGTAACGCGCAATTATAGGGAAATTTTCCCGGTTTCGGTGGTGTTCACGGTTCGGCGCGGGTAATCGCCGCAAGAAATCAGCGGCAGCCCCCGGTCGTCGGTCAAAGGTGTTCTGGAAGAGGGGCGTCTCCCTGTCGGCAGACACAGAAAACGACCGCCAAAACCCCGGCCTTCAGACCGGTGTTTATCTCGCGCCTTTCTTGCGGACGGGGGTTCAAACCAGCGTTGGTTTTACGATGAAACAAGTGACGGCCACGGTGGCAGCCACCACAAGAGCGCCCGTTTTTTTATCCAGGCGCTCCGTTGGGTATGACGCTGGACGAAATTACGGACGGTGGAATCGCGGTGGCAGACACAGGGTTATGCCACTGTGCCGCCCCGCGCGTTTGGCAGGGGCGACCTTCACGGCCGCCAGCCAGCGCTTAAAAACTGAACCGCGCGCCGACATTCACCGAGCCGCCTTCTCTGGCATCGCCCTTGTCTGGCGAAGAAAACCCGTGTTGATAGCTGACATCGCCAAAAACCGACGTGGATTTGTTCGCCCAGCCCTGAATCCCGACGCCCAGCTCGCCCCAGGACTTGCCGTAGCGTTCGGAAACGGGGGTAGAACCCCCATTGTTCCTGTTGACGAAAGTAACGCTTTCGGGTTTCAGGAAGTCATGATGCGCGTTGACCAGCCCATAGAGTTTCAGCGATTTGTTTTCGGCGTTCGTCAGATCCCTGACCAGCCGCGCGCCGATACGTCCGCGCAGAGTGTCGGCGTCGTAGCCGCCGACTTTGAAGGTGGCGTCCTTGAAACTCTGGTACTTCGTGTATTGATAACTCAATTGCGCCTGACCTTCGAGCAGCCAGGCGTTGTCGATTTTCCACAGGGGATAACCGCCTTCAAGGGAGAAACCCGCGCGCCAGCCTTTTTGGGTGGCTTTGTCGTGTGGTTCCCCGGTCTTCTTGATGATGAAGTCGTTATGCAGCTTGGCGGTCTGGACTACGAGATCGAGATACGCGCCGCTCGCCGTGGTGTGGGTGAGATAACCGCCAAGGGCGTAGCTTTCGGCTTTTACCGATCCGGTGTCGCGCTGGAGACTCGTGCGGTCTTTGAAATCGGCGTCGGTGCGGGCGGCGTCGAAGGCGATGGCGGCGCGCAGCGTGCCGCCGTTTCCGGTGCCTTGAGCGAGGAGTTCATGGCCGACCTGTATTCCGGTGGTGTCCTGATCGTGGCCGAAACGACGTTTGCCGTCTTCGGAATCCTGGTTGTAATACGTTCTGGCCCAGGATTGAAGTTCCAGCGGCAGATTACGGTGTTCGCCGACGCGTTGATGCAGATTGGCGAGTTGCTGAAAACCGGTTTCGGCGTTGATTCGCTGGGCTTCGACGTAATTGGCGATGTTGGAGCTGTAGCCGCTGCGACCAAGACACCAGTCGTTCGCGTCGGCGGCGCATGGCTGTACCCGGTACTGGAACGCGCCGGCGGTCAGTCCACCGGTGAAAGTGGCGCCGCCTCCGTTTGTTTCCGCCACAGTGAGGGGGGCTTCGCCGCCCGTCGGGTCGGCGCCCAGGTTTTTGAGGATCAGGCTGTGAAGACCTGTCGCGGTTCCGTCGACTTCGATCAGGTCGCCGGTTTGCCCGGCGATGTCGACATACATCTGGATTTTGCTGCTGTTGTTGGTGCTGGAGAGTGTTCCAGATTGCAGGATGTTGTTGCCGTTGTTCAGGATGATCGTGCCGTTGTTGTCCAATCGTGAGTCTGGACCCAGATTGAGTCTCCCGTTGTGAGAAACCATATCGAACGTTCCGCCATTGAACAGTTTCTCCGCGACGGTCAGCTCTGTCCCGGTGATTTTGAAGAGAGCGCCGCTCTCGATGGTGATGTTTTTGGCGATGAGTTCGCCGGAAAGATCGAAAATGCCGCCGTCTTTGACAGTCACCTGTTCGTTGGTCAGTTTGCCGGTCTCGGTGAGTTTCAGCGTACCGGCGGAAACGGTAGTGGCGCCGTAGGCGTTGTTGGCGGCGCTGATGGTCAGCGTGCCGTCGCCGTATTTGTTCAGGCTACTGCCGTCCCAGAAGGAATTCCCTGTCTGGTTTTGCAGCGGAACATCGACGATGAACGTATCCGCGCTGTCCGTCAGCGTGAAATTGCCATGCGCGTCGGCGGCGCCGCTGTACCAGGTCAGGCCGATTCCGGCGGTGTAGTCATTCCCGTTTTCGCTCTTGACGGCGATGAACCGGGCGTAGTCCACAGTCAGGGCAGGGGTGCCGCCGATGGTGATCCGGGCAGGGTCAAAGTCGCCGTCGATACCGTCGGCGCTGCTGCCGGTGGTTTGGATCAACAGGTATTGCGTGGGGTTCAACGTGCTGGCGAGAGAAGTTACGCTGCCGCTGATGCCGCTGATGTTCAGCGCACCGTCCAATTTGGCGGAATCGGCGACGATATAGGCGTCAGTGCGGTTCGTATCCACCACGATGTCGAGGGTCGCGCCGCTCTTTTGTTCGTAAACGGTGGTGTTTGACAACTTTAACTGGCCGGTGCTGGCGATGGCCAGCGTACCGCCGCTGCCGTTGCCGACGGTGAAGCTGCTCACGTTCAGAGTGCCAGCGCCCGCGAGGTAGAGGGTGGCGGTGTCGTTGATCTTTACGTCGTGATTGGATGCGGTCAGTTCAAAATCTGGGAGCAGGGTGGTTTTGCCCGCGTTCAGGTTAATTTCACCTGCCGCGCTGGTGATGGTATTCGCGCCATCCCAGAGAAAATCGCCTGCGCCGTTGACGTTCATGTTGAAGGTTCTGCCGTTGTTCAGCACAACCTTGATCGGGTCGTAGAGCGCGACCGTGCCGCCGGTATCAGCGTCGATGTTGAGGATGGCGTCGGCATTGGAAGTGCTGCCTTGGAGATTGACGAAGGCGAGGGAGTTGTTTGTTGTCGTACCGTTGCTGGCGACGTTGTTCTGGGAAAGGGTACTCTGGCCGGAGCTGGCTTGCAGGGTGACGGTGTGGGTGTTCGGATCGGTATCGCCGCCGCTGGTGCCCGCCTTGCTGGTGTCGATGCTCACCGTGCCGCCGAAGGTGGTGCCATAGGTAAAGGCGTTGTCGGTGAAGGCGGAGTCGGCGATGGTCAGGTCGTCGGCGGTGTAGATCAGGCCGCCATAGATGTAGCTGGAGGTGGCCGTGATGGTGTTGCGGGTGAAGAGGCTCTTTGAAATGTTTCCGACGCTGGCGGTGGCGGTGTCGTTGTAGGTAAAGGCTCCCGCCACGCCCCCGCCTTGGAGATAGGTGGTCACCATGATCTTGTTGTCGCTGAAGACGCTGTTTACGATATCCCCGACGGAAACAGTGCTGGAACTGCTCCAAGCCCCCGCCATCCCCCCGCCTTGGAGATAGGTGGTCACCATGATCGTGTTGTCGCTGAAGACACTGTTTTCGATATTACTGACGGAAGCGTCTCTGCTTGAGGAGCCGGAGTACGCCCCCACCACCCCTCCGCCAAAGAGGTAGCTTGTCGTGACATTATTGTCGCTGAAGACACTGTTCAAGATATATCCGACAGAGACGGCGGCGGAGCCACTACTGTTGTGCGCCCCTGCCACCCCGCCGCCATAAATGGTGCTATTCGTCGAGACCGTATTGCCGCTGAAAATGCTGTTTTCGATATATCCGACAGAGGCGGGTGTTGCGTTGTAGTTGTACGCCCCCACCACCCCGCCGCCATAAATGGAATATGCTTCGACCATGTTGCCGCTGAAGACGCTGTTCGAAATAGGGCCGACGAAAGATGTTCCGGTGGCGTACGTCCCAGCCACCCCGCCGCCCTGGAGGGCGGCGCCTGTCGTGACGACCGTATTGCCGCTGAAGACGCTATTTGTGATAGCCCCGATGGAGGCGTCTATGGTGGCACCGCCTCCATCTGTTTGCCCGCCAACCACCCCGCCGCCCTGGAGGTACCTGGTTGTGATCATGTTGTCGCTGAAGACGCTGTTTTCGATAGACCCGACGTGGGCGGAGTAGCTATTGCCTCTCGCCCCCACCACCCCCCCGCCAATGAGGAAGCTCGTTGTCAAGAACGTATTGCCGCTGAAGACGCTGTTCGAGATATTTCCGACGGAGGCGTTGTTGTAGGCGGATGAGGCACCCACTACCCCTCCGCCAGTGACGGAAGAAGCGGCTGTATCAACCGTATTGTTGCTGAAGACGCTGTTTGTGATATCCCCGACGGAGACGGATGTGGATGGGTTGTACGCTCCCGCCACTCCACCGCCAAAGTTACTAGCATGGCTGTCAAACCCCATGAAATGCACGCCGTCATAACTCACCCCAACGTCGATGCGGGTGTCATTTATGGCGGCGGTGGTTCGGGCGCTGCCGCTCATGGTGACGACCGCGCCGCCGAAGTTGGTGTTGTTGATGGCGTCGGCGACGGCATCGGCTACCAGAGACTGAAACGTGCCGAGGGGGGCAAAATATCCCGCAACATCCTTGTTGGTCCAGGCGTCAGCGTAGAGGTTTCCGGAGACGGTATTGGCGACAACGCCACCGCCGCGCAGAGTGATGTTGTCGGCGCTTGTGGGATTGATTG
>JAITNL010000237.1 GCA_031290495.1 Accumulibacter sp.
TGAAAAGTTGGCCCACCGCATACAGGATCAACTCGCCAATATTGCGGCCCGTCCCAAACTTGTTCGATCATTCTTCCAGCATCCTTCTGTAAACTATATTTCTGACTGGTGAGTAAGAAGCTGGCTCTGTCATCGGCTGTGCCTATTGCATTGACGTGGGATTTGCCACAAACTATCGACTTTTCACTCGGAGACGATGCCAGGGCCTTTGATTGCCATCTCTTTATCCCAACGGAAGGCGGCGATTTCAAAGTCAGCCTGAATGACTGGGAATCCGGCGTGGTCAAAGAGGAACTCGATAATGGCGCAGTTGCGTGGCTGCGCAACCTTGACCGCAAGAAGTGGTCTTTGGAAATCCCATATGAAGTTGCGGGTGTAACGACATCAATGTTCCCCGACTTGGTCATCGTCCGTTCCGGCAACTATGGGAATGAATTTGATGTGCTTGAACCGCATGACCCCAGCCGCAAGGATAACTATCCAAAGGCGGTCGGTTTGGCGAAATTCGCCGAAAAGCACGGCGAGAAATTCGGACGTATTCAGCTTATTCGCAAAGTCCATAGGTTTGGTAAAGACCATTTTTATCGCTTGGACATGAACAAGACAGAAATCAGAAACAAGGTTCGTGGCATCACATCGAACGAAGCGCTTGACAGGATTTTCGATGAAGACGCCAAGACGGAACAAGGAATTTAGTTTGTGGAGGTAATCGCCATGCCGGATAACGAGGGGAAAATACTGCTGTACCAAACCGATGATGGTAAGGTTACAGTTGACGTGCGTTTTGAGGATGAGACTTTTTGGGTAACACAGAAGGCAATGGGTGAGCTGTTCGATGTTCAAGTGCCGGCAATCGCAAAGCACTTAAAAAACATCTTCGATGAAGAAGAACTCGAACGCGAAGCAACTGTTTCCAAAAAGGAAATTGTTCAAACCGAGGGCAGCCGCGAGGTTACGCGCTCCATTGACTTTTACAATCTTGACGCCATCATCGCCGTTGGTTACCGCGTGAACTCTAAGAAAGCGACGCGCTTTCGCCAGTGGGCGACGAAGACCCTCAAGGAGTACATTCAGAAGGGTTTTGTCCTCAATGATGAAATGCTGAAAACGGCAGGCCATTCGGACGCGACTACTTTGATGAGTTGCTGGAACGCATCCGCGAGATTCAGGCAAGCGAACGCCGAGCCTATCAGAAAATTGCGGATATATTTGAGCAATGCAGCTACGACTACGATAAAAACAGCGACATTACAAGAGACTTTTATGCTTTCATCCAAAACAAGCTGCACTTTGCTATCACCGGCAAGACCGCCGCCGAACTTATCGCCGAGCGCGTCAGCCTCGACCACCCGACGATGGGGCTTACGACTTGGAAAGCCGCGCCGGACGGTAAAATCATCAAGCGCGATGTGTCGGTGGCAAAAAATTATCTGAACGAAAAGGAAATCTCCCGTCTGAACCGTATTGTCACGATGTTCATCGACTATGCCGAACTGATGGCGGAGGACGAGGTGCTGGTGAGCATGGCGGATTGGCTTCAGGAAACCGACACATTCATCACCAATAACCGCCGCAAGGTGCTTGAGGGAAAAGGACGCGTTTCCCATGAGGATGCTGTCAAAAAAGCCGAAGGCGTATATGAGCGGTTCCGTATCAAACAGGATGATGAGTACATCTCGGAGTTTGACCGCGAGATGGCGAAGTACCTGAAAGGCGTGGAGGATAAAGGAGAAAGATGTCCCCAAAACCGGAACTGACGCAAAGCCCAGGCATCGGAAACAATAGGACGGAGCATTTGACGAAGGCGGGCTTTACGACGATTGACGACAACTTTATGGACTGTGTGATCCAGTTATTCCCCTCCATCCACTGAAATTGGAGCAGAACCCGACACAACAGCCGCCTCCCGTTCGCGTTTTTCCGGATGTTTATTCCCGATCCAGTTTTCCGGTCAGCGAGAGCGTGAAATTGGCGCCCATGAATTTGAAATGCGGGCGCGCTTTAATGGTAATGGCGTACCAAGATGGGTTGTTGGGAATTTCGGCGACGATCAGCTCGACATGGCGCAAGGGGCGGCGGCAACGCGTGGCTGGGTCCGGGTTATCCATTTCCGTGACGTATTGGTTCAACCACTTGTTCAATTCCGTTTCGATGGATTGCCGGGTTTTCCATAGGCCGATATTTTCCCGTTGCAACACTTTGAGGTAATGCGCCAGCCGATTCATGATCATCGTGTAAGGCAATTGCACTCCCAAAACCCAACTGACGTCGGTTTCGCGGCTGACGGGTTCGCGGGTCTGCGATCGCGCGATCTGGCAAGAGGCAGCGGAAAAGAAAACGGCGTTATTCATTCCCTTGCGCATGGTGAGTCCGACGAACCCTTCTTCCGACAATTCAAATTCGCGCCGTTCAGAAAGCAGAATCTGGGTGGGAATTTTCTCTCCGCCGAGATACTGATTCCCGGAATGAAAAGCGTAAAGCGGCAGATTTTCCACCACGCCGCCGCCATCCGGGCCAACGATATTGACGCACCAGCGATAGCGGGCAAAGCTGTCGGCCAGCCGATCCGCCAGCGCGAACGCGGCGTTTCCCCAGCAGAGATCGTCGGTGTTTTCCTGCGTCTCCTGAAAGGAAAAACTTTCGACCGGCAAGGTGCGCGGGCCATAAGGCAGCCGGAAAAGAAATTTCGGCATTACCAGCGCAACGTAACGGGCGTCATCCGATTCCCGAAAACTGCGCCATTGCGCGTAATTTGGCATTTCAAAAAGAACGCGGAAATCGCGGATGCCAGAGAATTGATCCCAAGAGGAAAGGCCGAAAAAACGTTTGTCCACGCCAGCGATAAATGGCGCGTGCGCCATCGCCGCAACCGCCGCGACGTGACTCAGCAGACGTATGTCGGCGGGGCCGGAATCCAGTTCGTAATTGGCGATGATCGCGCCGACTGGATGACCGCCAAATTGACCGTATTCCGCCGTATAAACCTGCTGGTAAAAACCGGAAAGCGTGATTTTCGGCGTGTCGTCGAAGTCGGACAAAAGATCGTTTTTGGAAACGCTGAGATACTCAAGCACGATGTTCTGCCGAAAATCAATGCGCTCGACCAGAAATTTGAGCGAACGCCATGAGGTTTCCAGTTTGCGAAAATCATCATGGTGCAAAATCGCGGAAAGCTGTAACGAAAGCTGTTCGTCGATTTCCGCGATCATGCCGTCGGCCAGCGCACAGGAAACCGGCGTTCCCGGCGGAAACTGGAGCACGGCCCGCAAAAAGAACGCCAACAGACCGGGCGGCGGGACATTTTCCCGGTTTTCCCTGAGAACGCCCATCAGCGTTGCGACGATGCCGTCACAAGCGCACATCGACTTTTCCCTGCGGACTGACATCGGAATAAAAGTGAACCGCAGCGTCGTCCCCGGTGCTTTCCCTGTCTTCCCGCAATTGCGCGGAAATGGAAAAGGAGAGCGCCGAATGCGTTTCTTCGCGCGGCACGAAAGCGATCTGGATATTCTTCAGCCGTGGTTCATTGGCGCGGATGAATTGAGCGATTTTCTGACGCAGCAACGGTTCGTCGTCAGCCGAAAAAACCGCACCGGAGTGGGTAAAATCCGGCATACCGAACGTGGGATCCAACAAAGTGCTGCCTTCCCGCGAATTGAGCAGTTTGGCGACATAATCGCAGATGGACTGCAACAGCGCGTCGCCGGTGGGGGGGGCGTTGCCTTCTTTGTTTTTAGCGGCGGCGGACATGCGCTCAAAGAGACGTAGCTTAACCATGAGTGCTTTTTATTGTTCCCTTTGAAAATACGATCCGGATATGCTCGCTGGAAAAGAAAATCCGCGCGGCGAGAGAAGGATTGGCCATTTGTTCGCAGGCGATCGCGGAAACCCGAAGGCGATCGGGATGCGCATAGATTTGAATCCGGCAGACATGACCGTTCATGGGACGCGCGTCCAGATCATGGAATATTTTCCAGACGCCATGCAAATCCACCGCCAACGCGTCGAGTTTTCCCACACCTTTTTCTTTTGGGTGAAAATGCGTTTCTTCCCCGAGCGTGCCCTGATAGGGCAGACGCACTTCCAGCGCGCCGTCCGACAAGGCGGCGATTTCCGGCTTGCCAATTCTCCCTTGTCCCGGATGCTCTCCGTTTTTCATGATCCGCCACGGCGAGGGAGCTTCCGCCGGCTGGGGCGGCGTGTGCGGTGGTTCCGGCGTCAGAATCCTGGTTGTCGCCAGTTCGCTGAAATCGAAAAAAAGCCGGACGAGCAGGTTTCCGGAAAAATCACCGCCGATCCATCGATTCAGGCCGATCCCCATCGCCAGAACCAGGATAAACCAGACCAATAGCATGAGACGGAAAATCGCGCGCAAGGAAAGCATTTTCTCAATTCCTTACATAAGTGATTAATTCCGGCACTACCGGGATATTGGCGTTTTTCTCTTTGAGTAGATCGGCAATGCCGTCCGGGAGGATTCTGACCTTCAGACTGGTAATTCCCGTCATCGCCATCAGACTCATCGAATCCGGAAAATCCCGCAGCGTAAATTCCCGTTCGCCATACTGAAAATCTTCGAGAAGCCTGAGAAAATCGTGATAGTTTCGCTTGAGTTCAAAGGCGGGAAAAGCGATGGTCAAATCAACTTTACCGCATTTCTCCGGATCGTATTCAAAACGCTCGTTGTGGGGGTAGTTGCGGTTGATCAATTGCCAGGTTTTATCCTGACACCACAGCGTCAGGGTGACACTGTCCGGCCTCGCCGCGGCGTCGGCATTGACCACCGGCGGACGTGAGCGCAACAGGATGGAACGAACGCCGCCGGGGTTGACCGGCGCGGTCATCGCCCACTCTTCGCTGTCGCGCAGGAAGGCGAGAAAATCCTCGGTAAACGGGAACGGGCGTCCCTCCCAAAGAGCGACCGTCGTGCCTTGCGCCCCATGATTCAGAAAAGGTGCGATCTCGGCTTCGACAAAGGCGGTGACCATGCCTTTTTCGCCATACATTTTCTCTCTGTCGTAACTGCGGTAGCGGTTGATGGGACTGGAAAGCACTTTGTTTTCCCAATCGCTTTGCAACGCCAGCGCGGCTTCGACCGTAACGCCGTTGCCCGCGAAGGTCAGAAGATTGGACAGTAACCGGACTTGCGGCGCTTCCGACTTGCTGAATAGCGTCAGGGCGGTATTCAGTCGTGTCTCCGCCATGGTGTAGGAGCTTTGTTTCAGAGCCTCCGCGTTCTTGGCGCCAAAATGGGTTTTCGCCAGGATCAGCGACAGCGCGGGATTATTCAGATCAGTCAGGATTTCACGCACCCACGAAAAATACATGGTCATGCCCATGATGCCATCGTAAATTTCCCGCATGTGCTGCCGGTTATCGGCCTTTTCCCACAGGGTTCGCAAAACATCTGGCATATTTGTACCCGCCATCAGCAGGGTGTGCCAACTGGCGGGGTCTGGGTTGGCGTGACCTTCCAGCGCCACCTCCAGCATGACTTCGAGAAGATGCGCGTCGTTCATCCATGCCGGGCGCGGATTGGCGTTCTGGAGCGGCGAGAGTTCCCGGTTCAGTTGATGAATCAGGCGCAGATGCGGAGTTTTCGACAGGTTTTTGAGGTCACGTAAAGCCTCGTAGGCGTCGTTGCTTTCCAGCGAAGCGGCCATATCGCAAAAACGCTGGATAAAAACACGCCAGATTTCGGCGTAGTGGCGCAAATAGTTATCTGAAATGCGCCGGATTTTCATGTTCACCACGGTGTTTCTGTCACCAGAAAAACGCGCCAGGCGATTGATTTGATCTTGCGCCCCGGCGACGCTGGCGTTCTGGGCGCTCACGAAACCGTTGAAAAACGACGAATTTACCTCGTAACCCGCCGCCGTATAGTAGGCGGGAATACAGAAATCATTTTCGCCGTTTTCCTCGATATGTGGCCAATACCCGGAAAGACAGACCCGTTGATCGATATTGGTGGTGTTGTAATACTCGACGACGGAATTGGAAAAAACATCGAAATGTTCGCTGATAAAATAGGCAATCGTGTTGCCAATGTCGCCGGACAGCATTTCCAGTTGCTCCCGGTTTTCTGTCCAATTGAGTCCCGCCAGGATCAGTTCGCTATCGACCGTATTCCAGTCGTCTTCGGCGGTCAGCGGGAAAAAGATCGAAGGGGTGTTGGTTTTTCCTTTGGTCAGGCGTTCCCTGGTGGCGTTGCTCAGCCAACCTAATTGCGTGAGCGCGGCGTGCTGCCGTTCGGTATATCCCTCCGTTGAGGTGGCGTTCAAAATACGGCGCAAGTGATTTACCAACGGAGAAAACAACCCGGCATACAGGCGCGGGATGAATTTGTTTTTTTCTTCATGGGTGACACGTTCCAGCAAGTCAATGCCGAAAGAAGGCAATATCCAGTGTTTTTTGGCCGCTTCGAGGTGTCCGATGTAGCGCATCTGCCGATGCAGACTTTCCAGGGTTTTCGAGTGATGCCGGGAGTCGGTGATAACCGGCTCCGTGGTAATTGCACGTTTCTGGTAAATGGACTCGGCGGCCAGCAATCCGCAGACGCCAAGCAGCAACAGCGCCCAGGCGCTCATGCCGACCAGCCAACTGGCCGAATACGCGGCGAATCTGCCGCGCAGCGCCTGACTCGCCGCGCCTTCCGCCGGCAAGACGCGGGCGAAAAAGCGCGACAGCGTCACATGGGAGAACGTGGCGAGGGCTCCCGGCGCGCCTGGGGCCGTGGCCGAAGCCGCCGCGGGATTGTGGTCGTGTTCGGTGCGGCAGAAAAAAATGCCCGACAGGCGCAATGGATCGTGCCGGGGGACGGCCTGCAACAGGCTGGAAAACACGCTGTCGAGTTTCTTGCCCAACGTATTGAAGTGTTCCAGACACCGCAATTCGTCCTGTTCGGCGGGACGATTGGCGACCAGATCGTTGTAAAAGGCGTTGCGTACCACGGCCTCGACCGTCCGCGCGGCCTCTTGACCGGGGTGGAAAGACTCTTTCTGGGACCTGGTGCCGTGGTTCATGTCGGCGAAAAAGCGCCCCAGCCAGTTATCCGACATCCCCGGACGATTGAGCAGTAACGCACCGCCCGGCAATTGCTCGATGTCCTGCACCAGCACATACAGCGGGACATTGCGGTTCATCGCGACCATCAGCTCATAGAGCGGGGCGCGATAGAGAAACCCCAGTTCGTGCAGCGTCGATTCGGAAGCGTTGCCGAGTTCGCGCGCGGAAACCAGCAGCACCAAGCCGCGCAAGGCGTTTTTCTTCACGTCGCGCGACATCCAAGTCAACAGGTCTTCCTTGTTGTTGCCGACATCGTCATGCAAAAGCGCGCAGGGAAATTGCAGCAGCGTGGTTGAGGCGAAGTCATGCCGGGCAAAGGCTTGCTGAGGATTCCAGGCGGACTGGGCGTGGGTAAATACCGGCGAGAGCGCCGGGGTGGCATCGAGCGCGACATACCAATCGCGCCCAAGAAAATCGCTGACATTGGGACGCTGCCGCTTGTTCCGGTCACGCAGCATGAGCGTGTTCCACAGGGTTTCCAGCGCCATTTCGGGCGCGTCCGTTACTTGCGTCGACGCGGTTTCCAGTCCGGCCAGCGCCAGGCGCACAAACTGACGCTTGTTGCGCAAACGCCACAGACCGCGGCCAACAAAAAACAGCAGCGCGGCCCCCAGCAAACCGGCGCTGATGAACACTCCGGTAAATATCGGCCAGCGCATCCACCAGGCCAGCGCGGTGAGCGCTCCCAGCAACACGACCAGCAGCAGGAGGCAGAGGATGACCTTGAGGATTTGACCAAGCAATTTCATTTCATGGACGCCAGATTAAAATCCGGGAGGCGCGACATCAGCCAGAAGACTGGCGCAGTAAAGACCGAACAGGACGGTGCCGGCCAGAGGCAGCAAGGCGTAAAAAAGCCACTCCAGCGTCGGCGGGAAATACACCGTCCGGTCTTGCCAGTCAGGTTTTTGGGAGGCGGGTGAAAATCCTTCGCTGCCCTCGAGCATGGTGCGCGCGGCCTGCCGTAATTTGCCGAGCAGACGCGGTCGTCCGTAATAACGCCCGCTGAATCCCAACAGCAGACAGAGCGCGTACACGTCCAGTTCACGGCGTTCGGCCAGCGCGTCGCGGCTCAGGCGGGCGGCGGCTTCCAGCCGGGGCGGCAAGGTGGCTTCGATGTCGTCGGCATTGGTGGTGTCGCTGACGGTGTCAAGAGTTCCCATCTGTACCAGATGGCAGGTATCCAGCAGGGTGTCCAGTTGTTGAAAAAACAGGACGCCAGCTTCGGAGGTCTGGAAGAAAGCGTGTTGCAGACTGTGCGCGGTCCAGACCGCCGCGTCCGGACGCGGCGCGGTGAGCATGACTTCATCGACCCAGGCGTACACCGCCAGACGGCACCGTTCGGGATTCGGGGCGCGATCCATGTCCCTGCCAGCCTGCAACAGCGGCATCCCCTGCTCCTCCAGCGCCAGCATCCGCAACTGCCCGCTGAGTTCGGCCAGCGGCAGACTGGAGCGCGTAGATCCGAGAGCGGCGCTCATGAGCGGGAAAAAACGTCGTAACAACAAGCACTCCTATTTGCGAACGATCGTCAGCTGCGCCCACAAATCCGCCGGGGCGTCGGGCAGGAAAAAACCGATCTCGCCGTGTTGCAGGATTTGCCACCACAGGGAATCGTTCTGGTCGATCTGAAAGTAGGCGGTGTCCTTGCGCCGGGGCAATCCCACCGGCGGCGTGTCGGCGGCGATCAGGCGCACGCCGGGCAGCGCTCGCGCCACGATATTGGGCAATTCGTTGCGGGGCGCGAGTTTGCCAAACGCGGCGACCTTTTGCGCCAGGGTGTTTTCCGTTTGCGAACGCATCAGCAGCCAGTAACTGTAGGAATTGTTGCAGGCGCTCTGCGGCATCTGCGTGTCCAGAAATTCGCCCCGCGCCTCCATGGTCAGGGCAAAATCGGGACCGACCACCAGCGCGTCGACCAGCCTGGTGACGACACCGCACGCCGCCTGAAAACATTCATAAAGATTGTCGTGATCGTAGGACGGCACCGCGCGCTGCCCTTGAGGCGTTTCACCGAGCGGCGACAGGGTCGCGGAAAACACCGACAACTCGCCCACCAGACGGCACAGCGAGATAAATACCGGCCATGGATGCAGACGCGGCGCGGCCAGCATCTGATCGAGTTCCGGCACGTTGCGCGAAATCACGCCGAGCACGGAAAAGAGTGTGACGCCGTACAGGCTGGTATTGCCGTTCTCGGCAGTGCCAGCAAGGCCGGATTGCGTGACGTCGCCGCCGACCATCTTGAATTCTTCGAGCTGGCGGGCGCGGGAAAGCAGAATGTCGCGCACGTCGCGCAACATGCCGACCAACGCGGCGGAGGCGTGGATGTCCGCCACCGGCGGCACGAAGCCGTGATCGAGCCGCACGCGCTCGCCATCGCGGATCAGCCGGGCGATGGGAACGCGCGTGGCGCTGTCCCGCATTTCATCGCCAAAGCAAAGGCGCAGACGATAGCGCAGGGTGCGAACGTCGGCCTGCGGCCCGTCGCCGTGCAGATCGGCGATCAGATCGGGCGTGAGGGGGGCGGTAAAGCGGTAACTGTCGGGGACGGATTCCGGCTCGTCGGTGGGATAGACATTGCCGCCCTCCGGGCGGAAGGGCGCGATGCCCACATACACCGGCAGGGGAATTTCCGGATTCGTCCAAACGTCGCGGAAAGGACGCGGCGCGAGTGTGGCGTTGCCAGGAAAATCGATCCAATCGCCTTCCGGCAAGAGCATGGACAGGGTCTGGATTTCAAAAATTTCGCCGTCCAGCGCATTTTCATTGATCTCCAGACGCGCGATGCCCCGCAGATGAGGGTTGAGAAAAGACGTGGCGAACGCGCGCATCCCAAGATGCAGACGCTGCTCGAGTTGGAAATGCTGCGGTTGCAGGAAAACGCCCTGCTCCCAGAAAAGTGGCCGGTTATTGTTCACGCTCGACTCCATTAAGGCTGACTTGTGAAGCGGTCAGACGAATCGCAATTTCCATTTGCGCCGCGCTATGGACGGTTTTGCGAAAGCCCGGAATATAGCCTTCTTTTTCCTGATGCAGCAAATAACGGAAGGTGGCGGCGGAAAGTTCCGGTTTCAGATGGGCGTAACCAGCCGCCACCGCCAACGTTTTGGCGCCTTCGGCGCGATCCAGATCGACCACCTGTTGCTGGCCGGGCTGCAGCCAGAAGCGTTTGGCGCTGGCCGCGGCGGCGGCTTCCACTGTACAGGCTTGCAAGGCGTCCAGCCCATCGGCGCTTTGCGCGAGACCGTTGAAGCGCTTCGCGTCGTCGATTTGGTAAACACACAGACTCAGCGCCAAAGGAGCACCGTCCTGCGTGTTGAGATCGGACGCCGCGTCGATGCGCAAACGCAAGCCGCCTGGATCGGCGTTCCAAGTCACTTTGGACGGGTCTTCGGCGGGGGCCGGACGCGGCATTTCCGGCGCGACGCTGCTCTTGCCGCCGCAAGCGGCCAGCGTCAGTAAAAGGAAAATAAGCAGGAAAAAGCGCCGTCTCATTGCACCATGACCTTGGACTGGCCGGACATCGAGCAAATGCCCACGGTATTGCCGTTGTTGTGTTTGGTCTGCGCGCCCTGGGAAACAGCGGCCTTGCCTTCAAACTGGACTTTTTGCGAACCGGCGATAAATTCCCCCTGGCCAATGAATTTGTTGGAACTCACCCCACCATTGACCCCCGCTTCGTCGCCGTTGGAAATCAGCGTTTGCGATTTGACATTCAGCGCGGGCGCGCCGTCGATGAACACTTTCTGGCTGGCCGTACTTGGATTGACCATGTTGCACTGGAAAATATTGACGTAGGGAATCGGCACCGGACCGGCGGGCGGCGCGGGGGTTTTGCAGACATCAGGCACGGTGCTCTGGGCGGTGCCGCCTTTCAGGGTCAGGGCAAACATGGGCTTATCCTTATCCCACCTTGATATGTTCAGCGTCCATGCCGAGCAATTCCTTGGCCCGGACATCGATATTTTCCGCCAGCAACCGCGCGCTGTGGCGGCAATCCAGACGCAGACGTCCAACGGCAACATCCTTGCTTTCCTGGGTATCTTCCCGCTGCTTGCCGTAGTGACCGTGACGGCGGCAAGCCGTTTCCACGAGTTTTACGGCGGCGGTATGAATCAGGTCGAAGCCTTGCGCCAGCAGTTTTCCAGAAAATCGCATGACGGGCGCAGCCAGTTGCAGCGAGGTTTGGGCGCGGATTTCCAAGGTTTCGGTTTCGACGATGGTATGCGCGGGCAAAGCCAGCGTAGCGGACTGTTCAGCCTTTTTCTCCAGCACACAGAGCAACCAGGCGTTTTCACCCGTCAGCGCCAGCAACACGCGATCACCGGCTTCCGGGGTCAGCAGACAACCGGCGGCGCGTGAGGCGCGAATCTGTCCGGCAGCGGAAGTCACCATGAAACGCCCTTCGCAGACGATATGCACCCACCCTTCCAGCACGGTGTTTTCGCCGGAGAAGGCGGGTTGCTGGCGGCTATTGTCGAGCATTGAAAGATTCCTTTATTTTGAACTCACGCGGCGAGCGAAAAACGTTCCGCCCGCAAACGCGCCTCGTCGGTAGAGCGCATACCTTCTTGCGGACAGCGATTCATTTGCGCTGCGGAAAAGTCGACATTATGCCCGTCCGCCAGCGCCAAGTTAACATTCTCCAGACGCGCGTGGGCGAAAACGGCGTGGGAAAAATCGGCCATGCAACAATCGGCGTCAACGATGGTTGCGCCGGAAAAATCCGCGCCCGCGCAACCGGCCTTGGACATGGTGACGCGCTGAAAGGTTGTACTTTGCAGGATCGCGCCGGGAAAGTGGGCGCTGGACAGATCGCAATCCTGAAACGACGCGCCGACAAGATTGACGCCGCCGAACCCGGCCAGCGGCAGGCGGCAGTTTTGCATCGTCAGCCCCCGGCAATCGGTGTCGCGGACGATGAGTTGCGGCAGAGCGCAGTTTCGGGCGGTCAGCTTCGCCAGCGCGCAGTTTTTCAGGAAGCACAATTCGCCTTCGACTTTGTTCAGCGTCAACCCGGAAAAATCACATTCCAGACAGGCCAGCATGGCGACGTCGACCTCCGCCCAATCATTGGCGTTGGCGGCGAAATCGACGCGCTGAAAATAAGCGCGGGTGAATTTCGCGCCGGTAAAATCCACCGCGCGCAGCGTGACTTGCCGCCAGGCGGCATTGTAGAAATCGGTCTGCCGCAAACTGACCCGTTCCAATCCCACCGCTTCGAGCACGGCGTCCTTGAAAACAGCGCGGGAAAGGTCGCAGTCCAGAAAGTTGCAGCGAGACAACGCGATGCCGGAAAAGTCGCGCCCGGAAAGGTCCAGCCCGGAGAAATCCACGCCATCCAGCGCGGCGCCAGGCCGCAACAGCGCCAGAATATCCGGTTCGGTCATGACGCTTCCTTTCTGGCGGCGATCAGGGTGTTGTCGATGATGGCGCCGTCCAGACTGGCGAGCGTCATGGACGCGCGATAGACATCAGCGCCGTAGAGATTGGCGCGGTCGAAAGACGCGCCTTCGACGTGACTTTCGCGCAAGGCCGCGCGCATCAGATTGGCGTTTTCAAAACTCGCCCCGGTCAGCGTGCTGTGGGAAAAATCCGCGCCGCGCAAATCCGCCAGCGGCCATTGGCTGCCGCCGAGTTGACACGCAGCAAAGCGTCCGCCTTGACCCACCGCGCCATTGAAACGCGCTTTGACCGCCGCCACTTCGCGCCAATCGACGTTGGCGAGATTGGCGCCGCTGAAATTGGCCGCGTTGGCCTGACTCGCGCGGCTGCCGCGCATCAGCGTCAAGCCGCTCAGGTTGGCCTTGGTGAGATCGGCGCGATCGAACACCGCGCCGGCAAAAACCGCATGTTGTAACTTGACGTCGGTCAAGGTGGCGGCGGTAAAGTCGCTGTTCTGACAATTGGCGTCGGAAAAATCCGCCGCGCTGGCGGAACACCCCGTGGCGTCGATGTTTTTGAGCAAGGCACCGGCGAAACTGGCGCGCGCGAAGCCGCCGCCGGCAAGATTGGCACCGTCCAGTTCGGCGTCCCGCGCGTTGAGGCCGGACGCTTTCGCCTCGCGCAGATCGCTCTGGAGAAAACGCGCTTTTTGCGCGGAAGCATCGCTCAAGGTCGCCTGATGAAAATTGGTGCGTTGCAGCGACGCGCCATCCAGAACGGCGTGGGTGAAATTGGCGCGGGGGCAATCGGCGTCGTCGAAATCCGCGTTTTTCAGCGACGCGCCGGAAAAGTTGGCGTCCGCCAGTTGGGAATGCGTGAAATTCGCGCCGTCGAGCTTCATCCCGGAAAAATCGCGCCCGGTCAACTCTTGATACGCGTAATCCAGCGAAGGCGCGGCTTCGGCGGCGGGCGGCGGTTCGGGCGCGGGAGGAACCGCCGGCGGTTCGGGAGCGGCGGCATCCTGCGAGATTCCGGCTTTTGGGGCGGCGTTCAGCGCGGCACCGGCGGCCACCGAAAGCGCGGCACCGGCGGCGAGACCGCCCATGGCTTTGGCCGCCGCGTCGCCGGATTTCGCCGTCTGGGCGGAGTTGGCCGCGCTGGCGGAGCGGCCCGCAAGCCGCGCCGCGTCCACATTGCTCGTCGGCGAAGCGGCGGCGGACGAAGCCGCCGTGGTCGCCGGCAGCGACAGGGTAACCCCCGTCTGAGCGGCCATTTTTTCCACATCTTCAACCACCGAGGTCATCGCGCCGGGCGCGAAGTCCATCAGGGTTTCCAGGCGCCGCATGTACGCCTTCATTTCTTCGGTCGACTGAAAATCTGGAACTCGCCCCAGTTCGCCGGAAAGCAACGATGCCTTGTCGGGCGCGAGGCCGGCCTTGACCAGCGCTTCACCCAGCGTTGGCGTCGGCCCGGCCATTTTTTCCAGCAGGGCGTCCCCGCCCGGCCCCTGCAAACGCAACAGCGTGCGCTGGCTTTCCCGCACCTCGTCGGAAAGCGGCAGATGCGTTTCAAAGGCGGCGAGATGACGGTCGACGGCGGCGTGCCAGGACGCGGCGTCGGAATAATCGGCGGGATTGGGCGGCGGCATGTCGAGCACCGCGTCCACTCCCTTGATCATTTCGGGAGAGACGCCCGCCTGTTGCAACACCGAATGCAAATCCGGGTCCGGCGCAGCCTCGATCTGTTGCATCAACTCCTGCATTTTTCCGGTTTGCGCCACGATTTGCGCCTGGGTTTCGGCGATCTGTTCGGGCGACAGCGGCGGCAGACCGGCCTCGGCCAGTCCCGCGTTGATTTCCGGCAGCGAGGTTTTCAGTTCCTTCAGCGCCTTTTCGCGCATCGCGTTTACGGCCTCGGCGGCGGAGGGCGGCGTTTGGGGCGCGGCCGCGGACGCCGCCGGAGCGGCGCTGGCCTTTCCCGAAGCGCCGACCGCCGCGACGCCGGCGGCGATGGCCGCTGCGGCCGCGATTTTTCCAGCTTGTGAGGATAAACCCACGGCTTCGGCGGCGGCAGCGGTTTCCGGCGGCGCGGGAGGCGGGGGAAGTGGTGGTGGGGGCGGCGCGGCGGCTGGTTCAGGCACCGCGACCGGATCGGGAGGCGTCATTTCCAGCCGGACGAGTTCAATATCCGACGCGATGCCATCGGCGCAGGGCAACAGTACATGCCCCAGCAGCAAGCCGGACAAGGCGTTGGGAAAGAGCCAGAGCGTGTCGTAGGCGACGACCAGCGATTTTTCCTGTTCGCCCTTGCGCGTGACGAACACGGTCAGCGTCTTGCCCGGCAGACGGGTTTCGATGGCCGGATGCGCCGCGTTGAGGCCGCTCAGACTGACGGCCTCGCTGCCAGCCAGCCCCGACGGCAGACGTTGCGCAGGCTGGGCGAGATTGGCGTAGGAGAGATCGCAATCGTCGGGCAAATCCGGGCAACGGATTTTCAGCCAGTTCCGGTCGTAAGTACCCATGCCCCGCATTCGCGCCGGCCACGCGCCCATCGGGCCGGGACAGGCGGGACGGCCATGGGCGTCGTCCGCGCCGGTCAGCCGGGGCGGACTGACGCGCCCGGTTTTTGGATCGGGTTGCAGACCGCAGCCGAGCGGATTTTCCGGGTTGTCCGGCGCGCCGAAGGTTTCCGCCCACGTCAGCGGCGCGGCGCAAAAGGCTTGATTCGCTTCGCCGACGAGCAGAAAGCGGCGCGAGGACGCCCCCACCCGAACCGTTGCCAGCAGCGAGGGCATCGGCTTTCCCTCCGGCGTCAGCGCCGAACCCGCCAGCAGCCATTCCGCCGTGGGCTTGGGCAAACCCATGTCCAGACAGTCGCCGGGTGCGAGCGATTGCATCGCCGCGCCGATGACCTGGGCGGCGGGCTGGACTTGGCCGGACAAGAGGTCAAAGCCCAGACCGACGGTCAGGCTTTGATAGAGCGCGCCCTTGAGCGCGAAGGGCTGCGCGACGGCGTAGAGGAGGTCGGAAGGTTGGAGGTTCATGTCAGCCGATGATCTTGATTGCGCCGCCCTGGATGTCAAGCTGCCCACTACCGGTTGCCGTCTTCGTCTGACTAAAAGTAAAGTCGCCGAGCTTGAGTTTTTTGGCGTCGTTCTGCATGTCGATCTCACCGTTTTTGAGCGTTACCGTGGAATCCTTTCCTTTCAGCACAATATCGTTTGCCGTCATGGTGACTTTGACATCGTCCGACTGTGTCAGAGTAATGTCATTCTCCGTTATCTTGACGGAGGGTTTTCCCGCCTTCTTCTCTTCTTTTTTTGCGATTTCCACGGCGGCGTCATTCATGGTCAGCACAAATTTGGGGTTTTCCAGTTTGATGATTTTGTGATTGCCTGTTGTCGTCAGATAGATACCGCCGTCAGCAGTGGGCGCCTGCGGTGTACTGTCGTTAATGGATTGACCACCTTTTTGTACGACAACGGCGCTTTCATTAGTGCCATCCTTTGACACAATAATGTTCTTTGGGGCTAATGATTTGCGGACATTTGTCACGTTTTCCACAAGATTCATGGTGTGCGTGTAACGGAAATCTGAAATATCGGCAAGATACCCCGGCTTTTGAAAATCCGTCTTGTCTACATCCTTGTGAAAGACGTATGCCATGGCTGGCGTTCTATAAAAATTGAAAAGGGTTCCAATGTCAGTAGCTGTAGCCCCCAATAATTTGAAATCTTTGCTGCCCCATTTCAATATTGGCTCACCCCGCCCAAGGTCGTCATAGCTCTCTTCTAGTGCACCATCCAATGAGCTACCCGCATTCAGCAACATACCGCCTTTTGTGTCAAGATGAATAGCTTCTTTCGCGTGCAGACCGATGTTGGCGTCCTCAGAATGCAGGAGAATGCCTCCCATTTTTTCCTTTTTCAATCCGTAACCAATGCAGGCCAGGACAATGGTGGCAACGATCTCGGCAATACTATCCCCAGCGTTTTTTGCCATTACGGATTCCCCCGCGCGTTTTTTATTGTCATCGCTGTACTCTTCTCCTTTCTCTTTTTTTTCTTTCTCGTCTTCCGCGTCTACGTCATGTAAATCGCTGCTTGTCTGCGCGGCCCACTTACCCAACGAACTGACAACGGACGCAATGATTTCTCCCACAACAACCGGTGTTTGCAATTTCGACATGGTGCCGTCCGCGCTGGCGCGGACGGTGTAGCCGTAAACGGAGGCGCGATCTTTTTTGTACACCAACGTATCGGCGAGCGTGTTAGCCAATGAAAGTATCGTCTTGGCCGCGGCGATGCCAACGATTCCACCAACATTGTCTTCCTTATAACTATCCTGCACACACTCCATGACTTTTCCGAAGGCCTCGCTGCCAGCCATAATATATTTCCACTTGACC
This sequence comes from Accumulibacter sp., assembly GCA_031290495.1. GTDB lineage: Bacteria > Pseudomonadota > Gammaproteobacteria > Burkholderiales > Rhodocyclaceae > Propionivibrio. The sequence continues at coordinate 16,861 of JAITNL010000237.1, forward strand.
GGCGCCATGACTTCCTGAAGGATGGTGCGGCTCGTCAGGGTGGAATGAAAAACATTGGCAATGTTTGTGGAACCGATGGTAGCCATCCCGTTGATGTAGTTGTTCTTTGTCATGAGCGCGTCAAGACTGCCCGCGCCCATGACGATGCCATTGCCGGAGGCGGTTGTCAGCGCGACGCCCTGATGTTTGGGACTGTCATTGAACACCAGTTGATTTCCCCCTGCCGTGCTGACCCCGGAAATATTGCGATTGCCGCTCCCCGTCAGCGCCCCCGTCTCGGCGTTCGCCAACGCGCCGGTGATGTAAGGCCGATCCGGATTGCCATCGACAAAGCTGACCAGCACTTCCACCCCCGGCAACAGGGGAAAGCTCATCCCGGAGTTCTGCCCGACCTGCTCCTGCGCGCGCCTCACCCAGCAGGTGGCGTCGCCCGCCTTGCGCCCGGAAATGTCAAAGGGGAACATCAGTTTATAGCGTCCCATGGCGTCGATTTCCGGACGGCTGCCGTCGCTCGCGCCATCGACAAAAGCGTGAATCACCCCGGAGATTTTGCTGCGCGGGGCCAGCCGTTGCGGACGATAAGGGACATCGGCTTCGATGCAGGTGAATTGATTGCGGTAAAAAAGATGGTCGGCGACGCCTTCCAGCGGAATGCCCAAACCGAGATTGAGGAAACTTTCCTGACTGCCTTCGTGCAATACCTGGGTGACCAGATAGTCGCGGTTGAAGGCCGGGTTGTAGTGTTCCTCCAGACCGAAGGTGTAGCCGGGACGGATGCCGGGGACAGAACCGGTTCCGCTGAAATGCCGGGCGCGGCAGCGCAATTCCTCGGCGCGGATTTTCGCCAGACGTTCGGCGTCGGCGTCGCTTTCGACATCCTCGCCCGTGAGATAAACGTCGCCCAGACCGTTGTTGGAGACTTTGGCCATGCCGACGATCGGTTTGTTGGGGTTTTGCCAGCTATAGCTGCGGATGACGACCTGTTTGGGCAGCTGAGTCTGGCTGAGGGTGAAGGCGGTCAGCACTTCGCGGATGTGCGCGCCCTCCAGCCCGGAGACGGGGTAGTAGCGCAGTTTGGGAGTGTCGGCCAGCGCTTGGTGCGAAATCGGGCTGTCGGCAAAATGCAAGGTATCTTTTTGTTCGCTTTGCGAAAAATAGTAATAAGCGCCCTGCTCTTCCAGCCGCCAGAGCAAATAGTGGTAGAGGCTTTCTTCGTACTGCATGGCAAAATCGCGGGCGGAGTAATCTCCGCGCGTCAGTTCAAACCGATGATCGAAGGTAAAAAATTCCTGCGAGCGCAGAAGTTCCTGAATCGTCTGTTGCAGAGTCTGCCCCAGGAAAATGCGGCTTTGCGCGATCTGGGTCATTTTCCAGAGCGCGGGGCGCAGTTCGACGGTGTAGCAGCTGTAGCCATTGAACGCGCCGCCCTGTTCAACCCGCGCCGGATAGCCGGAGAAAACGGCTTCGGAACCGTCTTCGCGCAGTATGCGGAAAGTGGCGCGGTCGGAAAGAAGTTTGCTGGTATCCAGCGCCAGATTGGGGGAGACCAGTTGCACGGTGAAATTGAACAGTTCGTTCAAACCCTCCTGCCCGGAAAAACGGATGACGTGCAAAATCTCGTCCGGTAAGGCTTGCGAGGAAAAACGGAAGAGTTCGGTGTGGGCATTCGCGGCGCTCATGGCGGATTCCTTGGCACGTGGATTCGAGGATCGTAGACGTTATGGAAATTGGAGTAACGACGACAAACGGGGTAAGCGTATGAATTTTCGTGATTATTCATGGACGCCTGAAACGTGGCGCGGCTTATCTACCCACGGGGTGCCGCAAAAAAGCAATTGACGCCGCGCAGCGGCGTCAACCGCTGTTTTGCTTATGCCTTCCAGTCGTCGGTAAATTCTATATTGCCGTCGGTATAACTCCAGGTGACTTTGGAATAGGTGAAGCTGGCTTCTTCCATGTCCTTGTAGGGCTTGTTGTCCGACAGGAAGGTCGTCGGGGTGTATTCGCGCACATTGACGAGGATGGCTTCTTC
>JAITNL010000244.1 GCA_031290495.1 Accumulibacter sp.
CCATCTTTCATACCATATGCGGTGGTTGCTCAGTCCATGCAACACTATATATTGTGGTGAAAAGGCAACGTATTGATAAAAGTGTTGATATCAATACTTTTTGAGACTATCACCAAAATAATTCCCCTTGGAAACACTGCAGCGCTTGATATTTAACACGGTTGCTCATCCGCCACTTGGGTGACAACCTGATCTCTGGCGGCATTACGTATAACCATTTTCAGGATATTCTTCTGGAATCCGGCGGTGCAACCGCTAACATAAGCGACAACAAGACACTGAGCAGAGTGCTAACCGGCGTCGAACACCTTTAAAGTCGGTAGCTGCGACGCTAAAACCCTGCGCGGACGTCTTGGCGCGCGGCTGATCAGGGAACTGACAACCGCCGAAAACAGTCCCCTGAAGCTCTACGGCCTGGTCAATGCGCATCATGACTTCTTCAAACCCGAAAACGTTACCTTCGTCACCAAGAGCAATGGGGTTTCCACCAACGTTTCCGAACGCTGCGGCAAATCCTGTGGCGAGCTGGGCGTCGGGATCCATGGCGGGGCGAACAAATCCACGTCGGTCTTCGGCGATCTCCGTTATCGACACGGGTTTTCTTCACCCGACAAAGGCGGCGCCAGAGAAGGCAGGCCGGTAAATATCGGCGCGCGGTTCAGTTTTTAAGCGCCGGCGATCTCAGCCGACGCGCCGCAAATGGATGGCGACCGAGATCTGCGCGCCCAGCCAGCCGAGAGCCGCGCCGATGCCGACGACCGCACCGGCTTGCGGCAGCGACGGTCCGCTGGGAGTAAAGGACGCGCCGTAGAGCGCCAGCAGTTCGCCCACCGGCGCGGCCAGCGCCCTGCCGACGCCGGCGATCAGCGACAGCGCGAACAAGCCTCCCAGCGCTCCCTGCAAAGCGCCGAAATAATGAAACGGTCGACGGATGAAGGCGTCGGTGGCGCCGATCAGTCGCGCGACTTCGATTTCGGCGGCCTGCCCCAGAATCTGCAAACGGATCGTATTGAAAGTGACCGCCACCAGCGCGCCCGCGAACAGTCCGGCGAGCAGCGTCACCGCAAGCCGGCCGATGCGCAGGAAAACGTCCAGACGCTGACTCCAGGCCGAGTCGAGCTGGACGTGCGCCACACCAGGCCAGCCCCGGAAAATTTCCGCCAGTCTGGCCAGCGTTTCCGGCCCGCCGTCGCCGGGTTCCACGATGAAGGCGTCGGGCAGCGGATTTTTGGTCAATCCGGCGACGATGTCGGCCATGCCTTCCGTTTCCCGCAAGCGCCGCAACGCTTCATCGCGCGCGACGAAACGCCATTGCCCCGGATTGGCCTGGCGCAGACGCGCTTCGATTGCTTCCGCCTCTTGCTTTCCGCCGTCGACCTCCATGAACAGACTGATCTGCTGCGCGCCCGAAATATTGCCGGCGAAACCTTGCAGGTTGTCGAGCGTCACCCAACCGGCGGTGGGCAGCGCCAGCGCCGCGCCGATGACGACCAGCGACAACAGCGTGCTCAACGGCGATGACCACAGGCGGCGCGCCGCGCTTTTCAGCGCCGCGCCATGTTGGGAAAGGAAACCGTTCATCGTAAAACCAACTCCGGTTTGAAACCCCGCCCTTTAGGGCGGTGGGAGCTGAACCCAAGCCTGATGGCCGGGGTTTCGGCGACCGTTTTGGGATGGGTGCAAACCCCTTCCAAAACACGTTAGACCGACAGGCATGAAGGACTGTCGCTAATTTTTGCTGGCTTGCTCACGCTTGTTGTCTCCGACCAGACGGCCTTGTTCCAGGCGCAGCATGCGCGGCGCAAAACGGGATGCCCACTGCGCGTCGTGCGTGGCGACGACCAGCGTCACGCCGACTTGGTGGAAGGAGTGAAAGATGTCCAGGATGTGATCCGCCGATTCGCTGTCCAGGTTGGCCGTCGGCTCGTCGGCAAGCAGCAGCGCCGGGCGATTGACCACCGCGCGGGCAATCGCCAGACGTTGTTGTTCGCCGCCCGAAAGCGCGATCGGATGCGCGCGCTCGCGTTCGAGCAGACCGACCTTGTCCAGCGCGGCGCGGGCGCGGCGCGGCGCTTCCCGCGCCGACAGACCGACAATCGACAGCGGCAGCAGCACGTTGTCGAGAACACTGCGGTCGAACAGCAGCTTCTGATCCTGAAAGATCAGGCCGAGCTTGCGGCGCAGGTAGGGAATCGCGCCGCGTTTCAGGGCAGCGAGGTTCTGACCATCCACCACGATGCTTCCCGATGTCGGTTTTTCAATCGCCGCCAACAGCCGGAACAAGGTCGATTTTCCCGCGCCGGAACGTCCGGTGATGAACACCATCTCGCCGTCGTCGATCTCGAAACCGACATCCTTCAGGGCTTCGATACCCTGCGGATAGCGTTTTGTGACGGCGCTGGCGGAAATCATGTGGGACTGTCGGAGAACCCGAAAAGCGCGTCGACGAACTCGCGCGCGGCAAAGGGACGCAAATCGTCGATGCCTTCGCCGACGCCGATGTAACGGATCGGCTTGGGACACTGGCGGGCAATCGCCGCGATCACGCCGCCCTTGGCCGTCCCGTCGAGCTTGGTGACGACCAGGCCGGTGACGCCGATCGTTTTGTCGAAGGCGTTGACCTGCGCCAGAGCGTTCTGCCCGAAGTTGGCGTCGAGCACCAGCAGCGTTTCGTGCGGCGCGTCCGGGTCGGCTTTCTGGATCACGCGGCGCACCTTGGCGATTTCTTCCATCAGGTGCAATTGCGTCGGCAGGCGACCGGCGGTATCGGCCAGCACGACATCGATACCGCGCGCTTTGGCCGCCGAGATGGCGTCGAAAATGACCGCCGCCGGATCGCCGGATTGCTGCGCGACGACGCTGACGCCGCTGCGCTCGCCCCAAGCCTGCAATTGTTCGCGCGCCGCCGCGCGGAAGGTGTCGCCGGCGGCCAGCAGGACCGACAATCCCTGCGCCTGAAAATGCCGCGCCAATTTGCCGATCGAGGTGGTTTTCCCCGCGCCATTGACCCCGGCGATCATGATGATGAAGGGGCGGCGCGCCGTCACGTCGAGCGGCTGTTCGAGCGGCAGCAACAAGTCATACAGCGCGTCCGCCAGCGCTTGCTGGATTCCTTCGGGCGTCTCGATCCGGTCGCGCCGGGTGCGCGTTTGCAGTTCGTCGAGCAGGTATTGGGTCGCTTCAATGCCGACATCGCTGGTCAGCAGCAGGGATTCGAGTTCTTCGAGCAATTCGGCGTCGACCTTGCCGCGCGAAAAGATCGGCTTGAGCTGGTCGCCGAGCCGCGCGCGCGTACGCGCCAATCCCGCCTTCAGACGTTCATGCCAGGAAAGCGCGGGCGTCGGGACGTCAGGCGCGCCGTCGGCGGAGGCGTCAGCATCGGCGGAGGCGGATTTTTTCAGGAAACCAAACATGGGTCTTCGGGTCATGGAAATCGGAGAATCGGGGGAGCGTTGGCGGCAGGAGCGGCCAGAATCGATCAAAACGCCAGCTTTCGAACCATTTTTCATCAATCGGGCGCGATTTTATCAGAAGCCGCTTTGTCCCATGTTTTTCCAGGGCAATCGCATGAATGTTCATGTCATGCCGAGGAGTTGATTCCGATGGCGATAGTCAAAATAATGGTAGAAAACCGTGGATAAGCCAGACTACGCCGCCGCGCGGCTTGTCCAAACGCGCGCCTACCCTCAATTTTTCCTCTCCCCTTGCGGGAGAAGGTGCCCCGGCAGGTTGTTTAGACCGGCCAC
>JAITNL010000025.1 GCA_031290495.1 Accumulibacter sp.
AAGTATCGGATGAAGAATTCGGCTCGATAAATATAACGAAGATATACCCGCATTGTTTATGGAATTATCGTGTCACGCCAAGAATAAACAGTCAAGTTATTATTTAACAGTTCCTTAGCCCTATTATGCGATTTGCAGAGCATTTGGCAGTTTGCAATATCGGTTGCGCCATCGCGGCTCCATGCCGCAACGTGGTCTGCATCCATATCCTTTTGCTCCCAAATTTTGCTTTTGTTCGCATCGTGACCGATGGCGCATAGCGGACAGTTTGAAATTCCATCTGCCTTCGCTTTGTCGGTCTGTTGGATGTAAACAGTCTTTTTTGTTGCGTCGTCAAACACGCGAACATCCAGGAGTTTGGTATCTTTTTCGCCGCCCAGAATGTACTCGAAAACGCCTTTGCGGTTTTTGACATATACATCCCCATAAAGGCGGCGCAACGCTTCGGAAACCTTAGCGGGATCGTAGGCGCGGGAGTGATACGTTTCATATAGCCGCCCCCATTCAAGCCCGCACATTTCCCTTTCCACATTGCGGAATACGCCCGAAATCCAGTCGATAACCGAATTGAAATATACTTTCAGTTCATCGATATTATCGTAATAACGGTGCGCCGCCATATAGTTTTCAGCATCCAGCCCTTTTGAAGCCGCAATCCAAGCCAGAGCCGTCGCCAAAAACTCCTGACGATTGGCAGAACCAGAAACATACGCGCTCCATTTTTGAATATTTGAGTTTCTGGAATTGGAAAATTCAGCTTTGGCGAAAGTGACAAACGGCCCTGAATAGATAGCGTTCAGCAACTCCTGCTCATTCAGCGGAACTCCGGCGATGTTGATGGTTTTGAACCACTCTTTAATTTCGCTTTCTTCGCCCTTGCAGTGGTATATCAACAACTCGCTGTTCATTATTTCTGTCTGTTTATCGATAGGCAAGGAACTGAAAAGCTGTTCGCGCCCGTTCTCGTCTTTGACTGCGAATTTACCCGTGGTAAACCGCCCGACAGAGGTAATGCGCTGCTGGCCGTCCAATACCTCAAAATGCTCGTCGTCCACGTCGTTGAAATAAATCAGCCCCAGCGGATAGCCTTTGAGCAGGGATTCGATTACCGCAACATCTTTCTTACCGTCGGCGTAAATGTAATTGCGCTGATACTCCGGTTGAATGGTCAGCTTACCGGAAAGGCCGAACACCCCCTTGCCCTCAAACTCGTTGTAGACAAAACCGTCAACAATCTCACGGACGGTATATTTTTTAAGCAAGGTTTTCATTTCGCCGCTCCTTTCGCTTTGATTACAATGCGATCATATAGCCGCTGATATGTGCCGTTGCCGTTGTCAGTATAAAAACGATTGCCTCCTTGAACAAAAGTGCCCTTTGCAGCGAAATTCAGCATAGGTTCTCCAAGCCAAAGACTTGCACCGACTATCTCAAACTGCTCTGGGCAATATTTGTCTAAAAAGCTAATGGGTACGCCCATTTCACCGGAATAATCGCAGGGAATTGCATCGGTGTACGGCACCTCGATGGCATCGTAGTTTACGTAACGGTCGTAGGCGGCTTTGCCCTTGACTTCTTTGTGTTTGCTGAATTTCAGGTTGTTCGTCATAGTCATCAACGACAACGGTTGGTGACGCCGCCCGTGGTCAAGGTTAGTAAACCAGCGAACACCTTTAACGCGAATAAAAGGACGACCGTCCGGGTCATGGCCGCAACCAGCCGCTTCAAGGGGATAACCTTTTGGTACGTTAAATTTGCGGTCACCGCTTGAAATTGAAGGTCCAAGCCACATTTTGTTGCCCATAATCAACGGGAAAACATCTTTGTAGGTAATGGCGTTCATATTGCCAATAATCAAAAACAGTTTATTCGCCTCCACAATCCACGACAAAAACTCGCGGAACAGCGAAAACGGCGGATTGGTCACGATAATATCCGCCTCAGCGCGGAGCTTTTTTACTTCCTCGCCGCGAAAATCGCCGTCTCCCTCAAGATAATCCCACTTCAAATCCTCAATATTGATAACGCCGTCACGGTTTATATCCGCGCTGTCCAAAACGTAAATTTTGCCGTGAGTGCGGGTCTTATCCATATCAAACTTGGGGTCATTTTGCTCGAAAAGCGTAATCTGATAGTTTTCTTTATAATGCTTGCTCTCAACCGCATAGCTTGTGGATATGAACTTTTTCAATCCATATTCGTGGAAATGCAAAGCGAAAAACTTGGTGAAGTTGCTCCATTCCGGGTCGTCGCAGGGGCAGAGCAGGGTCTTCCCGCGAAAAACATCGGGGGCATACTCCAGATACGCCTGAACCTCACGCTCAATATCTGCCCATTGCGTGTAGAACTCGTCATTTTTTGCGTTTTTCGCTTGGGTGAGATTGATGTTCGCCATATTCACAAAAAACCGGTCTCGATGTCCGCCGCCGCCTTTTCGGCAAGCTCCAGCAATGCGCCGGGCGCTGGTTCCTGGTAACGCAGCAGGACATTCGACGATTTGATTTTGGCGCGCTTGCCGGAAGCCGTCTCGACCTGTAACGAGGTGTCGTTGTCGGTCAATATCGTCCCTGCCCTGAAAGCGCCCTCTTCTTCAAACAATACGTACATCGGCTGATCCCTGTCCCGTGGTTCGCGTCAATGCCGGAACGCGCATCCGCATCGCAGGCGCGCCACGCTACGATCGTGGCGAGGATGAACGGCAAAGCGGACGAAGATACGATGCGTGCCGGGCATGGCGGAATTTACGAGACAGGATGGCAGATTATAACCCACAAAATTCAATGAGTTGCACAACATATTCGGGAAAGCGCGTGAAACTGTGATCGCCGCCCGGAAGCACGATCTGGCGGCAACCGGCGTAGCGCGCGACGGCCTGGCGATAATCAAGCACCTCATCGCCGGTCTCCACCATCAGCAGATAGCGCGACGGCGTCACCTGGGCGGCTTCCAGGGCGCGCAACTGGGCGAGGTGCCGGGTAGTAAATTCAAACGTTTCGTGCGTATACAGATTGGTCTGCGTGCCGAGATATTTCTCCAGCGAGATCGGCGCGGCGACCGACGGATTGATCAACACGGCGCGCAAATCGTATTTTTCGGCCAGATAGGTGGCGTAAAAACCGCCGAGCGAACTGCCGGCCACGCCGAGCGGCCCGTCGTGCCCGGCGATGATCGCCTCGGTCTGCGCGATGGCCTCGTTCGGAACGGACGACAGGAAGGGGCAGAACAGCCGGTCTGAAAGCCCGCGCGCCGCCAGCGCGTCGGCCAGCAAACGCGCTTTCCACGACGCCGGCGACGCGCGGAAACCGTGCAGATAGAGGATGCCGGCGCTCACGACGCCACCGTCCATTCGACCCAGCCGAAATGCCAGGTCAGCAATACCACGACGCCGAAGACGATGCGATACCAGGCGAAGGAACGAAAATCGTGGCTGGAAATGAAGCGCAGCAAAAAGCGCACCGCCCACATCGCCGACACGAACGCCGCCGCGCACCCGACGACGAACACCGGCAGGTCGGCGGCGGCGAACAGCCGCCAGCTTTTATACACGTCCAGCACCGTCGCGCCGAGCATGGTCGGAATGGCGAGGAAGAAAGAAAACTCGGTCGCCGCCTGGCGCGACAGCCCGAAGATCATGCCGCCGATGATCGTCGCTCCCGAGCGCGAGGTGCCGGGAATCATCGCCAGCGCCTGCGCGAAACCGATTTTGACCGCCGTCGCCGCGTCGATGCCATCGATGCTCTCGCCCTCGGGCCGCGCCTTGCCGGGACGCTCAATGAACAGGATGACGATGCCGCCAACGATCAGCGCCGTCGCCACCACCAGCGGATTGAACAGCACCTCCTTGATCTGCTTGTGGAAAATCACCCCCAGCACGGCCGCGGGCAGAAAAGCGAGAATGAGCATCCACACGAAGCGCAGGGAAGCCCGGTCGCGCGGCTGGTGCCGCAACACTCCCACCGCCACTGCCGCGAGCCTGGCGCGATACGCCCAGCACACCGCGAGAATGGCCGCCAACTGGATGACGATCTCGAACACATCGGCGATACCGCCCTTGTAGCCGAGCAAATCCCCGGCAATGATCAGGTGGCCGGTCGAGGAAACCGGCAGAAATTCGGTCACCCCTTCGACGATGCCGAGAATCAGGGCTTTGAGCAGCAACGGAATATCCACGGGCGCGTCCAAAAAAGGGAGTTATTTTATCAGCCGTTGCGGGTTCACACTGGCGTCCGTTTCGGCGGGCGAGGCCATGCGTTTGGCCTGGGGAAGGACGGCGGAGTTTGTTGGCGGCGGACTTGGTCGGCGGCGCACGGAATTATGCGTGTCGGATGAAGTGGTCAGCCGCGGTTTTCAGGATTGTTGCGGCCAGGCGTTGAGCCGCTCGACCTGTTCAACGATCTTGGCCGGTTCGTCGAGGCGCGCGATGCGGCGCGCGAGCGCTTCGATCCCGGCGATGTCGCATTGCTTGACGCGCTGTTTGACCGCTGGAATCCGCGCCGGAAACATCGAGAACTGACGCAGCCCCAGACCGAGTAACAGGCGGGTGAAGTTTGGATCGCCGGCCATTTCTCCGCACATCGATACCGGCACGCCGGCTTTCTCGCTGCTACCGATGATGTGCGACAGGAGCATCAGCACGGCGGGGTGCAGCGGGTCATAGAGATAGGCCACCTGCTCATCGGCGCGGTCGATGGCCAGGGTATATTGGATCAGGTCGTTGGTGCCGATCGACAGGAAATCGAGCCGCCGCAGGAAGGTCCCGATGGCCAGCGCCGCCGCCGGTACTTCGATCATGCCGCCGATCTGGATGTCCTCGTCGAAAGCGATCTTCTCGCCGCGCAGGCTGGATTTGGCCTGTTCCAGCAGGGCCAGGGTCTGGTCGACCTGGAAGGCGTGCGAAACCATGGGGATCAGGATTTTCACCTTACCGAATTTCGAGGCGCGCAGAATGGCGCGCAACTGGGCCAGGAACACTTTCGGCTCGGACAAGGACAGGCGCACCGAACGCAGGCCGAGCGCTGGATTCTCGCGCCGTCTGTCGCCTGGCGCTTCATCGGCGACATGCAGATCCTTGTCGTTGCCCAGGTCAAAGGTGCGGATGACGATCGGATGGCCTTCCATGCCCTTGACCGTCTTGCGATAGGCCTCGAACTGTTCGTCCTCGCTGGGCATGTCGCCGCGTCCGAGGAAGATGAACTCGGTGCGAAACAGGCCGACGCCATCGGCGCCGCACTCGAGAACGGCTTCGACATCCTCGGGCCCTTCGATGTTTGCCAGCAGGTCGATCTTGATCCTGTCCAGCGTCGTCGCGCGCGCCGTCTTGAGCATCTTGAGCTTGGAGCTTTCCAGCTCGAGCTGCGTTTTTCTCAGCTCGTATTCCTCGAGGATGCGCTGGCCGGGATTGACGATGACCACGCCGCGCGCGCCATCGACGATCAACGTTTCCTGGTCGCGGATCAACTGCCGCGCGTTGTGCAGGCCGAGCACCGCGGGGACGCCCATGCCGCGGGCCAGAATCGCCGTATGCGAAGTGGCGCCGCCGACGTCGGTGACAAACGAAACGACGCCGTGGTTCCGGAAGGCCATGATGTCCGCCGGCGACAGGTCGTGCGCGACGACGATCAGGCGCTCGCCCTTGGCGCCCTTGAGCCGGTTGGCGTGCTGACGCCCGGCCAGTTCGCGCACCACGCGCTCGACGGCCTGGCGCACATCGTAGCTGCGTTCGCGCAGATAAGCGTCGTCCATCCGTTCAAATTGCTGGACCAGCACTTCCATCTGCTGCACGATGGCCCATTCGGCGTTGCAGCGCCGCTCGCGGATGATTTGCTTGGGCGCTTCCGACAGTTCGGGATCGTCGAGGATCATGCGGTGCAGATCGATGAAGGCGCGCATATCGGCCGGCGAGTTTTCCATGCCGCTTTTCATCGCCTCGAACTCCGTCCGGACGCGGAGCATGGCCGATTCGAAGCGCGCCACTTCCTTTTCCACCCTGCGCGGAGCGATGACCCGGTGCGAAACCTCCAGCGTCGCCTGCGAGATGAGGCGCGCCTGGCCGATGGCGATGCCGCCCGAGATGGGCAGGCCGTGCAGTGTGAAACTCATGGCGCGCCTATTCTCCTTCTCCGAACTTGTCGTCGATCAGTTTGAGGATGGCCTCCAGTGCTTCCCGCTCATCGTCGCCGGTGGTCTCGATAATGACCTTGGAACCCTTGCTGGCCGCCAGCATCATCACCCCCATGATGCTTTTGGCGTTGATCCGGCGCGAGCCTTTTTCCATCCAGACTTCCGATTCGAAGCCGCCGGCCAACTGAGTCAGCTTGGCCGACGCGCGGGCATGCAACCCCAGTTTGTTGATGATTTCCGTTTCAGCGCGTGCCATTTGAGAGTCCTGTCGATCGGTTGCCGGCTTGTCGTGAAATTCGCTGGAAGCCAGAACACCTGCCATTCTAAGGGATTCCGGACGAACCTAGAAACC
>JAITNL010000045.1 GCA_031290495.1 Accumulibacter sp.
CAGACCCGCTCCATGCCGGTGAGCGCGCCGATTCTTTCGGCGGCAATGGCGGTGAGATCGCATTGCGGCCCCAGCCCGAAGCCTTTGTCCAGACGCCGCCGGATGGCTTCTTCCACGTAGGGCGGGTTGTGTCCGAGAAAATGCACGCCCATGCCGACGGCGATGTCGATGTACTCATTGCCGTCGATGTCGATGAATTTCCCGCCCGCCATGCGGTCGGCGACGATGGGGTAGGCAACGTCCTGGAGTTCCGGGCGGTAGGTGAGGGTCGATTTCCAGTCGGCCAGCACCGGGCTGGAACGGCTTTTGTCGCGGGACCGGCGGGTTTTGGCGAGGTGCGCGCTGGCGAGTTCGGCGACGAAATCCGCCTGTTCGCGCGTCAGGTCGGCGGCTTTCAGAATGAATCCGCGCGGCGGACGCGGCGCGGACGAGCGCTCCTGGAGCGGCGCGGCTGGCGGCGCAAGCGGCGGTTGCGCCGAGGCGGCGCTCCCGCGCGCGAAGGCTTCAAGCTGACGCGCGAACAGTTCGTGCATGGACTGGAGCTGCGCGACGCACAGTTGCACGGTCGCGTCGGGGCCGGGTGCGGCAGGGTTGTCCGACTGGCGGAAAATGGGCGCGGCCGGAATCGAGGAAACCGGGGGAACCGCTGCCGGTGACGCGATGACGGTGTCCGCGTTCTGGTTCCCGTGGTGGCTGCCGGTCGATGCGCCCGGAACGGCTTCGGCGCCGACCTTGTCCGCGAGCGTTTTCAGCGAGGGCCGGGCGGCAAAAAACCAGGCCGTTTCCAGTTGCACTCCCCAGCGCTGCTCGATCTCCTGGCCGAAGCGGATGATCATCAGCGAATCCAGCCCCAGTTCAAGGATGCCGGCGTCGGGGTCCAGGTCTTCCTCGCGCATTCCGAAGAGGGTCTGGGCCATGTTGAAAAGTTCGGCAAACGTTTGCTCTGGATTCATCGAAAACACTTTTGCTTCAGGAAAAAATTTGTCCGGTATGACCGGACGCGGTTTGGAAATGTGTGGTTTTCATCAGGAACAATACGCAGAAGAGCCTTGTCCTCGCGGACAAAGCTCTTCTGCAAAAATCAGCCGCGGATTGATAAAACGGTACGACGCGGCACAGCGTGTTTTGGAAGGGTTTCGCGCGCCCTCCCAGAAAGGTCGCCGAAACCCTGGCCTTCAGGCCGGAAAGGGGATGTCCCCCCCCCCCAGCAAGCGGGGAGTTTCAAACCGGGGTTGGTTTTACGGGAAAACACGAAGGCGCCTGACATGATGGGCTTGCTGGCTTGCTGGCGTTCAGGCGGGAACGGCTTCTGCCGCTCCGGCTTCCGCGTCTTTGCCCTTGCCCCGCCGGATGAAGCCCTTGACGGTTTCCTTGCTCTTGTCGAACCCGGACTTGACCTCGGCGCCGAGTTTGTCGAAGTCACAATCCAGCAGGGTGCCGCCGGAAGCGAAGTGTCTGGCAAAAGCCTGACCAAGCGCGTAGGTGGACGCGCCCAGCGTGGTCGGCCAGCTCGCGACGCTCAGGCTGGGGCCAATGACCGGAATGTAACGCACCAGATCGCCGAGGCTGGGGGTCAACAGACCGGGAAGCGCGGTGCCGAGGACGAGTAAAACCGCCTTCTTGCCGAGGTCTTCCTTGAACGGCACGTTATAGACCTTGGTCAGGCGATACAGCAGTTCGGTCTGGATCGCGCTTTGCGCCGCCAGATCGACCAGCGGCACGGGCACCAGCCCGACGGCGATGGATGCGTACACCCGGTTGCGAATGATCTCGTCCACAACGTGCTGGGCGGGCGGGGTAGTGCTTTCGCTTTCGGAAAGCGTGGTTTCAACGTCTGACATCTTGATGTTCTCCTGGGAGGTGTTGTACGGAAGGGGCGGATGAATGTCATGGCGTACATGGAACATATCGTCAGGGCAATCGTGAGCCGTCTGCGAGTCTAGCACAAAACAGTGCGAAACAAATAATTTGTGCCGCGAGTTTTCAATCTGTCCGGTTTTGCGCGCGTCACTCAAGCGGACAGATCGAGAGCTTGCGGCAGAACACGACATGACGGTTGTGCTCCCGCGGCGTATGGCTTAGGCTTTCGGCTTTTTGTTGTTTCTCCGGCGGCACCGGGGAATGACCAAAAGACGTGAAGGTTTCAAATTGGAGTGGGTTTCCCGATGCGCGGCGATTCCATCGAGATCAGCGAACAGGGCGGGGTGCGCTATCTGCATTTTTCCGTCGAATGGGTTCAGGGCGCGATGCGCATCCGGCAGCCCAACGTTCTCGAACTCGCCTATACGCGGGAAATGATGACCGGTCTGCTGCTGCGCGAACCGCCCTGGCCGCGAAACGCGCTGTTGATTGGTCTCGGCGCCGGATCGCTGCCCAAGTTCATCTATCACCAGCTGCCCGATACGAGGATCACGGTCGTGGAAGCCGATCCACGGGTCGAAACCATCGCGCGTCTGCATTTCAGTCTGCCCGACGATCCGTTCCGTCTGCGCGTGGCGATTGACGACGGCGCGCGCTTCATGCTGTTGGACGGCGAAAGCTACGATTACATTCTCATCGACGGCTTCGACAAATACGGGAAGGCCGGCGCGCTCGACACGGAACCGTTCTACCGGGCCTGCCGCGCGCGGCTGACCAGCGCAGGATTGCTCTCGGTCAACCTGCTCGGACATAACCGTGGATTCGTCGCCAGCAAGGACCGTATCGCCGCCGCGTTCGACGATCGGGCGTTCGTCTTTCCGTCCTGCGACAGCGGCAACGCCATCGCTTTCGCGCGCGGCGGCGCGCCGGTCGACATCACCTTCAAGGAACTGTTGGCGCGCGCGCGGACGACGCTGCGGCAAACCGGCCTGGACCTGGCATCCACGGTGCGCCGTTTGCAAACAGAAGGCTGTCTGATCGGAAACCGCCTGGTTTTCTGACGGTTTTATTCCGGTTTTTCGAGCGGCTTGCTGGACTTCCGCTGGCACGGGATGAGCCGGGAAGGAGTTCATGCGACGGTCGCGCGCGGCGTATATAGCAGTTTGACAAAAATTACATTATTTAATGTAATACATACTCAATCAAGCATTGCGTATATGTTAGATAATTTTTCTCAAGCTGATATAAGGGATATTTCCAATGTGCTTTTCAAAGAGGACACCATGCAGATCAAATTGAAAACCATTTTCGGCGCCGCGCTCGCTTCCGTTTTCGTCGTCGCGCAGGCCCGTGATTTCCGTTCCGCCG
>JAITNL010000162.1 GCA_031290495.1 Accumulibacter sp.
ATGGCCCGACGCCTATTGAACGGCGTCACTCAGAGGTCGGATATACGGATGCAGTCGCACCACTTCTTGCCTTCGCTTTTTCTCTTGCAAAACGGGAGGCGTCCATATACGGGGTGAGCGAAGCGAACCCGGACATCGTAACCTAATCCAATGCCGCCGCCAATTCATCGCGCGTGACCACGACCATACCCAGCTTGCCGACCGCGATTCCCGCCGCGACGTTGGCGACGTGAATCGCTTGCGCCCAGTCGGCGCCGTGCGCGAGCATTACCGCCAGCGTGGCGATGACCGTGTCGCCCGCGCCGGATACGTCGAACACTTTACGCGGCGCGGCTGTTGGGCGTTGGCGAGCGGAGTTTTCGTCGTTACCTGGCGCGTTATGAAGCGGAAGGTCTGGACGGGCCGATAGCCCATCGTCTGGCGCAAGTATCGAGTCGGAGAGCGCCCGTGGATCTGACCGAAGGCTATCGGGAACGTCACCAGTGCTGGAACGCGCGGCACTTTCACGCCTGGTATCGGAAGGCTGGCGGCACGCGCGGCTGCAGACGGGGCAATATCCAGCCGTTGGCAGAGGGTACACAAAAGCGGACAAGTCTAAAAACTCGTGACACAGACTGCTGGACGTCCAGGAGGAAAAGTTTTATCCTGCGATGAAGCCGAAGTGCTCTGCGCGCGATACAGCGCGCTTGAAGCAAATTTGGTGGGGCGGGGAGGCTCCGCTTAATCATTTTCGATGTCCACGTACGCGATTTCCCTGTAGGCCTATAAAGGCTTTTTTTCGTGTGCGTTTTTAATGGAGGAGTGTTTCATGAAAAAACAGTTTTTGATTTTGAACGCGATCGTGCTCTCACTGGCCATTTCCGGTTCCGCCATGGCGGCCACGGTGCTGAAGCTGGGACATATCGCCGAGCCAAGCAATCCTTATGGCCAAGGCGCGGATCACTTCGCCCAACTGGTCAAGGAAAAGTCGAAAGGTGATATTGAGATCCAGGTCTTCCCGTCTTCCCAGCTGGGCACGCACAAGGAACTGATCGAAGGTCTGATTTACGGGACCGTCGATATGATGCTGGCAGGGACGGCCGAGCTGGGATCGTTCCAGCCAGAAGTGGGTCTCTTTGACATGCCTTTCCTGTTCAAGGACCGGGCGAGCGCCTACAAGGCGCTGGACAGCGTCGGCATGGAGCTGGCCAAGCCGTTGGCGGCCAAGGGCGTCAAGCTGCTCGGCTGGATGGAAAACGGCATCCGGCATATGACAAACAACATCAGGCCGATCAAGGTGCCGGCCGATGTCAAGGGTCTGAAGATTCGCGTACAGAACAACAAGACCTATGTCGAACTGATCAAGGCGCTGGGCGGATCGCCGACGCCGATGGCACTGGCAGAACTCTACTCGGCCATGCAGGCCGGCGTCGTCGACGGTCAGGAAAACCCGAGTGCGCACATTTACACCAAGCGCTTCTATGAAGTGCAGAAGTACGCCTCGCTGACGGGCCACTCCTACGCGGCCGAGCCGGTGCTCATCGGCGTCTCCGCCTGGAAGAAACTGAAGCCCGAACAACAGGCCATCATCCAGGAAGCGGCCACCGAGTCGATCGCCTGGCAGCGAAAACTGTCCGAGTCGGAAGACACTGGCTTCTGGGACAAGATCAAGGCCACTGGCAAGATGGAAGTAATCGAAGTTGACAAGAAACCGTTCCAGGAAGCCACCGAAGTCTGCTACAAGGACCTCCCCAACGCACAGAAGGAGTTCATCGCCAGGATCAGGGCCGCGCAATAAGCGCGTCCGATTACGTGATTCCGGAAGAATAGCGAATCCGATCCAAAACCCGGATAGCGGCGCTGTCCGGGTTTTTCATGCAGGAGGGCAAGGTAATGCTGGATGCGATTTTGGGCAAAGTGAGAACGGTCCTGTACTGGTTCTCATTCGTCGCGATGATGATCATGCTGGCCACGATCTTCGCGCAGGTCATCACGCGGTATTGCTTCGGCTACACGGCGCAGTGGTCGGAAGAAGCGGCGCGCTATCTGTTCGTTTATGTGGTCTTTCTCGGTTCAGCGCTGATCATGGGGGAATCAGGGCACCTCGCCGTCGAATTCCTGCCGAATTGTTTCAAGGGAACCCTCTTCGGGAAACTGCTCAAGGCGCTCTCGCTGGTGTGCGGCTACCTGTTCGCCGGCATCCTGCTGACGCAGGGCTACCGGATGGCCGAAACCATGACCTTCCAGACCTCGCCCGGCATGGAGATTTCCATGAGCTATATCTATGCCGTTATCCCCGTGAGTTCGGTACTCATGCTTCTGTACCTGATCCGGGATACCTTGCGCTTCCTCAAGGGCGAAGAAGTCAAACACGAAGAAATTCATAGCTGAAGCCGGAGAAAAGCATGGACTACTTACTGTTGGGAATTTTTCTCAGCCTCACCTTTCTCGGCGTGCCGGTGGCTTACACCCTATGCCTGTCGGTCGCGGCGATCATGTATTTCTTCATAGACAAACCGCTGGTCATGATCACCCAGTACATGTTCGCCGGCGTCGATTCGTTCTCCTTCATGGCCGTGCCCTTTTTCATGCTGGCCGGGGCGTTCATGTCGGCCGGCGGCGTCACGCAGCGGCTGGTGAACTTCTCGCTGTCACTGGTCGGTTCGTTCCGCGGCGGCCTGGCGCAGACGGTGTCGGTCTCCGGTTGCTTCTTCGCCGCCATCTCGGGATCGTCGGCGGCAACCACGGCGGCGCTGGGAACCACCATGGTCAACGCCATGGAAAAGAAAGGCTATTCCCGTAGCTGGGCCACCGGCGTCGTGGCGTCGAGCGGCGTGGTGGGCATCGTCATTCCGCCGTCGATCACCTTGGTCGTTTATGGCGCCATTGCCGACACCTCGATCGGCGACCTGTTCGTCGGCGGCTTCGTCCCTGGGATCATGATGGGCCTGTCGATGATGGCCGTCAGCTGGTATCTGGCGAGAAAGCGCGGTTTGGTGTCTGACGGGAAATTCTCGGCTGCAAATGTAGTCAAGTCCTTCAAGGACTCGTTCTTCGCGCTGCTGACTCCGGTGATCATCATCGGCGGCATCTACGGCGGCTTTTTCACCCCGACCGAGGCGGCGGCGGTGGCGGTGGTCTATGGGATGCTCGTCGGATTGTTCATCTATAAAGAACTGAAATTCAAAGACTTCCCCGAGATCGTCTTTCAGGCGGTGATCGGTACGACGATCATCATGGCCCTGGTCGGCGCGGCCAACGTCTTCGGTTGGGCGCTGACCTATCAGCGGATTCCCCACCACCTGGGTGAATGGGTCGTGTCGATCACGCAGTCGCCGATCATGTTTCTGATGGCGCTCAACATCGTTTTGCTGGTCGCCGGGACGCTGGTCAACGCCTCCGCGGCGGTGGTCATCCTGACGCCGATCTTCCTGCCGGTGGCCAAGGTGCTGGGCATCGACCCCTTGTTCTTCGGTGTGCTGATGGTGGTCAACCTGGCGATTGGTTGCATCACCCCGCCGGTGGGGCTTGACCTGTTCGTCGCCAGCGCGGTCACCAAGGTACCGATCGAGCAGGTGATGAAGGCGTCATTGCCGTACTTGGGCGCCTTGCTGTTCACGCTGATTATCCTGACCCTGTTTCCATGGTTCATCACGGTGCTGCCCTACGCGCTGAAGTGAAAAAGCAGCGGGGCGGATCGTTTTTCGATGAAGCCTCCGGGGAACCCTGAAAAGCCGGATTCCCGCTTGCGCGGGAATGATGGGGTATTGGAAAGGCTCAAGTGGAACGCATCTCATTCCGTCAACCGTTGCGCTCAATAAGCGCCGTCCCTGTCAGTATCGGACGCGTCGTTCAGCCACAGCGGGATGTCACGCTGACCATGCAATACGCGCCAGACATCGATGTGGTCGTCTTTCTCGATGTAAAAGACCCAATGGGGGTATGACCGCAAAGACCTGGCGCGCAAACCGGGCAGGTTCAGCTCATGAGCGAAGCGGGGGGAACCGGCGGCGGGGTGACGGACGATGTGGGCGTAGGCACGCTCAAGCGCGTCGACAAAACCTGGCGCCGCCTGAATGGCGTCTTCACTCAGATAGTAGGCGATAGCTTCGTCGATGTCTTGTGCAGCCAGCTCACGTGGAATAACGGGCTTGGCTTTCACCCGCGAACACGTTTCTGGATACGCTCACGCAGCCCGTCAAAGTAAGCCGCCTCCACAGGAGAGCCTGGAGCGGAAGCCGCGCCCGCCAGCAACAAGCCACGAAGCCGCTGGCGATCATGATCTTTGCGGATCAGTTCGCGCACATACTCGCTGCTGGTGCCATAGCCGCATTGGTTAACTCGCTCGTCTACGAAGGATTTGAGCGTCTCGGGAAGGGAAATATTCATTGTGCTCATGGTTCCATGCTAGACGATTTGGCAAAATTTGGCAAACTTCCCTGATTTTTCTGCACGACACCCTATCCTTTCAACCGGCCACAGGCGGACGCCATCCGCTGCAAGGCGGGTTCCAGCGTTGCGCGCGGGCAGCCGAAGTTGAGCCGCACCCAGCCCGGCAGGCCGAAATCGACGCCGTCCGACAGCCCTACGCCGGCGTCCTCGAAAAATTGCGCCGGCTTGGCGACGCCCAGACCGCGCGCGTCGATCCAAGCCAGATACGTGGCCTCGACGTGCGTCATGGATAGCCCCGGAATCCGGGCAATAGTTCCTTCGACTTGATCGCGATTGGCGCGCAAAACCTCGATCAGGGCGTCCCGCCAGGCGTCGCATTCGCTGAACGCCGCTTCGGTCGCGGCGAGGCCCAGCACATTGACGTCAGGCACGATTCCGCGCATCACCGCCGTGAAGCGGTTACGCAGCGACGCGTCGGGGATGATCGCCAGGGAGCAGGCTAGTCCGGGAATGTTGTAGGTTTTCGACGGCGCGATCAGCGTGATCGTGCGCCGCGCCATGTCCGTGTCGAGCAGGGCCAGCGGTACGTGTGGATGTGGGTCGAGAATCAGGTCGCAATGGATGTCGTCGGAACAGACGATCAGCTCGTGCCGCCGACAGAATTTGGCGAGGCGAGTCAGTTCATCGGTACGCCAGGCGCGGCCGACCGGGTTGTGCGGATGGCAGAGCAGCAACAGCCGCGTTTCCGGTGTAACCGCCGCGTCCATCCGCGCGAAGTCCCATTCCCAAGCGTCCCCGGACAGGACGAGCGGCGCCGTCGACAGTTTTCGTCCGGCCAGGCGGGGCGCGGAAAGGAAAGGCGGATATACCGGAATGGCCGTCAGCACGTCGCCGTCGACGGCGCGGCAAGCTGCATTCAGGCCGGTGACCAGTCCCGGCAGCCAGACCAACCACTCCGGCGACGCCTGCCAGTCGTAACGACGTTGCAGGTAGCCGAGCGCCGCGTCCACGAGGCTTGGCCACGGCTTGCCGTAGCCAAAAACCCGGTGCGCGATGCGCCGCTCCAGCGCCGCGACGATGGCTGGCGGCGCGGCGAAATCCATGTCGGCCACCCATAGCGGTAATACGTCGCGCCCGGCGTACTTGTTCCACTTGAGAGAATCGCCGCCACGGCGGTCGATCACGCACTCGAAATCAAAGTCCATCACGGCTCCTTGGATGTCCATATTGTGTTACCCAAGCCAAGCGATCAACCAAGAAACAGCCGGTAGGCGGCATTGCCGGTTTCATTCCAATGAACATAACCGAGGTTTTTCAGGAAAGTCCTGAATTGCCCCATCTCGTTGGGCGGCACTTGCAAGCCGACCAACACCCGTCCGTAATCCGCGCCGTGATTGCGGTAATGGAACAGGCTGATGTTCCATCCGGAACTCATCTGGTTGAGAAAGTGCATCAAGGCTCCCGGCCTTTCGGGAAATTCAAAGCGATAGACGATCTCGTGATCGACGCTCGGCGCGTGACCGCCGACCAGATGCCGGATATGCAGCTTGGCCATCTCGTCGTCGGTCAGGTCGAGCGTGGGATAGCCATGCCGCCGCAGCAACTCGACCAGCTTGAGCGATTCAGTGCGCGAAACGACCTGTACCCCGACGAACACCCGCGCTTCGCGCGGATCGTTGTAGCGATAATTAAATTCGGTGATATTGTGCCGGCCGATCAGCGCCACGAACTTCTTGTAGGAACCGGGACGCTCGGGCAGCGTCACCGCCAGCACCGCCTCGCGCCGCTCGCCGACCTCGGCGCGCTCGGCGACAAAGCGCAGGCGATCGAAATTGAGGTTGGCGCCGGACGCCACCGCGACCAGCGTTTTGCCTTGCAGGCGATGCTGCCGCGCATACTCCTTGGCGCCGGCGATGGCCAGCGCGCCGGCCGGTTCGAGCACGGCGCGCGTATCCTCGAACACGTCCTTGATCGCCGCACAGATCGCGTCGGTATCGACCAACACCATTTCATCGACATATTGGCGGCACAGCCGGAAAGTTTCCTCGCCGACGTATTTCACCGCCGCGCCGTCGGCGAACAGGCCGACCTGTTTCAGGCGCACGCGCCGACCGACCGCGAGTGAGCGCGTCATGGCGTCGGCGTCGGCCGTTTCGACGCCGATGACCCGGGTTTCCGGGCGCAAACGCTTGACATACGCCGCCACGCCCGAAATCAGCCCGCCGCCGCCGACGCAACAGAAGATGGCGTGAATCGGCCGTGGATGCTGGCGCAGGATTTCCATGCCGATCGTGCCTTGCCCGGCGATTACGTCCGGATCGTCGAACGGATGCACAAAGGTCAGCTTTTCCGCCTTTTCCAGTTCCAGCGCGTGCGTATACGCGTCATCGAACGATTCGCCGACCAGCACCACCTCGCCGCCCCGGTTCCTGACCGCGTCGACCTTGATCGTTGGCGTCGTCGTCGGCATTACCACCACCGCTCGGCAGCCGATTTTCGCCGCCGCCAGCGCCACGCCCTGCGCGTGATTGCCCGCCGAAGCGCAAATCACGCCGCGCCCCAGGCGCTCGGGCGAAAGTCCGGCGATCTTGTTGTACGCGCCGCGCAGCTTGAACGAGAACACCGGCTGCATATCCTCGCGCTTGACCAGCACCGTGTTACCGGAGCGCGCCGAAAGTCCCGGCGCCGCGTCGAGCGGCGTTTCCAAGGCAACATCGTAAACCTGTGCGTTGAGGATTTTTTCGAGGTAGTCGATAGACATGGCGGGGAGGTCTTTGCGGCAAAGCGGAAATTTTAACAGTCCGCCGAACTGCAAACCGTGATTTCCAGGGCAATCGCCTGAAAGAATCGAAGAAAGGCGGCGCGATCGTCAATATTTCGTCTAGCGCTTCGGTGATTCCGAAGGCCGCTCGCGCCGTCTACGCGGTATCCAGAATCGGAATGAACAGCTTGACCCGCCGCCCGACCTGGGCTGGCTTTATTGGAAGATTACGCTTCAGGAAGAATACTTTTCGCCCATTCATGAATGGCGCGATAGCACTTCACTCGCCTTCCCTCACTGGTGCGAAATAGCAGCTTGGGATCGGCATTGTCGATGGAGTTGTCATAAATATAAGCCCGATCCGCAAACTCAATAGCCTTCGCGCAATTGGCAATGGATTTTGTGCGGCGGCTGATAATTTTGGCAATCGGCACGTCATGCCCACCTTCCATTACCCGATGCGCGATGCGAGCGGCATTGATGGACGGATGATCGGTAGCGATGAAAAAGAGGCGAATAAAATGGCGATAGTCAAAAAATCGGTTGAATTTGCGAAACCCATCCTGCGCTCTCACGCAAGCGGGAAGGGAGGAATGTCGTTCATCGGACGGTTTTGGAAGCGCGTAAGGAGGCGGAGCATCTGCTCCGCCTGTGGGCACCCCGGCATGGGAGGATGATGGGTGACCGCGCAAAAATTTTGACTATCGCCATTTTGATTGCGTTAAAGTCAGAATACGCTCGCGCGTTTATATGGCCGGTTGGAATAGTCGCTCCACCGCCAACGGTTGGGCAACCGTTCCGATTTGAAGCCGGGGCAGTATGTTCTCGAAAGTGTAAAACCACAACCGGCGTTTGCGCGTGGAATCAGCAAAGAGATTCGGGCTTATGTTCCTGGCCGCAATTGTTTTACCTGTCAGATGCGCGGCGCAGCAGCTGGAGAACCGCATCCTTATGACCCATCGCGCAAAACGCGGCTGCATATAGGGCATATCGTCGATAAAGCATGGGAGGTACAGATGCACCGTCTAATCTTCGCGCCCTTTGCAGTGTTTGTAATGAGGGCGCGGCCAATCTGACGCCTGACCGTCCGTCGCACGAAAAACTGTTGATTCGGATTCGGCGCGCAACCGGTGCGGACCAGTTGAAAGTATTGAAGTGGCTGATACGAAAGTTCCCAAATCCGGCGGAGGAAATGGCAGTACCGGCACGGCGGCAGACAGGAATGGGCAGCGGAAAGACGCGACACCGCGCTCCATACAAGACCTGCGGAGCGCGGAAATCTGAAAAACGGACGCGGCCTGTTGGGCCGCGTCCGGAGCGAGTCCGCGCAAGGCAAGCGCGGCAATTCCTGAGTTACTTCACGTCGAAGCGGTCAAGGTTCATCACCTTGGTCCAGGCGGCGATAAAGTCCTTGACGAACTTTTCCTTCGCGTCGCTGCTGGCATAGACCTCGGCCACGGCGCGCAGCTCGGAATTCGAGCCGAACAGCAGATCGACGCGAGTGCCGGTCCACTTCAGCGCGCCAGTCTTGCGGTCCTTGCCCTCGAACACATCGCCGACCGGCGTCCACACCGTGCCCATGTCCAGCAGATTGACGAAAAAGTCGTTGGAGAGCGTGCCAGGCTTGCCGGTGAACACGCCGTGCTTGCCGCCGCCGACGTTGATGTTGATCGCGCGCAGACCGCCGATCAGCACGGTCAGTTCCGGCGCGGTCAGGGTCAGCAACTGCGCCTTGTCGATCAGCAGGGCTTCTTCAGGGATGCTGAACTTGCCCTGGACGTAGTTGCGGAAACCATCGGCGACGGGTTCCAGCGCCTCGAAGGAGGGAGCGAAGGTCTGCTCCTGCGTGGCATCCACGCGGCCTGGGACGAACGGCACGGCGACGTCGAAACCCGCCGCCTTGGCGGCTTGCTCGATCCCTACGCCACCGGCCAGCACGATGATGTCGGCCAGCGACAGCTTGCCCGAGGCTTTCCGGATTTCCTCCAGCTTGCCCAACACCTTGGCCAGCTTGGCCGGCTCGTTGGCCGCCCAGTCCTTTTGCGGGGCCAGGCGGACGCGCGCGCCGTTGGCGCCGCCGCGCCTGTCGCTGCCACGGAAGCTCGAAGCCGACGCCCACGCGGTCGCCACCAGTTCGGACACCGATAGCCCCGACGCGGCGATCCTGGCCTTGGCGTCGGCGATGTCGGCGGCGCCCGGATGGTGCGTCGCCTTGGGCAGCGGGTCCTGCCAGAGCAGGTCTTCCTGCGGCGCTTCCGGGCCGAGGTAAAGCGCTTTCGGCCCTAGGTCACGGTGCGTCAGCTTGAACCAGGCGCGGGCGAAGGCTTCGGCGAAAGCTTGCGGATCGTCGAGGAACTCACGCGCGATTTTTTCGTAGACCGGGTCGTAGCGCAGCGACAGGTCGGTGGTCAGCATCGTCGGCAGTTTGTTCGGGCCGCCGTGCGCGTCAGGGATAACCGCCTCGGCGTTTCTGGCGACCCACTGATGCGCGCCCGCCGGGGATTTGGTCAATTCCCATTCGTACTTGAACAGGTTTTCAAGGAAATTATTGCCCCATTGCGCCGGAGTTTTGGTCCAGGTCACTTCCAGACCGGAGGTGATCGCGTCACCGGCCTTACCGGACTTGAACGTGCTCGCCCAGCCCAGTCCCTGCGCTTCCAGCGGCGCGGCTTCCGGTTCGGGGCCGAGGTTGTCGGCCGGACCGGCGCCGTGAGTCTTGCCAAAGGTGTGCCCGCCGGCGATCAGGGCCACGGTTTCCCGGTCGCCCATCGCCATGCGCGCGAAGGTTTCGCGGATGTCCTTGGCCGCGGCAAGCGGATCCGGGTTGCCGTCCGGGCCTTCCGGATTGACGTAGATCAGGCCCATCTGCACGGAGGCCAGCGGGTTTTCCAGGTCGCGGTCGCCGGAATAGCGGCTATCGGGCTTGTCGCTGGTCGCCAGCCAGGCTTTCTCATTGCCCCAGTAAACGTCCTCGTCCGGCTCCCACACGTCCTCGCGGCCGGCGGCGAAACCGAAGGTGCGAAAACCCATCGACTCCATGGCCACGTTGCCGGCCAGGATGATCAGATCGGCCCAGGAAATCTTTTGCCCGTACTTCTGTTTGATCGGCCACAACAGGCGGCGCGATTTATCGATGTTGACGTTGTCCGGCCACGAATTGAGCGGAGCGAAGCGTTGCTGTCCGCGTCCGGCGCCGCCGCGGCCATCGCCGGTGCGGTAGGTGCCGGCGCTGTGCCAGGCCATGCGGACGAACTGCGGGCCGTAATGGCCGAAGTCGGCCGGCCACCAATCCTGCGAATCGGTCATCAGCGCCCGCAGATCCTTTTTGAGCGCGGCGTAATCGAGTTTCCTGAACTCCGCGGCGTAATTGAACTCCTTGCCCAATGGGTCGGATTTCGACGAGTGTTGACGCAGGATTTTGAGGTTCAACTGATTCGGCCACCAATCCTGATTGGACTGGACGCCAAGCCTTGTACGGGCGCCGTGAAACGGACATTTACTTTCATTGCTCATGAATAATTTCTCCTCTTCGTGATGAACTGGCTGTTACTCTGCTTGCGCTGTCAAGTCTAACCGCTGGTCTGCCGTATTTCCAGTAAATTAAATCAATTACGACGATACGCCACCGCTATCCGGAAGGACGGCGGCGGCGATATTTCGCTGGTGTTGCGAGTTTTCAAACCGGCGCCGGTTTTACGATGAGAACTATCGTTTCGACCGGTTTATGGTGAAATATCCGGGCTAGACCCCGCCGTGTTTCAAGCGTCAATGAAGGATTACGAATCGCGCGATTACCCTGGTTTATACTTCTGGCTTCCTTTTCGTCGACCCATAACCCGCAAGCGGTGAAAAATTGACCGAACTTACTGAAATTCCGCCCATCGCTTTCGCCGCTTTCGCATCCCTGTCCGACGCCGACTGCCACGCGCGCATCGTCGCCGCCCGCGCCAGTCTCGGCGACAAGGCCGTCATCCTCTGTCACCATTACCAGCGCGCCGAGGTCTACCAGTACGCCGACCTCACCGGCGACTCGCTCAGGCTGGCGCGCCTGGCATCGGCAACCAACGCCGAATACATCGTCTTCTGCGGCGTGCATTTCATGGCCGAAGTGGCCGACATCATGTCCGGGCCGGGGCAGATCGCGGTGCTGCCCGACCTCGCGGCGGGCTGCTCGATGGCGGACATGGCCAATCTGGCCAAGGTCGAGCGCTGCTGGCGGGAACTCGCCGCGGTATTGAACGCCGAGGAGCAGGTCACGCCAGTCACCTACATCAATTCGGCGGCCGATCTGAAAGCGTTCTGCGGCCGGCACGGCGGCATCGTCTGCACCTCGTCGAACGCCCGCGCGATCGCCGAATGGGCTTTCGGCCAACGCGAAAAAATCCTGTTTTTCCCCGACCAGCACCTCGGACGCTGGACCGGTCACGGCATGGGCATTCCGTTCGACGAAATGCCGGTCTGGGATCCCGATCTCGAAAACGGCGGCCTGACGCCGGAACAGATCCGCCAAGCGCGGCTGTTGCTTTGGAAAGGCCACTGCGCGGTGCACCAGATGTTCCAGCCGGCGCATATCCACAAGTTCCGCGCCGAGCATCCCGACGGTCTGGTCATCTCGCATCCCGAATGCTGTTTTGAAGTCTGCCAGCTCTCGGATCATGTCGGCTCGACCGAGCACATCGTCAAGATCGTCAAGGACGCCGCGCCGAATACGCGCTGGCTGGTCGGCACCGAACTCAATCTGGTCAACCGTCTGGCCGGGGAGGTCAAGGAGCAGGGCAAGATCGCGCAGTTCATGTCGCCGATCGTCTGCATGTGCTCGACGATGCAGCGCATCGACCCGCAGCACCTGGCATGGACGCTGGAAAACCTGGCGGCGGGTCATGTGGTCAACCGCATCGCCGTTCCGGAGCACGAAGCCGTCCCGGCGCGCCTGACGCTGGAGAGGATGCTCGCGGCATCGTGAAGGCCATGAAAACGCGCGCACTGCGTATCGTCACCTACAACATCCACAAGGGATTTTCGCAGTTCAACCGGCACCTGATGGTGTACGAGCTGCGCGAACAGCTGCGCCTGCTCGACGCGGACATCGTGTTTTTGCAGGAGGTTCAGGGCAAGCACAGCCGGCACGCCGAACGCATCGAGAATTGGCCGGAGGAACCCCAGCACACCTTTCTCGCCGGCGAAGTCTGGCAGTCCACCGTCTATGCCAGCAACGCGATGTACGACCACGGTCATCACGGCAACGCGATTCTCTCGCGCTTTCCGATCGCGCACGCCTTCAACCAGGATGTCACGCATCTGCGTTTCGAGCGGCGCGGTCTGCTGCATTGCCGGATCGAGATTCCGGACTCGCTGATCCCCGCGCATTGCGTATGCGTTCATTTGTCGCTGTTCGCCCGTTCCCGCCAGCGCCAGATGGACGCTCTGGCGACGTATCTCGAAGACATCGCGGAACACGACGCGCCGCTGATCGTCGCCGGCGACTTCAACGACTGGAGCAACGAAGCAGATATCCGGTTGGCCCAGCGCCTCGATCTCAACGAAATATTCAGCGGCATGACGGGAACTCCCGGCGTACCGGCGCGCAGTTTCCCGGCCCGACGCCCCGTGCTGCGTCTGGACAGAATCTACGTGCGCGGATTTTCGGTCAAATACGCCAAGGCGCACTCCGGCAAGCCGTGGTCGAAACTCTCCGACCACGCCGCGCTGTCGGCGCAGCTGATT
Organism: Accumulibacter sp.; assembly: GCA_031290495.1. Classification (GTDB taxonomy): domain Bacteria; phylum Pseudomonadota; class Gammaproteobacteria; order Burkholderiales; family Rhodocyclaceae; genus Propionivibrio. Next base: position 12,857 of record JAITNL010000162.1, read on the forward strand.
TTGCGCGCGGAAAAGACGGTTCATGGACAATCCCCTGACGCAATGGCCTTGACCGGGGCTATTCGACAGGTCACGAACGGAAAAAACCAGGGGGCATAAAGATGAAGCTGTGCATCCTCGCAGTCGGTCACAAACCGCCCGCCTGGGCTGCCGCCGGCTGCGCCGAATACATCGGGCGCATGCCGCGCGAATTACCGTTGTCGGTCGTCGAAATCAAGCCCGAACCGCGCGGCGCAAAACGGCGCGATCAACTGCTGGCCGCCGAGAAGACCCGTTTACAGACCGCCTTGCATGGATTCCGCCGCGTCGTCGCGCTCGACGAGCGCGGCGCGGATTTGACCACCTTGCAACTGGCGCGGCGGCTCGAAAACTGGATGCGCGAAGGCGGCGACACGGCCTTCATCATCGGTGGCGCCGACGGCATTGACGACGCCATCAAGGCGCGCGCCGACGCCATGCTCCGCCTGTCCAGCCTGACCCTGCCGCACGCCATGGCCAGGCTGGTATTATGCGAACAGCTTTATCGCGCCAACAGCGTGATCCGCAACCACCCTTATCACCGCGAAGGCTGATTCCAAAATGCCGGTCGATACCAGCAACCCGAAGCTCTACCTGGCGTCACGCAGCCCGCGTCGGCGCGAATTGCTGGCGCAAATGGGCGTCCAGTTCGATGTCCTGTCTTTCCGCGCGGCGCCGCGTTGCGACGATGAAGTCGATGAAACGGTACTGGCCGGTGAGACTCCGACGGATTATGTCGAACGGCTGGCCCAAGCCAAGGCCAGACTCGGCTGGCGCGCCGCCGGTCTGCGCCGGCTGGCGCCGCGGGTGATCCTGGCCGCCGACACCACCGTCGAACTGAACGGCGAAATCATCGGCAAGCCGGTCGATACCGACGACGCGCGGGACACATTGCGCCGTCTCTCCGGCCAGACGCATCGGGTACTGACCGGCGTCGCCGTCGCCTTTGAAAGCACCGTCGAATCGATCGTCTCGGTCAGTGAAGTCACGTTCGGCGTGATCGACGACGCTGACATCCAGCGCTACGTCGCCAGCGGCGAACCAATGGACAAAGCCGGTGCCTACGGCATTCAGGGACGTGCCGGCGTGTTCGTCGAACATCTTTCCGGAAGCTACAGCGGCGTAATGGGACTGCCGCTCTGCGAAACCGCCCTGTTGCTGAAACGCTTCGGTTTCCCGCTGTGAAAACCTGTCCCGGCTTCCCGTTTTCCGGCACAGCAACGGATATGACAAAAAATCGTCCGTCGACATCCGCCAGGATGAAACCGGGCGGCGCCATTCGGTCAGTGGGTCGGTGGTGCGCTGTTCGTCTGGAACCGGCGTCATCGAATTAAACGGCCGGATTCAGGAATGGCGGCTCGTCCCCTTTATGCCGCCGGACCTGCTGGAACTGAAAGTCGGATTGCTCAACTACGGCAGATGGGCGGCAATCAGGCGGGCGGCTTCTTCCGCGCCAGCGGGGTGGGGCGGCGACGGTCGAGGCTGACGCCACAAACATTCGAGCGCCTCGCGCAGTTCGCCGCGCAACAGCGCCGTGAGCGCCACTTCCTGGCAGCTCGCGTTCCGCTGAAGCCATTCGATCAGACATTCCTGTTCAGGCCAGTCGTCGCGGCTGACGTAAAGCACCGGCACACCGTTGCAGGCGGACTCGGTGAAAGTACCATAACCCGGCTTGGTGAGCACGGCGTCGACGGAGCACAGCAGGTCGGTGAAATTCATGCGCAAGGCTTCGATCGCCGTCATGTCGGCACGCGCGACGCCCCAGCTTTCCGGAACCAGATAACGCGCGCCAGGCGTAACCGGCCAGGCGGCGGCGCGCAAATCCTTGTCGAAGCCGCCGAAGGCGATCAGCACGATACGCTCGCCGGCGGCGACGCCGATCCGTTCGCGCAATTTCCCACGGCAATCGCGGCCCAGCGCCGCCACCGGCGCCACGGCGCGCGTGTTCGAGAGATCGCTCATCGGCATGGCCGGAATCAGCCGGATGAAGCATCCGGCGCTGCGGTACGCCGCCAGGATCTGTTCATGGATCGGCCCGGCCCACGCCTCGCGGCCAAAGACGTGGGCAAAAAGATCGG
>JAITNL010000172.1 GCA_031290495.1 Accumulibacter sp.
AGATAGTTCGCGTCGCTGGACATCAGCCGCACTTTGTCTTTCGGGCGCAAAACGCCATCGACCACGCGCACCAGCATGACCACGCCGACGTAGTTGTCGAACCAGGAATCGACCAGCAACGCCTTGAGCGGCGCGTCGGGATCGCCCGACGGCGCGGGAATGCGCGCGATGATCGTTTCCAGGATGTCTTCGACCCCCAAGCCGGTCTTGGCCGACACCAGCACGGCGTCCGACGCGTCGATCCCGATGACATCCTCGATTTCCTGGCGCGCGTTGTCCGGCGTGGCGGACGGAAGATCGATCTTGTTCAGCACCGGCACGACTTCCACGCCCAGATCGATGGCGGTATAGCAGTTGGCGACGGTTTGCGCCTCGACGCCCTGGGAAGCGTCGACGACCAGCAAGGCGCCTTCGCAGGCGGACAGTGAACGCGACACTTCATAGGAAAAATCGACGTGTCCAGGCGTATCGATCAGATTCAGGTTATAAATCTGCCCGCTGCGCGATTTGTATTGCAGCGCCGCCGTCTGCGCCTTGATGGTGATTCCGCGTTCGCGCTCGATGTCCATCGAATCGAGCACCTGCTCCTCCATCTCCCGGTCGGATAAACCGCCGCAAAGATGGATGATCCGATCGGCCAGCGTCGACTTGCCGTGGTCGATATGAGCGATGATCGAAAAATTTCGGATGAATTGCGGTTGCATTGCGCCTTACCGTCGCGGCTATAAAAAAGGCGCCGACGGGCGCCTTTCGTCAATACTGCCAGAAAGTTTGGCATTTTAACCCAGATTATCCATTAGCCGATGATGAGCATGGGAAGAAAGGCAGGACTGGAGCATCAAATTTCAGGCATCTTCAGGGCGGTAGCCAGATAATCCGGATTGCAGGCGGCGGTCTTGAGTTTTCGGGGCAGGCTGATCGAACTGGATTTATCGGCGCGAAAGAGATTCAAGGCCAGACGGCGCAGGAAAGCGAAGTTTTTAGCGGCATTGCACAAACTGATGAGACTGGCGTCCTCACCAAACGTCACGTCCAGACACCAATGCAGGCCATTCTCGATCCCCTAGTGGGTGCGCACTACATGCAAGACGCGGCGGCGGAGAGCGAATTGATCACGCAGCGCTTTTCCGTTGTCGTGCGTCCGCCGATCTCCCGCGTCGATTCGATGCAGGCGACCGACGCGAGCTTCGGCCAACGGGCTTTCAGACCCAACAACCCGAGACAGTCCAGTTTGCCGACCGCGATGTGGCGGCGCGTTTCGATCCGGCCATGGCCCTTGTCCAGCGTTTCGTGTAGTGCGACCTTCCGCCGACCATGCCCAAGTGCGTTCAGGCTGGAGAAGAAGTCGCGCAGCGCACAAGCCAACCGCGGCTGGTTATCTTTTACCGCCGGAACGTAGTCTCCGCCAGTCGATGGCGATCACTCGGCCAGTTATCGCGGGACAGGTCTCGTGCATCCACGCATCGGGGCATTGTCCAAACACCTGTGGCGAAATCACTTCAAACACCCACCGGATCGTGTCGTGACCAGGTATCCGGTTGCGTAACCGTAAATACCGGCGCAGCCACGCTTCACGCATGTGCTTTCCGGCCCTTTTTGAGCATATTCATTTGCTGGGTGATCGCGTGCGCCAGTTCGGCTTCGGCGCTGGCGTAACTGGCTTCCGACGAACGGTTGCGCTGCGCTTCCTCGGCGCGTTTTTTGGCCTTGATCGCCTCGGCTTCGTCGCGATCCTTGGCGCGGATCGCGGTGTCGGCCAGCAACGTAATCAAGGTCGGCTGAACTTCGAGAATCCCGCCGGACACGTAAACCCGTTCAAACTCGTCGCGGTCGGGAATTTTCAGGCGCACCTCGCCGGGCCGGACTCGGGTCAGCAAGGGGGCGTGGCGCGGGAAAATGCCCAGTTCGCCGGCCTCGCCAGGGAACACGGCAAATTCGGCTTCGCCGGAAAAAATCTGTTCCTCGGCGCTGACGACATCGACATGAATTCTGAAGGCCATGTTTTTTCCTTCGCTTATTCGGTCAAAGCGTCTTGGCTTTTTCGAACGCTTCTTCGATGGCGCCGACCATGTAGAACGCCGGCTCGGGGATGCTGTCGCACTCGCCATTGACGATCATCTGAAAACCCTTGATCGTATCCTTGAGCGGCACGTACTTGCCCGGCGAATTGGTGAACACCTCGGCCACGTGGAAAGGCTGCGACAGAAAACGCTGGATTTTGCGCGCGCGGTATACGGCCAGTTTGTCGTCGGGCGACAACTCGTCCATGCCCAAAATGGCGATGATGTCGCGCAATTCCTTGTAGCGTTGCAGGGTCATCTGCACCGCGCGCGCCACCTTGTAATGTTCCTCGCCGATGACGTGCGGGTCGAGCTGGCGACTGGTCGAGTCAAGCGGGTCGACCGCCGGGTAGATGCCGAGCGAGGCGATGTCGCGCGAGAGCACCACGGTGGAATCGAGGTGCAGGAAGGTGGTGGCCGGAGACGGGTCGGTCAAATCATCGGCGGGCACGTACACGGCTTGGATCGAGGTAATCGAACCGACCTTGGTCGAGGTGATGCGCTCTTGCAGACGCCCCATTTCCTCGGCCAGCGTCGGCTGATAGCCCACGGCGGACGGCATCCGGCCCAGCAGCGCGGACACTTCGGTGCCGGCCAGGGTGTAACGGTAGATGTTGTCGACGAAGAAAAGGATGTCGCGGCCTTCGTCGCGGAAACGTTCGGCCATCGTCAGGCCGGTCAGCGCCACGCGCAGACGGTTGCCCGGCGGTTCGTTCATCTGGCCGAACACCATCGCCACCTTGTCGAGCACGTTCGAGTCTTTCATTTCGTGGTAGAAGTCGTTCCCCTCGCGGGTGCGCTCGCCGACGCCGGCGAACACCGACAGACCACTATGCTGCTTGGCGATGTTGTTGATCAGTTCCATCATGTTGACCGTCTTGCCAACGCCCGCGCCGCCGAACAGGCCGACCTTGCCGCCCTTGGCGAACGGGCAGATCAGGTCGATCACCTTGATCCCGGTTTCCAGGAGTTCGACCGAAGGCGACAGTTCGTCGAATTTCGGCGCGCTCTGGTGGATCGAGCGGCGTTCTTCGGTGGCAATCGGCCCGGCCTCGTCGATCGGGCGTCCGAGCACGTTCATGATCCGGCCAACCGTCGCGTCGCCCACCGGCACCGAAATCTGCCCGCCGGTGTCATTCACCTTCATGCCCCGGCGCAAGCCGTCGGAGGAACCCATGGTGATCGTGCGCACGACGCCGTCGCCGAGCTGCTGCTGCACTTCAAACATCAAGTCCGCTTCGCAACCGCCGTGTTCTTCGGATTTATCGAGCAGCAGCGCATCGTGAACCTTGGGCATGGTTTCGCGCTGAAACTGGATATCCACCACGGCGCCAATGCACTGAACAATGTTTCCTTGACTCATCGTCGTATCCTCAATCGATTAACTGGTTCACTGGTCAGACAGCCGCCGCGCCGCTGACGATTTCCGTAAGTTCGGTGGTGATCGCCGCCTGCCGCGCCTTGTTGTACGCCAGACGAAGTTCGCCGATGACGCTCTTGGCGTTGTCCGATGCCGATTTCATGGCCACCATGCGCGCGCTTTGCTCGGACGCCATGTTTTCGGCGACCGCCTGATACAGCACGACTTCGACGTAGCGCAGCAACAGATCGTCGACCACCGACTTGGTGCTCGGCTCGTAGATGTAATCCCAGCGGTTGTGGGTACTGCTGCCGACCAGATCGCCCGACAGCGGCAGCAACTGCTCGATCACCGGCTCCTGCTTCATGGTGTTGATGAAGCGCGTGTAGGCGATGTACAGAACGTCGATGTCGCCGTTCATATAGGCGTCGATCTGCACCTTGGCCGGTCCGATGAGCTTTTCCAGACCCGGTTCGTCGCCCAGGCCGGTAACGTGCGAAACAAGCTCCGCGCCGGCGCGCGCCATGAAGCCCAGCCCCTTGTTGCCAATGGCGGTAACTTTCAACTTGGCGCCCTGCGCGTCCCATTCCTTCATCCGGCTCAAGGCCATACGCAAGACGTTGGTATTGAGACCGCCGCACAGCCCCTTGTCCGAAGTGACGACGATCAGGCCGACCGCCTCGATCTCCTCGGCCTCTTCCATGAACGGGTGGCTGTAATCGCTCAGCGCGTGCGACAGATTGCCGGCCACGCGCTTGATTTTCTCGTTGTAAGGACGGGCCGCGCGCATCCGGTCCTGCGCCTTGCGCATCTTGGAGGCGGCGACCATCTCCATTGCCTTGGTGATCTTGCGCGTGCTTTCGACGCTTTTGATCTTGTTGCGAATCTCCTTACCGCTTGCCATGGCAGTCCTCTCTCCGGCGTCAGATCAGCGTCGCCTTGAACGCCTCGATCGCCTTGGAAAGCGCCTCTTCGGAATCCGCGTCCAGCTCCTTGGTGGTCTCGATTTTATCGACCAGGTCGGCGTGTTGCTCCTTGATGAAGGCGTGCAACTGACGCTCGACATCCAGCGCCTTCTTCACTTCGACATCGTCGAAATAGCCTTTGTTGACCGCCAGCAGCGTGATCGACATTTCGGCCACGGACATCGGCATGTACTGCGGCTGCTTCATCAGTTCGGTGACCATCCGCCCGCGGTCGAGCTGTTTGCGCGTGACTTCGTCGAGGTCGGACGCGAATTGGGCGAACGCTGCCAGCTCGCGGTACTGCGCCAACGCCAGACGCACGCCGCCGCCGAGCTTCTTGATGATCTTGGTCTGCGCCGCGCCGCCGACGCGCGAAACCGAAATACCGGCGTCGATGGCGGGACGCACGCCGGAGTTGAACAGGTCAGTGTCCAGGAAGATTTGCCCGTCGGTAATCGAAATGACGTTGGTCGGCACGAAAGCCGAAACGTCGCCGGCCTGCGTCTCAATGATCGGCAACGCGGTCAGCGTCCCGGTCTTGCCCTTGACCTCGCCGTTCGTGAAGCGCTCCACATACGCTTCGTTGACGCGGGCGGCGCGTTCGAGCAGACGGGAGTGCAGGTAGAACACGTCGCCCGGATAGGCTTCACGCCCCGGCGGGCGGCGCAGCAGCAGCGACACCTGACGGTACGCCCACGCCTGCTTGGTCAGATCGTCATAAATGATCAGGGCGTCCTGTCCGCGATCGCGGAAATACTCGCCCATGGTGCACCCGGAATAAGGCGCGATGTACTGCAAGGCGGCGGATTCGGCTGCCGTGGCCGCGACCACGATGGTGTAGCGCATGGCGTCGTACTCTTCGAGCTTGCGCACGACGTTGGCCACGGTCGACGCTTTCTGGCCGATCGCCACGTAAATGCAGATCAGGTCCTTGCCCTTCTGGTTGATGATGGTGTCCACCGCCACCGCGGTCTTGCCGGTCTGCCGGTCGCCGATGATCAGTTCGCGCTGACCGCGCCCGATCGGCACCATCGAATCGATCGATTTCATTCCCGTCTGCACTGGCTGGGAAACCGACTTGCGCCAGATCACGCCCGGCGCGACCTTCTCGATCTTGTCGACCAGCTTGGCCTCGACCGGCCCCTTGCCGTCGATCGGCTGCCCCAGCGAGTTGACCACGCGGCCAAGCAATTCCGGACCGATTGGAACTTCCAGGATGCGCCCGGTGGTCTTGACCGTATCGCCTTCGCTGATGTGTTCGTACTCGCCGAGCACCACCGCGCCGACGGAATCGCGTTCGAGGTTGAGCGCCATGCCGAAGGAACCGCCCGGAAATTCGAGCATTTCGCCCTGCATCGCGTCCGCCAGCCCATGCACGCGGCAGATGCCGTCGGTCATCGAAACCACCGTGCCCTGGGTACGGGTTTCGGCGCCAATATCCAGATTCTGAATCTTGTTCTTGATCAGTTCGCTGATCTCGGAAGGATTCAACTGCATCGATTTCTCCTAGTTCTTTAGCGCCGTGGTCATGGCGTCGAGTTTGCCGCGCACCGAAGCGTCGAAAATCCGGTCGCCGACCGTCACGCGCACCCCGCCAATCAACGCGGGATCGACCTCGACCCGCCCTTGCAGGCGGCCGCCGAAATGCGCTTCAAGCTGTTTCAGCAACGCCGCGAGCGCGTGTTTATTGATCGGAAAAGCGCTGACGATCAAAGCGTCCCTGACCCCTTCGTCCTCGCTTTTGAGCGCTTCGAAAATCGCGCTGACCTCCGCCAGCACGGTAAAACGCCGGTTCTCGGCAAGCAAACCGATGAAGGACGCCAATTCGCGGTTTTCCGGTTCGCCCGACAAGTCCAGGAACAGATCGGCAAGCTGCTGGATGGAAAACTTCGGGTTGCCGATGAAGGCGTCCATTTCGGGATCCTGGACGATCGCCGCGAGGCGGCGCAAACGCTCGGACCATGCGGTCAGCGACCGGCCTTCCCTGGCCAGACGGAATATCGCCTGGGCGTAAGGGCGGGCAATGGTGACGGATTCGGCCATGAAATTACAGATACTGCCCGATGGCCGCCAGCAAGTCGGCGTGCGCCTTGGCGTTCACTTCGCGGCGCAGGATTTTCTCGGCGCCGGCGACCGCCAGATCGGCGACGCGCCCGCGTAGCGATTCACGCAAGCGCGCCTCGTCCTGTTCAAGCTCGGCCCGGGCGGCGGCTTTCACCTTTTCGGCTTCGACTTGCGCGTTGGCTCGGGCTTGCTCGATGATCTGCTCGGCGCGTTTTTCCGCCTGAGCAATCACTTCCGCCGCCTTTTCCTTGCCTTCGCGCACCGTTTCCGCGGCACGCTTCGCGGACAGCGTCAGACTCTGCTGCCCGCGTTCGGCTTGCGCCAAACCTTCGGCAATCTTGGCGACGCGCTCGTCAAGCGCTTTCACAATCGGCGGCCACACGAACTTCATGGTGAACAGCGCCAAGATGATGAACACAGTGATCTGTGCCAGTAGCGTTGCGTTCAGATACACGACAGATACCTCTTCCGTGAAATGGACAGAGTATTCCTCAAACGGCGATTACTTGAGGAAGGTCGAGATGGCAAACCACACCGCGATACCCGTTCCGATGATGAACGCCGCGTCGATCAGACCGGCCAGAATGAACATCTTGACCTGCAATTCGTTCATCAGTTCAGGCTGACGCGCGGAGGCTTCAAGGTACTTGCCGCCCATCAGACTGATTCCGATACAGGCCCCGATAGCGCCGAGGGCGATGATCAGACCACAGGCAAGAGCGACGTTCCCGAATACTTGTTCCATGACTACTCCTTCAGGTTGTTGATTACAGCGAGATTCTTGAAGCAAAGGTTACGGTTAATGGCCCTCATGCGCCTGGCCGATATACACCAGCGTCAGCATCATGAAGATGAATGCCTGCAATATCACGATGAAAATGTGAAACAGTGCCCACAGCGTTCCGGTGACGATGTGTCCGAGCCACAGCAGCGAACCGCCGAACGGCGACATCGACGGGAACGCCATGCCCATCAGCGCGATCAGCAGGAACAGCAATTCGCCCGCGTACATGTTACCGAACAGCCGCATTCCGTGGGAAACGGTCTTGGCGATGAACTCAATGAGCTGCATCACGAAATTGGGGATGTAGAGCAAGGGATGATTGCCGAACGGCGCGGTAAACAGTTCGTGAACCCAACCGCCCAGCCCCTTGATCTTGATGTTGTAAAAGAAGCACAACAGCAACACACCGACCGACAGGCCGAGCGTACCGTTGAGGTCGGCTGTCGGCACCACGCGCAGGTAGGCGTGAGGATTGCCGGACAGAGTTTGCCAGATCGTCGGCAACAGATCGACCGGCAGGAAGTCCATCGAATTCATCAGGAAAACCCAGAGGAACACCGTCAATCCCAACGGACCGACAAAACGGCGTGACTGTTCGTTATGCACGATCGCCTTGGTCTGATTACCGACCATCTCGACCATGATTTCCAGCGCCGCCTGCGCCCGGCCGGGGATGCCGGCGGTCGCCTTGCGGGCCACCAGCCACAGCAGGAACAACCCCGCCGCGCCGAGTGTGATCGAAAAGAACAGCGTGTCGTAGTTGACGATCGAAAAATCGACCATCGTGCTCTGCGGATGCCCGGAAGAATTGAAGTTCGCCAGATGGTGAAGAACATATTCACCGGCGTTCGGCGCGCTCGCGGCAGCTTCATGACCCGTTGTCGACATGTTTCAGCTCTTTTTCCAGAAACCCCAAAAAAACAACGCTTGTGTGGCAAACACCAAGCCAACCAACAAGGAAGGCAGGTGCAAATCGCCGTACTCCCGCGCGACGATGAACAGCGAACCGGCGATCAACACTAATTTGACCACCTCGCCAAGCATGAAATTGGCCAGGAAACCCGTACCCGAACGACGCGCGAAGAACCTCAAGTGTAACGCAAAAAGCAGATTTGGGAAAATGCACGCCGCTCCCCCCAGCGCCGACGAGATACCTCCACGCAAGCCGGCGATCACCCCGCCAATGACCGAAGCAAGCAGGACAGCCGCCGTCTGCAACAAAATCACCTTGAACATTTCCGTTTAAGCGACGACGCCACGAGGAAACCTCGCGGCATGGTGCAAGAGGTTGTGATGATGGCACGAATGAACCAAAAAATGCAACCGCCAGTGTCACGAGTGTCACGATTTGTCACGAGTTTTTGGACTTGTGACAGCAGGTTATTCATGCCTGCGATACCGCCGTTTCTCTCATTCCATCCGCCAGCCAATCCTAGATCATGCCTTCGACGCGCATCCGGCCGAAAATGGCCTTGACGCTCTCGAAAATCCACCGACGGTTTCCGCAATCCCGTTTCAGGCATAAAAGAACACGATCATCAATTGAGCCGCCAGAACGCGGAGAAACATGGTCAGCGGATACACGGTGGCGTAACTGACGGAAGGCGTGTCGCTGCCTCCCGTGGTATTGGCGTAGGCCAGCGCGGGAGGATCGGTGGTGCTGCCCGCCATCAGTCCAATCAGCGTGAAATAGTTGAGTTTGCATACCCATCTGCCGATGCCGCCGATAATCAGCAGCGGAACGACGGTAATCAGGAAACCGTAGCCAATCCATGCCAGTCCTCCCTGATGCGCGATCGTATCGACGAATCCCGCGCCCGCGCTGATGCCCACGCAAGCCAGAAACACGGAGATGCCCAATTCGCGCAGCATCAGGTTGGCGCTTTGCGTGATGTAGGTAATCAGTTTGTAGCGGTAGCCGAAACGGCTGATGAGAATGGCGACGATCAACGGGCCGCCCGCCAGTCCCAATTTGACGGGCTGCGGTATGCCGGGGAAGGCGAACGGAACGCTGCCCAGAATGATGCCCAGCGCGATGCCCACGAACAGGGTGACGAGATTGGGTTCGTCCAGACGATGCAGGGAGTTGCCCAGCACTTCGGCGACTTTATTGATCGCCAGTTCGCTGCCCACCACCGTCAGGCGGTCGCCCAATTGAAGATTCAGCGCGGGGTTGGCCACCAGGTCCATTCCCGAACGGTGGACGCGCGTAATGTTGATGACATACAACTGCCGCAATTGCAAATCGCCCAGCCGCTTGCCGTTCAGTTCTGGTTTGGTCACCGCGATGCCGCGGCTGACGAGCTGGCTTTGCGCGGGAATCCATTGCTTTCTGTCCATCTGTATTTCCTCGCCAATGAACGTCTTGATGGTTTCCGCGTCGTCCTGGGTGGTGATGACAAAAATCTTGTCGTTTTTCCGCAGCCGCGTATCCGCCCGCACAATGTCGATGAGCTGGGTGTCGTGGTGGCAAATGCGGGAGATGACGAACTCGCGGTGGCTCAATAGCCGCGCCAGTTCCCCGATGGGCTTGTCGAAGATGGCGGGATTTTTCACCACCAGCGAGATGGTCGTCGCCTCGTGCCTGTTCCGCTCGGCTTCCGCGTCGATGCGTTCGGTTTCCTTTGCCAGATCGATGCGGAACGCATAACGCACGAACAGCAGCGACAGGATGATGCCGACGACCCCCAGCGGATACGCCACGGCATAGCCCAGCGCGATGGTGTTGTCGGGCGCGCCGAACAAATCGCCATACGCCTGCTGGGCGGCGCCGAGACCGGGGGTGTTGGTGACCGCGCCCGACATCACGCCCACCATCGTGGCGATCGGAATCCCAGTAACGAAGTGGATGACCAGCGTGGTCAGCGCCCCCAGCAGGACAACGCCCGCCGCCAGCAGGTTCAGCGTCACGCCGCCTTTCTTGAACGACGCGAAAAATCCGGGGCCGACCTGCATACCCACGGAAAAAACAAACAGAATCAAGCCAAACTCCCGGAAAAAAAGGAGCGTGTCCGCAGGGATGCGCATCCCCAGATGTCCCATCAGAATGCCGACAAACAGCGCCAGCGTTATGCCGAGCGACACGCCAAATACCTTGACGCGGCCCAACTGCATACCCAGCACAATCGTGACGCTCAACAGCAGGATCGAATGGGCGATGCCGCTGCCCCACAGTAAATCGTTGATCCAATTCATATCGAATAGTCCTTTATAAAACGTGGTACGGTCCCTATCCGGGAGGGTGATTCCCGTGGATTAGAGCATTTTTTGCTTACTTATACACGTATACGTCGGTTCGCCCCGGGTTTGTGGAGTGCGGAAAGCGCAGCTCCTGTTTTTACCCGTCATCCTAATTTTTTGCTATATAGCCATTCCCGAGTTTAGCCCACTCCCTCAACCCGGCAAGCGGATAAAGGCGGCCGGGTGGGAGAGTGCGAAAGTTTCAATTTTAGTTGAAGTCGTGGTTACTTCGGCTGGTAACGCACACCGACAAAGATATTCGCGCCATCGGTGTTGAAGCCATAGTTAAGCGCGTATTTTTTGTCGAAGATGTTGTTGGCGCGGATGAACGCCGACCAGCCGGGGGCAAAGCGGTAGCCCGCCTGCAAATTGACCAGCGCGTAGCCGCCCAGCGTCTGCGTGTTGGTCTCGTTCCGGTAACGCTCGCTGTGCAGCTGCCATTCCAGATTCCAGTCCCACACGCCGCGCCGTTGGCCGACCGACAGGCTGCCGTGACGGTGCGAGCGATAAGTCAACACCTTGTCCAGTTCGCGGTCGCGAGGGTCCTGGAAATCGGCGATGGCTTTTACGTCCAGATCCCACAGATGACCATCGTAGGCCAGGGTGACGCCTCTCAGCCGAGCGGTGTCGACATTCTCGGGCTGAGTCTCATAAGTGCTGCCGTCATAGATCCAGTTGATCAGGTTCTTGACGTCGTTCTGGTAGGCCGTGATGGAAGCGTGATGCGCGCCGGTCTGGTAATGCAGCGCGATTTCCTTGTTCTTGCTGGTTTCCGGCTTGAGATCCGGGTTGCCGTGCATCCACCAATCATCGAGGGGGTAATACAGGTCGTTGAAGCTCGGTGCCTTGAACGCGGTGCCGTAAGAGACGTTCGCCCGCCAGGCGTTCGAGAACTGGTAGCCATAAGAAGCAAAGCCGGTCGTCTTGTCGCCGTACTGGGAATTGTCGTCCCGGCGCAGATCGAATTGCAGCCGGTGTGCGTTGAAACTCCCGTTCCAGCCCGCCACGATGGAATCGATATGGCGTTTGTCGCGGATATAGGCGTCAGCAGTGGAAATCCTCTCCTCCAGGCGTTCCAGCGCCAACAGCGCGGAGCCGACCGGCAGGCGGAAATCGTTCTGCCACTGATACTGGGTCTGCCGCGTGCGGAATTTGCCGTCGTTCTGGCCGTCCCGGTAGTTGTGGGTAGCGTCGACGCTCTGGCCCAGGCGCAGCGTGCTCGTCCAGACGCTGTTGACGCGATTGAAACTGTACAGGTTGAACGACGAGAGACGCACGTCCTGACGATAATCGGATGCGCCGCCGCCATCGTAATCGTTCCAGCCGTCGGCATAAAGGAACTTCAGGCCAACTTCCTGATCCCGCGCGAAGGTGTAGGCCAGGCTGCCGCTGGCGCTGGTGTTGCGGTAACCATCCTTGTCCCGGTTGAAAGAATAACTGTCACGCGCGTTGGCCGCCGAAAATCCGTGGGTGCGCTGATTGGCCGCTTGTAGGCTGTAGCTCCACCTTTGGTAGCCGCCGGATAGCCCGGCGCTGACCGCGCGGGTGTTATGGCTGCCGAACCCCGCCTCGGCGTTGAACGCCGTTGGGCCTTCGCCCTTGCGGGTGAACACCTGGATGACGCCGCCGATGGCGTCGGAGCCGTACAGGGAAGAAGCCGCGCCGCGCAGGATTTCGATGCGTTCGATCTGTTGCAACGGCAAATAGCTCAAGTCGGGTGCGCCGGTCGTCGCCGAACCGGCGCGTAAGCCATCGATCAGCAACAGGGTGTGCCCTGCCTTGGCGCCACGGATATAGATGCTGGACGCCGCGCCTGGACCGCCACTGGCAACGAGTTCCAGACCCGGCTGCCGCGCCAGCAGATCGCCCAGGCTGGCCGAGGGACCGGCGGCCTCGATTTCCTCGCGCTCGATAACCGTCACGTCGGAGAGTAATTCGTTGGTTCGCATCTGTTGCCGGCTCGCGGTGACGACTATCGTATCCAGAGTTATCTCCTGCGCCGACGTCAGCAATGGAATGCCCAAAACGATCAGCCCGGTACTTACGGCCAGCTTGCGCCGCATTGTTCTCTTTTGCTTTTTCATGGTTTTGCCTTTCTCCTTTGGATGACAACAAAAATAACCACTGCGCTTTACTACTGAAAACCACATCGCCATTCCAGCGAGAATGAAAAACGCGCTGGAATGACGAGGCGGAGGAAAGGGAGCGGGAAAATATCGACGGCGCGAACGCGGTCAATCCCGAAAGCGCCGCACCCATTCCGATGAATGGCGTTTCGCGCATCGGCATTGACGAGTACATCGGCATGAATGCCAGCTTGGTCTTGCACGGTCAAATTTCCTTGTCTGACCTTCTGCCCGGCTGGCGGAGAAGAAACGGATCGGCCTGATACAGTTCACCCTGGCCCGATCGCATTCTGGCCGCCCTCCGCACCCCGCGGAAGATCAATTGCACAGAACCGCCCAGCAAGGGCGGCGCTTGCGACAGGACGGTCTCCGGGCTGGTGAGTGGAAGCCGGAATACCGGGCTTCCGGTGCGTCGTCTTCCCAGACCGTCCGCGCGCGTCTTTTTTTATGACGCCACGTTGCGACCCAGTGACTGGTTTTTCCCGCGAGGAAGAACCGTGATGCACCTGCACTCACTTACCGTTGCGGGGGCAGCCGGGGAATTGCGGCGATCTGGCCGCGCACCCCGTTCCCGTTTAACCCGCCGGCAAAACCGAACGGGCACCTGTTGCATTGTTTCCGTCCTCCGGTTTTATCTTGCGTCCAGGATGACGTTTGTTGCTCAACTACAAATGACGCATTCGCACACACACGCGCTTTTACTCATCGTGTAAACGGGCGAAAATCTTTCATGATGGAACTATTTCTCCATCACAAACTAAAAAAACGGGTCTTCGAGGGAGGACGCGGTCGCTTTGTGCGACGGCTCAGGTAGCCTGGAACGAGAAAAACGAAATCAGCCTCGCTGCCAGACGGCCGGCTTTACCCCAACCCCGGGGACACCAAACCACAATTTTGGGCCGGTCTTCTGACTCGCCGTCATCTTCCTTTGGCACCTTCCCAAGCGGATCACACCACTCAGTGACATATCGCCAAAGTCATCAGGCTTACAGCAGCGGGGGCTGTGCCGGACTATTTGTCAATCGATGTCTATTGAACAAAGTCACCGGCTTCCCGTTTCACCCGCCCCACGGTAGTGGAGCAAAGCACCCAAAACGGGCTGGATTATACACCACGTCTAAAAAAGTGACATTCTGAAAATTCCAGCCTTTCAGGTTTCCCGGCGGCGGCATGGATTCCTGCTGGCGCGGGAATGACCGGTAAAAATAGGAGCGGTGGGGAAAAGGAACGGCTAAATGGGCCTGTTTCATATGTTTCCAACAGCGTGAAGCACTACACCAGGTTCAAACCACCACGGATACCGCGCGTGGAGGCGGTTCATTGTACCCGTCGTGCCTGAGCCTTTGCGGGTCATGGTTTGAGCGCGGCCAGTCCGAAAATGAGCGGCAGCCGGTCAAGCTCGCCGGGAGCGCCCTCCTCCACCCCGGTCAGCCTGAAGCCGGCCGCGATATAGGCGTTGATGACCTCCGCCAGGGACCGATGCCACGCCCCGGTGCGGCTGCGGATGGAGCCTTCGCGAAAATGCGCCGGAGCGAACCATCCGCCCCGGCGATAGCCGGGCCGCACCAAAACGCCGCCATCCGGCTGGGCCTCGGAGCACGAGCCGTTGAAACAGGGGTGAACGCCAACGTTGATGGTACGCCCACCGGGCTTGGTCACACGATGGATTTCTTGCACGGACGCCTCCAGATTCTCCAGGGAAGCCGTGGAGAAGGTCGTATAGACCACTGAGAAACTGTCGCTCCGCAAAGGCAAAGCCCGCGCCGAGCCGCAAATCACCGGCAGGCGGCTACGGGCGATACCCAATTGCCCCCTGGAAATATCGATTCCCAAAGGGCGATAGCCCAGACCGCGCGCCAATTCCGCCGTGCGTCCCGTGCCGCAGGCCAGATCCAGCGCCAGGCCTTGGCCCGCTCCCAGCAGGGCGCGCAGGAGTTCGTCGCCCCGTTCCGCAAGTTCCTTTTTCGATCCACCGGAACTCATTTCATCGTCATACCAGCCGGCCAACCCGTCATAGCGTGTTTCGTTGCCGCCGGGCCGCGCCGCTTCCGGGACCGTCAGGATGGGAATGCCGTCGATGATGGGATAAGTCCGCCCGGCCCGCTCGTTGTGGAGAGACCGCGCGTCGGCGGACAGGACCAGCGCGCAACGATCCAGGGGATCGGCCAGCGCTTTCAGCAGTTCGCTATCCAGAGTCATGCCTGCTTTGCCATGAGAAAAAGATGATCGAGAAAATGCGCCACGAACGATCCAGGC
>JAITNL010000209.1 GCA_031290495.1 Accumulibacter sp.
GCGTGCGGTTCAGGTTTTAAGCGTTGGCGGGCGACCGTGACGGTCGCCCCTGCAATTCTCCGCCGCCCTCTGTTTTTACCCGTCATTCCCGCGCAAACGGAAATCCAGGCAGCCATCGAGAAACCCTGAAAACCTGGATTCCCGCTTTCGCAGAAATGACGGTTATTTAGAGGGATTGGTTATTTATAGGAACCGCTATAGGTTGGATAAGCCGCGCCAGCGGCGTAATCCGACACCCATACACCCAGCGGCGCAGCGCCGCTGATTGAAGATTGAAATGAGCGCCGCCGCGCGGCGGAGGAACGGTGTCGGATTACGCCGCTGCGCGGCTTATCCAACCTGCAAAACTGTCGGCAGACAGGGTAGGCAGTCATTTCCGCGCAAGTTTTATCTGGGTTCGCTCAGGAGACCCCAACTCCAGGTTTTCAGGTATCAGTTGGGAGCTGGAATCGCTATATTCGTTTCGATTTTCGACCCGCGCACGGCCCATACGCCACGATCCGACCAAATTGCCGACGGATGCTTTCCGGCTGGCGAATTGGACTCGTCCCTTAACACAATGGCGTTTGCAGTTCTTCCAGCATGGAAAGCCGAAGCAACAGGCTGGCGGCCTGGGTCGGCGAGATCTGTCCACCGATGATTTTTTGTTCGATGGCCGGCATATTCATTCTGACGTTCGGGTTGCCGTAGAACGTCCGCTTGATCTGTTCGAGCACCAGGTTGTGCGTCCAGTCGAGATTTTGCTGTTGCCGGCGTTTCTCGAAGACGCCCGAGGCCACCGTGTTGGCGCGAAAGGCTTCGACGGCGGCCCATAGCGCGTCAATGCCTTCGCCGGTATAGGCCGAACAGGACAGGGCTTGCGTTTTCCAGCCCTCGGTCGATGGCTGCAGGTAACGCAGAATCCGCTGATAATCGACGCGCGCCGCTTCCGCGCGCAGTTTGTTGTCGCCGTCGGCTTTGTTCACCGCGATCAGGTCGCAGCGCTCCATGATGCCTTTCTTGATGCCTTGCAACTCGTCGCCCGCGCCGGCGATCTGCAACAGCATGAAGATATCGACCATCGAACGCACGGTGATCTCGCTTTGTCCGACGCCCACCGTTTCGACGAAAATCACGTCGAAACCCGCCGCTTCGCAGACGATCATCGTTTCCCGGCTTTTACGCGCCACGCCGCCCAGTACGCCGCTGGCCGGCGATGGCCGGATATAGGCGTTGCGGTTGCGCGAAAGCAGTTCCATGCGCGTCTTGTCGCCCAGGATGCTGCCGCCGGTGACGCTGCTGCTCGGATCGACGGCCAGCACGGCGAGCTTGTGTCCGCGTTCGCACAGGCGCAGACCGAGGGTTTCGATCAGCGAACTTTTACCAGCGCCGGGTACGCCGGTGATGCCGACGCGGATGGTTTTCCCGGCATACGGGACCAGGCGCGTGAGCATTTCCTGCGCCTGATCCTGATGACGGTCGGCGTTGCTCTCGACCAGCGTGATGGCGCGGGCGAGAATCGAGCGATCCCCGGCCAATACGCCGTCGACATACGCGTCGACGGTCAGCTCGGGCCGCCGCGCGGATGGCGGACGCACCATCGCTCTGGTTGCGCCGACGCCCGGCAAGCCGTCATGCCGGCTCTTGATACCCGGCATGACGTTGGTGGTAAACCCCTGCGCTGTCCCCGCGTGTTCCGGCACCCATTCCGGGTGATGGTGCGTGCTGTCGTTCATCCGCGCTCCTCTGTTCCAACCCTGTCAATCGAGGGCGGCGTTGAGTTTTTCGAGCACTTTGCGCGCGGCCACGGGAATGACGGTGCCCGGCCCGAAGATCAGCGCCGCGCCGTTCTGGTAGAGGAAGTCGTAATCCTGCGCCGGAATGACGCCGCCGATGCAGGCCAGAATGTCGCCGCGCCCGCGCTTGTCCAGTTCCTGCACGAGCTGCGGCAGCAAGGTGTTGTGCCCGGCGGCCAGCGAACTGAAGCCGACGACGTGCACATCGTTTTCCACCGCCATGTCGGCGGCTTCTTCCGGCGTCATGAACAACGGGCTGACATCGACGTCGAAACCGATGTCGGAGAACGCCGTGGCGATTACCTTCGCGCCACGGTCATGGCCGTCCTGACCGATCTTGGCGACCAGCAACCGTGGCCGCCGCCCGTGACGCTGCTCAAAATCGGCGCACATCTTCTGCACCGTTGTCAGTTCTTCGTTCTCCGCGTATTCCGAACTGTAGACGCCAGAAATCGAGCGGATCACCGCCTTGTGGCGCGGATAGACTTTTTCGATGGCGTCGGAAATTTCGCCCAGACTGGCGCGCGCCTTGGCCGCTTCAACCGAGAGTTCGAGCAGGTTGCCGTTTTCGCGCGACTGCGCGGCGTTGGTGATGGCGTCGAGCAGTTGCCGCACGCGGACGTTGTCGCGCTCGGCGCGCAATTTCTTCAAACGCTCAATCTGCGAGGCGCGCACGGCGGTATTGTCGATCGACAGGATGTCGATCGGGTCTTCGTGTTCCAGCCGGAACTTGTTGACCCCGATGATCGGTTCGGCGCGCGAGTCGATGCGCGCCTGCCGCCGCGCCGACGCTTCCTCGATGCGCATCTTGGGCAGGCCGGTCTCGATGGCATTGGCCATGCCGCCGAGCCGCTCGACTTCGACGATGTGGCCCCAGGCTTTCTTGCGCAGCTGGTCGGTCAGCCATTCGACGTAATACGAGCCGCCCCAGGGATCGATGGCCTTGCAGATGCTGGTTTCGCTTTGCAGGTAGATCTGCGTGTTGCGGGCGATGCGCGCCGAAAAGTCAGTCGGCAGCGCGATGGCTTCGTCGAGCGCGTTGGTGTGCAGCGATTGGGTGTGTCCGAGCGTCGCGGCCATCGCTTCGATGCAGGTGCGCGCCACATTGTTGAACGGGTCCTGCTCGGTCAGGCTCCAGCCGGAAGTTTGCGAGTGCGTGCGCAGGGCCAGCGATTTCGGGTTCTTCGGGTTGAACTGCTTGAGCAGCTTGGCCCACAGCAGACGGCCGGCGCGCAGCTTGGCAACTTCCATGAAGTAATTCATGCCCTCGGCCCAGAAGAACGACAGGCGCGGCGCGAATTTGTCCACGTCGATGCCGGCGGCGATGCCGGTGCGCACGTATTCCAGGCCGTCGGCGATGGTGTAGGCGAGTTCGATGTCGGCGGTCGCGCCGGCTTCCTGCATGTGGTAGCCGGAAATGCTGATGCTGTTGAACTTGGGCATGCACTTCGAGGTGTATTCGAAGATGTCGCCGATGATGCGCATCGACCCTTTCGGTTCATAGATGTAGGTGTTGCGCACCATGAATTCCTTGAGGATGTCGTTCTGGATGGTGCCGGACAACTGATCGAGCCGCGCGCCCTGTTCCAGCCCGGCGACGATGTAGAAGGCCAGAATCGGCAGCACCGCGCCGTTCATGGTCATCGACACCGACATTTCGTGCAGCGGAATGCCGGAGAACAGAATTTCCGCGTCGAGGATCGAATCGACCGCCACGCCCGCCTTGCCAACGTCGCCGACGACGCGCGGATGGTCTGAATCGTAGCCGCGGTGCGTCGCCAGATCGAAGGCCACCGACAAGCCCTTCTGTCCCATCGCCAGATTGCGGCGGTAGAAGGCGTTGCTTTCCTCGGCGGTGGAGAAACCGGCGTACTGGCGGATGGTCCACGGACGCTGCACGTACATGGTCGGATACGGGCCGCGCAGATTGGGCGCGATGCCGGCGGAGAAACCAATGTGTTCGATATTGCTGATATCGTCTTCGGTGTACAGCGCCTTGACCGGAATCTGCTCGTTGGTCATCCACACCGGCGGCTCGCCGATGCGTTCTTCCAGGGCTTTTTCCCAGGTGGCGTGGTCGACCGGCTGCGTGACCGGCTGGTAGGCGATTTCACTGAAATCCGGAAATGTTTTCATGTCTTTTACCCCATGTACTTTTCATGCAGTTTGTTGTTGATCTCGCAGCAATTGGCGCGCACGTGGATGTAATCGTCCACGCCGGCGGCGTTAAAAACCGCGGTGACTTCCGGCGACTGCCGGCCGGCGACGATCACCGTCATTTCCGGTTTCTCCGCCTTGATGCGCGCGGCCAGCGCCGGCACGTAATCGGGATACGCCGCGTCGGTCGAACAGATCACCACGACCGGCGCGCCGGAGGCCAGCGCGGCGTCGGCCGCCGCGTCGACGGTCGCGAAACCGCCGTTGCCGAGCACCTCGAAACCGGCGACTTCAAAGAAACCGGCGGCAAAATCGGCGCGTGGCTTGTGCTGCGGGATCGGCCCCATGTTGGCCAGGAAGAGGCGGACTTTTTTGCCTTCTTCGGCGAATTTTGTCTCCACCCGCTGGCGCAAGCGCTCGAACAATTCGGCGGCGCGCGTGATCTTGAGCGGCGGCGCGCTTGGCCGTTCGGCGTCAAAGCCGGACAGTACCTCGAACAGATCGCCCAGCGTCGCGCCGTTACCAACCGCGCCGATGGCCAGTTCAACGACTTCGCCGCCCGCGCCGGCAAATCCCTTTTCGATTGCCGTCAGGTCGAAACCCAGCGAATAATGCGTGTGTTTGCGGCGGTAATCGTCGACTTCGGCGACGCGGGCTTTTTTGAGCGCCGCGCGGTCGATTTGCGGTACTTCGATTTTTTTCTCAGAGAGATTGGCGTACATGTTGGTGCCGAGAATCACGTCGGCGCGCGTCTCGATGGCTTTGGCACGCTTGGCGGCGGTCGCGGCGGCCAGCGTTTGCGGCGTCCCGGCTATAACGGCGGCGCCCATGCCGCCGTTCTTCTCGATCTCCTGGAAGAGGCGCCATGCCGCTTGCGCGAACTCGTGCGTCATTTTCTCGATGTAGTACGAGCCGCCGCCCATGTCGATCGGCTGGGTAAAGCGCGCTTCCTCCTGCAACACCACTTGCACGTTGCGGGCAATGCGCCGCGAAAAGCGGTCGGGGGTGCGCACCGGCTCGTCGAACGGCGCCAGATGCAGACTGTCGACGCCGCCCACTGCCCCTGAGAAACCTTCGCTGGTAATGCGCAGCATGTTGACGTAGGGGTCGAACACGGTTTTGTTGTAAGCGGAACTGCGCCCGTGAATGGTCATTTTCTGTGCGTCCGGCGAACCGCCGAAGGCCGCGACGATCTGTCCCCAAAGAACGCGCGCCGCGCGCAGCTTGGCGATCTCCATGAAGAAGTTGGAACCGAGCGAAAAGCCAAAGCGGATTCTTGGCGCGACATCCTCGATCGACAACCCGCGCCCCAGCAATTCACGGATATATTCCGTCGCGGTCGCCAGCGCGAAGGCCACTTCCTCGGTCGAACTGGCCCCGGCATCGTGATAGGGATGCCCGCGCACAAAGATCGTTTGCAGCTTCGGCGCTTTGCGCAAGGCCCAGACCGTCGCCTGATACATGCAGTCATAAGCGGCCTTGAGCGACAGGGTGAGCTGCCCGTGGGCCGCGAGTTCGCCCAGCGGATCGCCGCCGACGCAGGCATCCGCGCCGTAGAGGCGATTGGTCCCCTTCTCGCTATCCCGCAAAGCGACGGCCAGACCGGCAATCAGCGGCAGCGACGTCGCCCCGGCGTGACACTGGAGGCTCACGCGCTCCAGATCGATATCGCGCAGCAGGGTGCTCAGGTCGCCCAGACTCGCCAGTGAAACGCCGCGATTACCCACCTCGTCCTGAGCCGCGTTCGCGGGATCCTGACCGGCGCGCGTCGGCCGGTCGAGCACGAGATTCAAGGCCGTTTGTCCGCGCGCGACGTCGTGGCGCGCCTCTTCGTTAAATTCCGTGGGGAAAGCGGCGAGGATTTCCTGACAGATTTTCCACGGTTCTTTCAGGAAACCGTTCGCCCGCGTACTCCGCGCAAACGACGGAAAGCCGGGCTTCGAGCCTAAATGCGGCAAGCCCTCGATGTCTTCCGCGCAATAGATCGGCGCGATGGTCAGCCCTTCGTAGGTCTTGGTGAACAACACCTTGTCGAAAGACGCGCCTTTCAATGCCGCAATCGCTTCTTCCTTCCATTTCTCTTTGCTTGGCCGCTCAAATTCGTCGAAAAATCCGTGTTCGGCGTCGACCTGGGTAATATCGACTTTTGCTTCTTCGTTCATGATCACTCTCACTCCCGCTCATTGCAGATGGTTGTATTTCAATAAAAACTTCCAGGAAAGAAGGTGTGGATTGTAGGCTTGCTCATGGCGGATGGCAATCCGCCAGAAAGTGGAATCAACCTCGCCCATTCGGGGCACACCTCCAGAGGAGTGGAATCAAACCAGGAGCGCGTCGGGTTTGATTCCACTCCGTGGAGGGGCGCCTCGAACGGGAGGGGGCAGCGGCGGTAAGGGTGCCACGCAGGGGCGGCCGTCCCGCCGCCCGCCAGCGCTTAGAAACTGAACCGCGCGCCGATATTCACCGAGCCGCCTTCCCTGGCGTCTCCCTTGTCTGGCGAGGAGAACCCGTGTTGATAACGGAGTTCGCCGAAGACCGAAGTGGATTTGTCCGCCCAGCCCTGAATCCCGACGCCCAGCTCGCCCCAGGACTTGCCGTAGCGTTCGGAAACGCGGGTAGGGGGAGTTTTCCCGTCGTTGTTGACGAAGGCGACGCTTTCGGGTTTGAAGA
>JAITNL010000033.1 GCA_031290495.1 Accumulibacter sp.
CTCCAAAAAGACAGAAAACTACACAAATCTTGCCCCTGTGAACAGCCCCTCGCTAACCTGTTGATCGTAAACGACTATTTGCAACAGTCAACGACAATGGCATTCATGCGATTGCCCTGTCCATGTTGGGAACGCCGGATGCCGCGCGCTTTCAGACTGACCGGTTTTGCAGCGCGCGATCTGTCATAAAACCGGACCGGTCCAAAAACTCGCGGTCGAGGGAAAGGGCAAGCATCCGGCCTTCGGTTGCCTTCTCCGGTGGTGGAGCCGGAGAGATGACCAGTCTTGCGATCAACCTTTGCGGTAAATCTCTTGCGGATTTTTCAAGACCGGGTCGACGCTGACCCAACGCTCGTTTTGCAATTCACGGAAGAAGCATCCTTCCCGTCCGGTATGACAGGCAATCCCGCCCACTTGCTCGACCGCCAGCAGCAACGCGTCACCGTCGCAATCGGCGCGGATCGATTTCAGTTTCTGAAAGTGTCCCGATTTCTCGCCTTTCACCCAGAGACGGCGGCGCGACCGCGACCAATATACGGCGCGGCCCCTCGACACGGTTTCCTGTAAGGATTTCCGGTTCATCCAGGCCAGCGTCAGCACGCGGCCCGTCGCGGCGTCCTGGGCGATGGCCGGAATCAGGCCGTTTTCATCCCATTTTATGGCATCCAGCCAAGGCAGGCGGTCATCCAGATCGCTCATAGCCGCACCTCGATACCGCGCTCGCGCATATATTCCTTGGCTTGGCGCACCGTATACTCGCCGAAGTGAAAGATGCTCGCGGCCAGGACGGCGTCGGCTCCGCCCAGCGCTACGCCGTCGGCCAGATGTTGCAGATTGCCGACGCCGCCGCTGGCGATCACCGGGATGTCGACGGCATCCGACACGGCGCGCGTCAGCGCCAGATCGAAACCATTTTTCGTCCCGTCGCGGTCCATGCTGGTCAACAGGATCTCGCCGGCGCCCAGTTGCTGGGCGCGCCGCGCCCATTCGACCGCGTCGATCCCCGTGCGCTGGCGTCCCCCGTGGGTGAACACTTCCCACCGGCCCGGCGCGGATTGCTTGGCGTCGATCGCCACCACGATGCACTGGTTGCCGACCTTGCCCGACGCCTCCGCGACCAGATCGGGGTTGTTCACCGCCGCCGTGTTCATGCTCACCTTATCGGCGCCCGCGTTCAGCAGACGCCGGACGTCGGCCACCGTGCACACGCCGCCGCCGACGGTCAGCGGGATGAAGACTTGCGCGGCGCAGGCTTCGACGATATGCAGAATGATGTCGCGCTGATCCGAGGATGCCGTGATGTCCAGAAAGGTCACTTCGTCGGCGCCCTGCTCGTCGTACCGGCGGGCGATCTCGACGGGATCGCCGGCGTCGCGCAGGTCGATGAAATTGGTTCCTTTGACGACCCGGCCAGCGGTCACGTCAAGGCAGGGGATGATACGTTTGGCGAGGCCCAAGGCGGATTCCCCTCTGACGTTGTTGGACAGACGCCGTCAGGCGTCGGAAATCCGGTCGGACTCGGCCTGCGCCGCGGCAAAATCGAGCGAACCGTCGTAGATGGCGCGTCCCGCGATGGCGCCGATGATGCCCTCGCTCTCGACGGCGCACAGTTTGCGGATGTCCTCGATATTGGACAATCCGCCGCTGGCGATGACGGGAATCCGCAAGGATTGCGCCAGTTTGACGGTGGCTTCGATGTTGATGCCGGAGAGCATTCCGTCGCGTCCGATGTCGGTATAAATGATCGCGTCGACGCCGTAATCCTCGCATTTTTTGGCCAGATCGAGCGCATCGTGCCTGGTCAGTTTCGACCAGCCGTCGACCGCCACCTTGCCGTCCTTGGCATCCAGCCCAACGATGATCTGCCCCGGAAACGCGCCGCAGGCGTCGTGCAGGAAACCGGGATTTTTCACCGCCGCTGTACCGATGATGACGTAAGCGACGCCGCTGTCGAGGCAGCGCTCGATGGTGTCGAGATCGCGGATTCCGCCGCCCAGTTGAATCGGTATTTCGTCACCGAGGGCATCGACGATTTGCTTGATCGCTTTTTCGTTTCGTGGTTTTCCGGCGAACGCGCCGTTCAGGTCGATGACGTGCAGACGGCGCGCACCCTGTTCGAGCCAGTGCGCCGCCTGTTCGCCCGGCGAATCGGAGAAAACGGTGGCCTCGTCCATAAGCCCCTGCTTGAGGCGGACGCATTGTCCGTCTTTCAGGTCAATCGCGGGAATGATCAGCATTTTGCGCAACGAAAATAATAATGAATGGAAAATGGGAACCGGAAAAGAGAACGCTCAGGGCGTCCATTCGACAAAATTGGCAAGCAAGGCCAATCCAGCCGCGGCGCTCTTTTCGGGGTGAAATTGAATGGCGAAGATATTATCCCGCGCCGCCGCGCTGGTAAAGGGGACGCCGTATTGCGTGGCGCCGGCGACGCAGGCGCGATCCGCCGGCGCCACGTAATAACTGTGCACAAAATAGAAACGCGCGCCATCGTCGATACCGTTCCACAAAGCGTGCGGCTGGTTTTGCGTGCGATTTTGCGTGACCTCGTTCCAGCCCATGTGCGGCACTTTCAGCCGGACGCCTTCCGGCGTCGTCATTTTGTCCGCCGGGAAGCGGCGCACGCG
>JAITNL010000038.1 GCA_031290495.1 Accumulibacter sp.
CGGGTTCGCCGCATCCTGCCAACGGCTTACGGGCTACGCCCTCCAGCCGTTGGCAGGACGCACACAAAAGCGGACAATTTGAAAACTATAAAACCGGACAAGTCTGAAAGTCAGTGACACCCTTTTTTACTCTTCTTGCAGTCGACGCCATCTTGTTATATTATTTGAATTCATCCGTTTGGGTTAAGCATGTTGTCCAGCCCTAACTTTCCATCTAAACAACACAGGAAATTGCAATGTTCAAGCTCTTCAAAGTATGTCTCGATATTGAGGGAAACGACAGGGGGGTTAGCGGTCACAACTGTGGCAGCTAATAATAAAGATGAAGCTATTGAGAAAGCAAAAAGCCGTGTCGGTGTCACGAATCAAAATGTGAAGCCGAGAACACTTACCGTAAAAGGAGTAAAAGAGGTTGGTGAGAACGGTTGTCTCACTGATCAATACATGCCTAGAGAGTGGATGTAAATTTTGCTCTTGGTGTAGACTGTTTTTACAAGCTACTCAACAAATTAGGCAAGGATCAACGGAACAATAAAGGGAGCAAATATTTTCTGTTTTGCAACAACGAAATGTCTCTGCTCCTATAAACTCCCGCTCAAATTCTTGGTTTTGACCCCACGCGCATCGATTTATCTAAACACTATTGGCCTTTAGTCACAACATAAACTAGCGACCTGTGCGCTATCGCTAAAAAACACCCATTCCAAAACGATAAACCAGAAAACCTCACCCATTCCTCACTTTCAAAAACGCCTGTTCCCGCAGGGTCAGACGAATCGCTGCCTGACCCTGCGTGATATACCCGCTCTCGGCGAGACAGTCGTCCATCGAACCGCCGAAATGCCGTTCGACCCATCCACCGGGCCGATAGGCTTTCCGGAACACCACCTTGAACCGCTCGCCCGGACACAATGGCCGTTGGTAATTCGTTGTTCTGCTTGATCGTATGTGGATGTCGTTGATGCGCAATTCAACCACCAGACCTTCCGGCATCCTGACCCTGGCAATATACCAATTCACGTAGTCAATCATTTCGACCTCGACAACCGTCCCCTCTGGATACCTGGCTTGCAGTTCCGGCCATGGATCATCGAGCAGCGGGAGACGGCTGGCCCATGCGCCATGGAAGGTATGCCTCGGAGTCAGTCGATATTTCCGGTGAATTGGATTCGATGCGTCGTGAAGATGGACGACCACCTGGAGACGATCTCCAATCGACAATAGTTCGCTGGGCGAACGAAGCGCGTTCCAGTCGATGAACTCCTTGTCGATCTGGACAATCCACCTGCGGATGTTCAAACTGGCACAACGCCGCCCAAGCGCGACGACCTGACCCGTCACGGTTTCACCTGAATAGAAGGGATGGCTTCCAGCGTTCATCGCAGAACCGTGAGAGAAGAAGCGCGGGACGGAGCGTAGCAACCGGCAATCAACAACAAACAACCACCTGACGGTTTGGTATCGATCCGCGTAAGCCAACAACCAACATATCCGTTGCGCGGAAAGTTTCGGCTTTTGGCGTTTCCTACCAGAGACCAGTGCAGTTGTATTCGGCTATTCTATAAATGCTCCGCCCGCGGTCGCGTGGCAGTCTTCCGGTTGCCAGCGACAAGACGACCTGACCTGCTTGCGCAGGAACTACAAACCGGCTTCCTGAGCAATTTTCTCCTGGAGTTCGAGCGTCAACCGTTCGCGGTTGAGATCGCTGATCCGGTCGGTCAGTGCATAAATCCGGGTCCGCAGCCCGTCGGCCTCGGCCCGGAGTGCCGCAAATGATTGCGCATCGAACATTCGGACACGTACCCCTGCCTTGCCGCGATCATAACGATCTTCCGTGACAATCTGGCTCGGCAACTGTCGCATTTCTTCGAACGTCACCATCTCGCCGTCCTGGGCGGTCAGAATGGATTCAAGCAATTTGTGCCGACGGCTCAGCGCGTCGTAGTCAGCCAGTTCCTTGGCAACTCCTGTTTTGGCATTGCCTTCGCCGACAGCCTGCCGAATATGCGCCAAGGCGTCCTGCACCCGGAAAGCGCGTTGAAGGTTGGCGATCTGTATTTTCGACAATTCACGCAGACGGTCTACCTTGGATTCTCCCAGGTAGCCGCTGATCTGGGTGTTGTTGAAGGTATCCTTGGCGTTCTGTGTCAGTTCGGCGTAGATACGCGCCAGACGTTCCGCCACCTTGTGCCAGCGTGACAGAGAGAGCGTATAACTTTTCATCGTAAAACCAACTCCGGTTTGAAACCCCGCCCTTTAGGGCGGTGGGAGCTGAATCCCTTTTTTATGGCCGGGGTTTCGGCGACCGTTTTGGGAGGGGGCAAACCCCTTCCAAAACACGTTGGATCGACAGGCCTGAAGGCCGGTCGCTAATTTTTGCTGCAATTGCCTTGGAAATCCGTTTCGGATGCCGATCATGCCGCGTTATTCCTCGTTCCCCTCAGGTGTGACGTCCGTAGAGTTCGTGGAATCCGTGGGGTCTGTAAAATCCGCCGCGTCCTTCGCCTGAGCATTCTCGGCATCGTCCTCGGACTCGACCACCGACTCGGCGACCTTTTCCAGACCGGCCAGCTTCTCGCCTTCGTCGAGCGCGATCAGCGTCACACCTTGCGTCGCACGCCCGAGTTCGCGGATTTCAGCCACCCGCGTGCGGATCAGCACACCTCCCGTGGTAATCAGCATGATCTCGTCTTCGTCCTTGACCAGCCGCGCGGCGACGGTCTTGCCGTTGCGCTCGCTGGCGGCAATGGCGATGACGCCTTGATTGCCGCGCCCCGAATGGCGGAAGTCGGCGAGCACGGTGCGCTTGCCGTAGCCGTTCTCGGTCGCCACCAGCACCGTTTCCTGGTGGTTTTCGGCGACCAGCAGCGACAGCACCTGCTGCCCCTCGCCGAGCCTCATGCCGCGCACACCGCGCGCCGTGCGGCCCATCGGCCTGACCTCCTCCTCGTCGAACCAGACCGCCTTGCCGGCATCGGAAACAAGCACGATGTCTTGCGCACCGTTGGTGATTTCCGCGCCGATCAGGTAGTCGCCTTCGTCCAGCGCCACGGCAATGATCCCGGCCTTGCGCGGATTGGAAAAATCCGACAGCGACGTTTTCTTCACCGTGCCCTGCGCGGTACACA
The DNA here is from genome assembly GCA_031290495.1 of Accumulibacter sp. Classification (GTDB taxonomy): domain Bacteria; phylum Pseudomonadota; class Gammaproteobacteria; order Burkholderiales; family Rhodocyclaceae; genus Propionivibrio. Next base: position 3,129 of record JAITNL010000038.1, read on the forward strand.
TGAAAACGAAACGGTCTTCGACAAATTCCTTGATCGGCAGAATGGCGTTGATCTTCTCGCCTTCCTCCAGCGGGAACATATTGACGATCGGCTTGCCGCGCCCGCTGCGCGCGCCTTGCGGCACTTCATAGACCTTGAGCCAGTACAGCCGGCCGCGATTGGAGAAGCAAAGAATATGGTCGTGGGTATTGGCGGTAAACAAATGATCGACGAAATCGTCTTCCTTGACCGTCGCCGCCTGCTTGCCGCGTCCGCCGCGTCGCTGGGCGCGATAGTCGGCGAGCGGCTGCGATTTGATGTAGCCGGTATGCGACAGCGTGACTACCATGTCCTGCGGCGTGATGAAATCCTCGATGCCCAGATCCTGCGTATCGAGGACGATCTCCGAACGCCGCTTGTCGCCAAACTGGACGCGCACGGCGTTGAGTTCCTCGACGATGATTTCGGTGATGCGTTCGGGCCGCGCCAGAATGTCCATCAAATCGGCGATGTGTTCGAGCAGTTCCGCGTAGTCGGTGACGATCTTGTCGCGCTCGAGTCCGGTCAGGCGTTGCAGGCGGAGTTCGAGAATGGCCTGCGCCTGCGCTTCGGAAAGCAGATAGCCGCTCTTCGACAGGCCGTATTCCAGCCCCAGCCCATCGGGGCGCGTCGCGTCCAGCGTGGCGCGCCGCAACATCTCGGTCACTGTTTCCGACTGCCACAACTTCGACATCAGCCCGCGCCGGGCGTCCGCCGGCGTCGGCGAAGCCTTGATCAGCGCGATGATTTCATCGACGTTGTCCAGCGCCACGGCCAGACCTTCCTGAATGTGCGCCCTCTCCCGCGCGCGGCGCAGCTCGTACACGGTGCGCCGGTTGATGACCTCGCGCCGGTGCGACAGAAAACAGTCGAGCAACTGCTTCAGGTTAAGCAGGCGTGGCTGGCCGTCGACCAGCGCCACCATGTTCATCCCGAAGGTGTCCTGCAACTGCGTCTGTTTGTACAGACAATTGAGCACGACTTCCGGCACTTCGTTGCGTTTGAGTTCAATCACCACGCGCATCCCGGATTTGTCGGATTCGTCGCGCAGGTCGGAGATGCCTTCGATTTTCTTGTCGTTGACCAGCTCGCCGATCTTTTCCAGCAAGGCACGCTTGTTAACTTGATACGGCAGCTCGTCGACGATGATCGCCTGACGGTCGGCGCTGCCCTTGATGTCCTCGAAATGCGTCCTGGCGCGCATGATCACGCGGCCACGGCCGGTGCGATAGCCCTCGCGCACGCCGGAAACGCCGTAAATGATTCCGGCGGTCGGAAAATCGGGCGCGGGAATGATCTCGATCAGCTCGTCGATCGTCATCTCGGGGTTACGCAGCAAGGCCAGGCAGGCTTCGACGACTTCGTTGAGATTGTGCGTCGGAATGTTGGTCGCCATCCCGACGGCGATGCCGGAAGAACCGTTGATCAGCAGTTCGGGAATGCGCGTCGGCAGCACCAGCGGCTCTTGCAGGGTGCCGTCGTAATTAGGCCCGAAATCCACCGTTTCCTTGTCGATGTCTTCCAGCAACTGGTGCCCGATTCTCGCCATGCGCACTTCGGTGTAGCGCATCGCCGCCGCGCTGTCGCCGTCGACCGAACCGAAATTGCCCTGACCGTCCACCAGCATGTAGCGCAGTGAAAACGGCTGCGCCATGCGCACGATGGTGTCATAAATGGCCGCGTCGCCGTGCGGATGGTATTTCCCCATCACGTCGCCGACGATACGCGCGGATTTCTTGTGCGCCTTGTTCCAGTCGTTGCCCACCTCGTGCATGGCGTAGAGCACCCGGCGATGCACCGGCTTCAGACCGTCGCGAGCGTCCGGCAAGGCGCGGCCAATGATCACGCTCATCGCGTAATCGAGATACGACCGGCGCATTTCGTCTTCAAGGCTGACTGGGAGTGTTTCTTGTGCGAAGGTTTCCACGGCTCGTTCCAATTTGGCGACCGGCTGACCGGTGAATACGGATTTTGGCGGAACTTTGTCGCCAGTATTTTCGTTTTAGCGAACTGCGTATTCTATCACGCCGCCACCTTCGCCCCGACGCCGGAAGCCAATTTTGTCGCTGGCTTTCAACTTGGCGCGGCGTCTCAAAAGTATAAACAGGCCGATACGATTCTCACTTTCGCGGCACACGCAACCAGCAAAATAAATGCTGCTTGTTTATGAGACGCAACACCAGGTTCAAACGCAATCACCAAGCTCATTCCAGTTCGCGCAATTTCCGAAACGCTTCTTCCACCCGGCGCGCGGCGATGATTTCCATTTCCGCGATTTTTTGCCGTGGTTGGTTGGCTTCCGGAATCAGCGCGTGTGTAAAACCGAGCTTGGCGGCTTCCTTCAAGCGTTCCTGGCCGCGCGGCGCGGGACGGATCTCGCCGGCCAGGCCAATCTCGCCAAAGACGATGAGTTTTTCCGGCAGCGCCTTGTTTTTTAACGAAGAAACAATCGACAGCAAGACCGCCAGATCGGCCGCCGGTTCGCCGATCCTGACTCCACCGACGGCATTCACGAACACATCCTGGTCAAAGCACAAAATACCCGCGTGACGATGCAGTACCGCCAGCAGCATCGCCAACCGTTGCGCGTCCAGCCCGACCGTCAGCCGGCGCGGATTGCCGTAGGCGTGATCGACCAGCGCCTGAATTTCCACCAGCAGAGGCCGCGTTCCCTCCTGAGTGACCAACACGCACGAACCGGGAACGGTCTGGCCGTGCTGCGAAAGAAACATCGCCGAAGGGTTGCTGACTCCCTTTAAGCCACGATCGGTCATGGCGAAAACGCCGATCTCGTTGACCGCGCCGTAGCGGTTTTTCACCGCGCGAATCAGACGGAAACTCGAATGCGTGTCGCCTTCAAAGTACAGCACGGTGTCGACCATGTGCTCCAGCACGCGCGGCCCGGCCAACGCGCCTTCCTTGGTCACATGTCCGACCAGGATCACCGTCGTGCCGCTCTGTTTGGCCAGCCGGGTGAGCTGCGCCGCGCATTCGCGCACCTGCGCCACCGAACCCGGCGCTGAATTTAATTGCTCCGACCACAGCGTCTGGATCGAGTCGATCACCGCCACGTGCGGCTTTTCCGCCTGCAGCGCGGCAAGAATCTTTCCCAGGTTGATTTCCGCCAGCAATTTGAGTTGCCGCGTATCCAGCGCCAGCCGCCGCGCGCGCAAGGCGATCTGCTGGCCGGATTCCTCGCCGCTTACGTAAAGCACCCGCGAGACGCCGGAGAGCACGCTCAAAGCCTGCAACAGCAAGGTGCTCTTGCCGATCCCCGGATCGCCGCCGATCAGCACCACGCCACCGGCCACCAGACCGCCGCCGAGCGCGCGGTCAAACTCGCCGACCCCGGTCGGCAGCCGGTCTTCCTCGCGCGCCTCGATCTCGGAGAGCGTCTGCACCTTGGCGACGCCGACCAGCGAAGCAAAACGCCGCGACGACGGAGTTTCGGCCTCGGCGACGGTCTCGACCAGCGTGTTCCACGCTTCGCACCCTGGACATTGTCCCTGCCACTTGTTCGATGTCGCGCCGCATTCAGTACAGGAATAAACCGTCTTTCCTTTGGCCATTTCAGGTTTTGCTCTCTTTTTCGGCCTTGTCTCTTCCGTCGTCTTCCCGCTTGTCCCCGATTTCGATCACCGGCACGCGCCGCGCCAGCGCGCAGAACAGCTCGTAGCTAATGGTCCCAGCAGCGGCGGCCACCTCATCCGCGGCCAGCCCTTCGCCCCACAGCACCACCTCGCTGCCAACGCCCGCTTGCGGAATATCGGTCAGGTCGCAAGTCAACATGTCCATCGACACGCGGCCGATGGTCACTGTCCGCACACCGGCGACCCGGATCGGCGTACCGTTCGGCGCGCTGCGCGGATAACCGTCGGCGTAACCGCACGCGACGATACCGACGCGCGTCGGCCGGGACGCCTCGAAGATGCCGCCGTAACCGACCCGCTCCCCTGGGCCGATAGCCTGCACGGACAGGATACGGCTGCTCAGGGTCATCGCCGGACGCAGGCCGAAGCTGGCGGCGCTCTGGTCCGGAAACGGACTCGCGCCGTACAGGATGATACCGGGACGCGCCCAGTCGCCCAGCGTCTGCGGGTGGCGCAAAATTGCCGCCGAGTTGGCCATCGATACCGGCAGATCCCAAGCGGCGGTCATTTGCCGGAAGCGCTCCAGTTGCCAGTCCACGCCGCGCTCGCCGTCCGCTGTGGCGAAATGCATCATCAGCGTGACGGACGAAAGGAAGGCGGCGGTGTCTTTCGCCAGTTCGCTCCGAACGGCGGGAATTTCCTCCAGCCTGAAGCCCAAGCGATTCATCCCGCTGTTGAGTTTGAGATAGATCGGCAGGCGCGCCGGCAAGGCCGCGTCGCGGATCATGCGCAACTGTTCGAGCCGATGCACGGCGGGCGTCAGTCCATAGTCGGCACACGCCGCCAGATCGTGTCGATCGAAAAAACCTTCCAGCAGCAGGATCGGCTGCCGCAGTCCGGCATCGCGCAGCGCCACGGCGGCCTCGACGTCGAGCAGGGCGAAACCGTCGGCGACATCGCCCAGCGCCCTGGCCGCGCGCAGCAGGCCATGCCCGTAGGCGTCGGCCTTGACCACCGCCCAAGCGCTGGCCTGGCCGCCGGACTGCGCCGCGCGCGTTTTGGCAAGGCCGTAGTTGTGACGAAAGGCGGATAGATCGATACAAGCCTGGATCGGTCGTGGCATTTTGAAAATCCTCGGAACAGGTAGATCGCGCCAAGCGCGACAAACCGTCATTCTGCCCCAAAGTCGCATCGATGTCCGGCCACGGCGGAACCCGGGCAGGGCAAACGCATGAATGTTGATGGAATGCAACCGGGCCCACGTGTTTCCGAACCGCCGCAAACCTCCGTGGGATAGGAAGCCACCTTGGGAGCGAGGGCGTCTTGCCCTCGATTCCTTTTCCGAGGGCGGGACGCCCTCGCTCCCAACGTAGGGGCACAGCCATACCGTGCCCGGATGAAATCCACCCCCACCCTCGAAGGGGCGCACTGCGTACGCCCAAATCGTGTCCTTGCGTCTGAAATCCTGGTTTCCTATTTTTCCATCTCGGTGAATCCCAAAGGGATTCCATAACAAAGCCCAAGGTTGGCAAGCAACGCGAGCCTATCTTGGAAACCCAGGCAACATCCCAGCAACCCCCAACGGGGTCGCATAACTATTTGGCGTGGGTGACCACGACCCAGGGTTGCGCCTTCGCGCAACTCTGGGCTTTGCTGTAAAACGCCGTTGGCGTTCCTGGCTTTTCCGGCAAGCTCTGGATTCCCGCATTCGCGGGAATGACGGAGAAAAATGCAGAAATGACGACAAGGGGCACGACCATACCGTGCCCGGAGGAAATCCACCCCACACCTCCCTGAAGGGGCGCACTGCGTGCGCCCGGAACATCCCCCGGCGCGGCGCGTGTCTCTCTGAAGAAGCAGACCGGTGTGTCTGGCGCCGCGGAGGCCCCGGGGATACGCGTGGAGGCAAACTTCTTCGGAGCGCCCTGACAAGGGGAAGAGCCGGGGATGGATTGACGACGGTGGAACCCCCAAGGCGTCTCGCCGGTCGCCCCTTCGCAGGGGAGGCGCTTGGAGCGAGGGCGTCTCGCCCGCGATTCTTTTTTTCGAGGGCGGGACGCCCTCGCTAGTGTAGTGGCGCACTGCGTGCACCCGGAACCTCCCTTGACGCGACGCGTGTCTGTAGGGGCAGATCGGTGTGTCTGCCCTTGCCGGGGTGTCGCAGAGCCCCAGGGCGCATGCAATGCGTCCCTACGGATGGGCTATCTCTATATCACATTTCCAACGTCATTTTTTTGCCAGTCGAACCCCTTCGATCCGTTCCTGCAAACGTACCCAACCGTGCCAGAGGGTGTCCCACCCGGGGCGTCCGGTGCGTTGGGTGTCAGTAAATCCGCCCAGCTTGGCAATGGCCAGACAGGCCCAGCGCAGTGACGGAGGCGCCTGGGGTGGGCGACGGCCTTGGTTGGTCAGCCATAGCACTTGCCATGGCTCGGTCGTCAGGACCGTCGTGCAGGTCGTCGAGGTCTCCGGTTCCGCCGTGTGCCGCAAAGACTCGCGCAATGGCAGCAGGCGGACTGCCACGAAGGCGGTAATCACCCGCATCCGTTCCAGATTTTCCGTACATTGCAGGCGCTGGCGTTCGATTCCGACACCACGCTTCCAGGCTTTGTGGAATTCTTCGATGCGCCAACGCAGTTCGTCATACCGGACGATCTGACGTATCTGTGCTTCGTGTTCTACCGGTTCGCGGGTCAGCAGGACCC
>JAITNL010000136.1 GCA_031290495.1 Accumulibacter sp.
GGCGCGTTCCGGCTCGACCTCGTAGCCCGGCGGGGTCGCCACGTGCACATTGAAGCCCAGCACCTCGGCGGCTTGCAGCCAGGTGTTGCAGACATTGTTCGAGTCGCCGATCCAGGCCATCGTCCGGCCCTCGATCGAACCGCGATGCTCGATCCAGGTAAAAATGTCGGCCATGATCTGGCACGGGTGATATTCGTTGGTCAGGCCGTTGATTACCGGCACGCGCGAGTTGGCGGCGAAACGTTCGACGATGCTTTGCTCGAAGGTGCGGATCATCACGATGTCGCTCATGCGCGAGATGACCTGCGCCGAATCCTCGATCGGCTCGCCGCGCCCCAATTGCGAATCGCGGGTATTCAGGTAAATGGCCACGCCACCCAACTGTTGCATACCCGCTTCAAACGACAGGCGCGTGCGCGTGCTGGCCTTCTCGAAGATCATCACCAGCGTGCGGTCGGCAAGCGGCCAGTAACGCTGATAACTTTTGAACTGCCCCTTGATCCAGCGCGTGCGGTCAAACAGATAGGCGTATTCGTCGCGGGTGAGGTCGTTGAATTGCAGGTAGTGCCTGACGGCTGTTTCGACGCTAGTCATATCCCACCCCGATCAGGAAGAAAGAAAAGTACGAATCAATGCCGCCAGCCGTTCGGCCAGTTCACGGCCTTCGTCGGCGCTGAAATTCAAGGCCGGCAGCAAACGCACGACCCGCTCGGCGGTGACGTTGATCAGCAAGCCGGCGTCGAGTCCCAGCCGCACCAAGTCACCACACGGACGGTCGAGTTCGATGCCGATGATTAAGCCCAGGCCGCGCACGCCGACCACCCCCGGCACATCCGCCAACGCTTGCGTCAAGCCATTCCGGATGATCTCGCCGACCTCTGCGGCGTTAGCCAGCAGATTTTCCTCTTCGACCACATTGAGGGTGGCCAACGCCGCCGCGGTCGCCAGTTGATTGCCGCCGAAAGTCGACCCGTGATTCCCCGGCACGAACAGCCCCGCCGCCTTGCCGGCGGCCAGACACGCGCCGATCGGCACGCCGCCCGCCAGGCCCTTGGCCAGCGTGGCGATGTCCGGACGAATGCCGGTCTGCTGGAAGCCGAACCAAGTGCCGGTCCGTCCCATGCCGCATTGCACCTCGTCGCAGATCATCAGCCAGGCATTTTCGTCGCACAGACCGCGCACCCCCCGCAGATATTTCGCGTCGGCGACAAAAATGCCGCCTTCGCCCTGCACAAATTCGAGCATCACCGCAACGACATTCTTGTTGCGCTCGCCAATGGCGCGCACCGCGTCGAGATCGTTGAACGGCACGCGCACGAAACCGGCGACCAGCGGTTCAAACCCCGCCTGGACCTTGCGGCTTCCCGTCGCCGAAAGCGTCGCCAGGGTACGCCCGTGGAACGAATGTTCCATGACGATGATGGCCGGATTATCGACGCCCCGCTGATGCCCATAAAACCGCGCCAGCTTGATCGCCGCTTCATTGGCTTCGCAACCCGAATTGCAGAAAAACACCTCGTCCATGCCGGATATTTCCGTCAGCTTGTCCGCCAGCCGTTCCTGTTGCGGCATTCGATAGAGGTTGGAGGTGTGCAACAAGCGGGCGGCCTGGGACGCAATCGCCGCCACCAGTGCCGGATGGTTGTGCCCCAGCGTGTTGACGGCGATCCCCGACAAGCCATCGAGATACGTCTTGCCCTCGGTATCGGTGACCCGGCTCCCGTTTCCGTGACTGAACGCCACCGGCAACCGTGCATAGGTATTCATCACATGCGACATCTTCCACCCCCAAAACTGAAGTGCATAAACTGAAACGGCGGCTTACGCCGCCGGAACGAATCACCTTCTGCCGAACCTTGCGGACAACACCCGAAAAAACACCGCCAGTTGGAGATACGAATGCAGGATTCTAGGAGAAAACAACGGGCTTGTAAAACCGGATAGATTGAAAACTCGTAACAGAAACTTTTTCCCCGGTTGGCACTCTCATGACGAGAGTGCTAAAATTGTTCGGATTTTTTTGCGGGAGGTAAAACTTACATGACGCAAGCCTTGGCTTTTCCGGCAATCTCGGCGATAGGTAGCATTGACGCCTACATTGGCGCGGCGAAACGCTTTCCGATCCTCACCGAAGCCGAGGAGTTTCGTCTGGCGACGCGCTTCAGGGATGAAAACGATCTGGAAGCGGCGCGCCAACTGGTGCTCTCGCACCTGCGCCTGGTCGTTTCCATCGCCCGTGGTTATCTGGGGTACGGTCTGCCGCACGCCGACCTGATCCAGGAAGGCAACATCGGTCTGATGAAAGCGGTCAAGCGTTTCGATCCGCAACAGGGCGTGCGCCTCGTGTCGTTCGCCATCCACTGGATCAAGGCGGAAATCCACGAGTACGTGGTGCGCAATTGGCGGCTGGTCAAACTGGCGACGACCAAGGCGCAGCGCAAACTGTTTTTCAACCTGCGCAGCATGAAACCTGGCAGCGAAGCCCTAACTCCCGCGCAGGTGGACGACGTGGCGCAGCGTTTGAACGTCAAGCCGGAAGAAGTCGTCGAGATGGAGACCCGTCTGTCGGGCCGCGATGTCGCGCTTGAGGCGGGCAGCGAGGACGAAGAAGGTTTTGCGCCGATCGCCTATCTTGAAGACAATCGCAGCGAACCGACGCGCGTACTCGAAGCGCGCGATCGCGACTATCTGCACAGCGAGGGATTGCGAGCCGCCCTGACGGAACTCGACGCGCGCAGCCGTCGCATCGTCGAAGCGCGCTGGCTGAGTGAAAATCCGGCAACCCTGCACGATCTCGCCGCCGAGTTTGGCGTATCCGCCGAGCGCATCCGCCAGATTGAGGCCAAAGCGATGCAGAAGATGAAGACGCAGTTGCTGCCGCTGACGGGCACGGCCTGATCGCGGTAGTTCGGTATTTTTCAAGCAAAACGCCGTTCGGGGAAACTACCGCCGAACGCCGGGGTTCGCTTTGCTCACATCGGCCTATGCGGACTCACGCGGGGCGCGGACGCGCTCTGGCGGCATGGTCGCGGTTGGCGTCAGACACGATGCGTCGAACTCGCGCATGCCCGGATTCAGTGGATTTTGCTTGCTCAACAACGTCCGGTAACGTTTTTTGGGCAATCCGCTCCATAATTTCTTCAACACCAAACGCAACTTTGGCCGGGATTCTTGACCTTGGGTAGAACATCTCGATCAAGGACAATGCCACCTCAGTGTTCTGAATACCGATTTCCTTTGCCAGAAATTGAATATCCGCAATGTCGTGCGAGCCATCCAAGCCTTCCGGGCGCATGGCCATGCACTTCATTGCGAAAAGATATTCAGGCGATGGCGTGTAAATACGCACCCCGCCGCCTTCGCCATTTTGCTCAAAGTCTTTCAACGCGCGCATTTCCTCTTTTGCAGATAAAAAACCTTTCACTCCATCGTTCAGCCAAGACTCCGGCCATCCCTGCTTTTCAGCAATTTGGGCTGCAACCTGTTTCACATAATTCGCGTTATCGTTGACCGCTACACCAACGTCTCGCGTGACACGGTTCAAATCAAAGGCCAGCACGAGTGCCGCGCCGCCGTAAACCGAGACGTCGACGGTAATGCCGTCCTGCCTGGCTCTTTTATCGAGCAATTCCAATCCGTGCAGGATGTCAGCTTTGGTCAAATACATTTCATTACCCAAAATCCGGTTTGTCACGACGTGGACGGTACAACGGATCCGCGCCGACAAAAATCATCCTGCGCCGAAACGCGACAGGGCTTTCCTTGAGCAAGGTGGCCTTGAGCGATTCCAATCCGCAAGGAAAGAAAGGACGTTTAAGGAACCGCGATCGATCATCCGTCCAGTCGGGAACCGGCAAGCGATAACGCCGCGCCAGATGCTCCGCCACCGCTGCGTAATAGGCATCGTGACGGTCATGGCCTTCCAGCGGCGGTTCGGCGTCCAGCATCTTCTGCCTGATTTCAGCGTCCTGCGCGATGTAGAACTCGTCCAGAAATTCGCGCAGGAAGGCGCCTGTATCGCCATAAGTCCGCCCTAAAGCCGAGACCTCCGCAAAGGTACGCGGGCGTCGATTTGATGGAGGCAAGCGATCAGACACATTTTCTCGATTCTCGGTGCCACGGCTCGAAACCTGTGCGGGCAGAAGATCGGTGTTCGCGTAACCTTCGACCGGAAGGCCATGGGCCTTGGTCTTGGCGATGGCATCGGCAACAGCCTCAATAGCCACCTGATTGAAACGGCCACTTAGCACAAACTCTCTGAACGATTTTATAGCAAACTCCTCATATACTTGTTTTAGCGGCTAAAACTATCGATTATCGGGACAATCCACGGCTTGTCTTGATGGAGGATGAAGTCACTACAGCTTTGTCACCATCATACTTGACGCTGGAATTACTTCCGATCACAGGTACTTTATCGAAATCAGAGCGAGAATGCATTACAAAATTCTTGCCAATCTACTGGTACACGTTATCAGCATCGGCATGGACAATCACGCCATCATGGGTTTGTTTCTTATCGGCTAAAGCGGATGAATGGATGTTGTATATGCCAAGATTGATTGTACCGGCATTTTCCACTTTATCCGCAGCCCATTGCCCCGTCACCTTCGCGCTCTCCACGATGGCATTCTGCCGGGTCAAGTCCTGCTCGTCGGTACTCACGCGCAAGTAGATACGCGCCACTTTCACCAGCGGTTTCCGTGCTTTTTACCTTGTGATAGATCAACGATTGCGGACTTGCGCGCATCAATGACTTTCTTTTCATTATCGTCGAGACGCGACTTGTCCAGGTTGTTCAGCCGCGCGTAATGGCTTGCCAGTGCCTGCCGGGCTTCATCCAAGGGCAAGCCGCTCTTGCGGTTCTTCGGCAGACTGTACGCTTGATCTACCGCGCGGTATTTGTCTTGGTTGTCCACGATGGCGATATGTCGCTCGATGGCGGCAATCTCGTTGATAGCCGTTTTCAGGCTGTTGGTCATGGACTGGCTGTTTGCGCAGCGGGATAAATCGCCTTCAACAATGACCAGCTCGGTGGTAACGATCAAAGACAGGTCGCCGCTGCGTCCGACTTTGCGGATGTGCTCCAGCAGCTTGTTCCTGACTTCTTGCAACTGCTCGGCCACTCTGGTGGTTTCCAGTTCTATTACAAAACCTTCTTCTACTGTCAGCAGTCGGTTGAGTATCTGAAAGCTCGTCTTGCTTTCCATTTATGCGCGATCCAACCATCCTGGGCCATAGAGTACATCTGCTTTATCCGTGCGCAACTTCATATCACGGATGAACTGCCCGCTGGTGCGTTTTTTGAGGTTCATGAGGAGTTTTGCCTCCAGCTTGGCCATACTCAACCAAGCCCACGCTGTTTCTTCGTCGTCGGCGTTACCGGCTGCCTGTGACTCGGCCAGATAGACGAGATTCTCGCTGCCCTCGCGCATCAGGGCTTCACGATCCTCAACAGGTAAATAGCTCTTGGGGGGGGGGGGGTGGGGGCGGTCATGATGAGTTCCTTTCAGGGTGGGATAATTAGAGTGTAGGCAAATTGTCCACATGTTACACACAGGCCAAAAATATCGTGAGCGGATTCTATTTGACCGGGACGTTTTTAACAGGTCTAAATGACCGGTCGGCACATGGTTCTGGTCAATATGGCTTAGATGTCCAAGCCTGAAGTCAGCGTTTCACAGCTGCGTTTTTTTTATAACCAATTGGCTTGTCACCTTTCGTGAGAGTGTTTCGACGTGCCTGCTCGCAAGCAGTATCCCATTCGACGGCCAACACCGGACGGTCAGCGCGCATTTTGCGTACCGCCAACTCTTCGATCTTCGGTCGCAAAACGCCCATGCCTTCCTCGATGCCACGCACGGCTTCCAACCGGGCATTCAGCGATTTCAGGCGCATTTGCACTTTCGCCTGATTCGTCTGCCATGCCTGCTTGGTCGCCGGCAGCGAAAACCGACCGGGGTCAGGCGTGCCGGCGATCCGGTCGCAAACCTGAATCATTCCCGGCAAACGCACATCGAGGCGTTTGACCTGTTCTCCAAGAATCAGAGGGGCGCCCGATGCGGCGGCTTTCATGTCCGCCGCATTCGCGGCTTTGGCACCAATATCCTCGACGTTCTTCACTGTCCCGTCGTAGTTGCGAATCTGCGCGATCATGCGCGCCTTGTGTTCGAGAATTTGCCAGCGCCTGATGTCGTAGGTCTGTTCTGTCGCATAACGATAGATGGCAACCTCAAACCCGGCGCGCCAAGGTAACGGCGTCACGGAGATTCACACGCAACAGGGCTTGACCGCCGATATGTATCCAGCCATTGCGCCCGTCGCGCGTTGTTCGATCTCGTCAGCGGTGGTCAGGCCGAGACAAACCAACGCGGCAATGTCTTCTTTGTCGTTGCCGGCAAAGCGGGCAATCTTGCTCACGGCAAGATCGACCGGGGAAAGCACGTGAACCTGAATCAGATCCACGCCCAAGTCTACCGGGATGGCGTCGTCCAGATAGTCTTTGTGCATCGGCGCGAAAGCCGAGTTGTAGTTGGTGTCGAAATAAAGGACTTGCGGGACGCCATCTTCCCGTGAGACATCGGCCATCAGATCGTCATGAAGAAAAATACGACCGCTGAACTCCGCGCCCACGTCGGTGGTCACGCGATTTGCCGTGTAGAGATGAGCGGCCATCCCGCCGGCCAAATAGACATTCACCTGACCGCGTAACGACAATCGCTCCTCAAGCTGCCAGCAGACCATCCGCCAGCGCGGTATGGGTATGAAACACGGGGGCTTGCATGGCTTCAGTGTGCGCCGGGTTGGTGACTCAACATGCCGCGCAACGGCGGTACATCGGGCAAGCAATGCGGATTCAATGGCACGAGGATTCATCGTTTTTACTGTACCTGGAAACGCGGCGCGGCGCAGTACGCGGGGTAATTCAGTGTCACCGGTCATTCCTGAGTGCGTCCTGGCGCGGTTTCAGCGTTACAATACGCGCCCTTCCGCAGCGCTGTTCCTGGCTTCGCAAAAGCGCGCGTTTTCCCATCGGCGCCATTCAACCATTCAACCATTCAACGTTACTTCGCCCCACTGTGGATACTCCCGCCATGAATACTCCCGAACGTCCCGCTATCCTGCGCGTTGGCGGTCTGTCGCCGATCCTCGTAAACCGGCTGCGCGAGCGCTATGAGCTTGCCGCGCTTGACGACGCTGCCGATCCAGCCGCTTTTCTGGCGGAACAGGGCGCGCGTTTCGTGGGCGTGGTTACGTCGGCGCTTTGCGGCGTTTCAGCCGAACAGATGGCGTCCCTGCCGAATCTGCGCGTCATTTCCTGTTTTGGCGTCGGGGTCGACAAGATCGCCATGGACGTGGCGCGGGCGCGCGGCATCGCGGTGGGTTACACGCCGGACATCCTCAACGACTGCGTTGCCGATATCGCTTTCGCGTTACTGCTCGACGTGGCGCGCGCCACGCCGGAGGCCGACCGTTACGTGCGTTCCGGCCAGTGGACGCAACAGGTGAGCCGCTTTCATCCGGGCCGCAAGGTCAGCGGCGCGCGTCTGGGCATCGTCGGCATGGGACGCATCGGCAAGACCATCGCCCGCCGCGCGCTGGGTTTTGAGATGGGCGTCCGTTACCACGCCCGGCATGCGGTCGCCGAGGTGTCCTGGGGTTACGAGCCGTCGCTGCTCGAACTGGCGCGCTGGGCGGATTTTCTGGTGGCGATTACCGCCGGCGGGCCGGAAACGCGCCATCTGATCGACGCCGTGGTGCTCGATGCGCTTGGCCCGCGCGGCTTCCTGATCAACGTTTCGCGCGGTTCGGTGGTCGACGAGGACGCGCTGGTGCGCGCGCTCGCCGAAAAGAAAATCGCCGGCGCCGGACTCGATGTTTTCGCAGACGAGCCGCACGTACCCCAAGCCTTGCTGTCGATGGACAACGTGGTGTTGCTGCCGCACATCGCCAGCTCCACCGAGGAAACGCGTCTGGCGATGGCGCAACGGGTCGTCGACAACCTCGATCTGTTCTTTGCCGAAGGGCGGCTGATTTCGGCGGCGGCGTAACGCGGATCGGGCGGTTTCAATGAAAGCCGTCAGCGCATCCAGGAAATACGCATGAATCCTGAAATTCACTTGAACCGGACGTTGCTCTGCCTCATTTGTGTACAGATATGTCTCAACGGGAGCATGGCCGGTGTGCGCATGGCCGCGCCCCTGCAGGCCCTGCGCATGGGGCAGGGCGCGGCGGCGGTGGGTGTGCTGCTGGCGCTGTTCGCCATGGTCATGTTGTTTCTCTCCATCCCGGCTGGGCGCTACGCGGATCGTCACAACTTCAAGCATCCGGTAGCCCTGTGCATGGGATTCATGGTACTCGGCGCTGGTTTGGCGGCGGCGTGGCCCATCTTTCCCGTGCTCTGCGTGTCAGCGATGCTGTGCGGCGGCGCCAACGGCACGGCGGTGATCGTCCTGCAACGGCACGCGGGGCGTCTGGCACGCGACCCGGCGCAACTCAAGCTGGTTTTCAGCTGGATTGCGATCGCGCCATCGATCGCCAATTTCGTCGGCCCTTTCATGGCCGGACTGGCGATCGACCACGCGGGTTTTCGCGTCTGTTTCGCGTTATTGGCCGTGCTGGCGGCGTGCTCGTGGCTGGCGGCGCGTCAGGTTGTCGAGCCGCCCCTGAGCGAAAACGCGAAAAAGCATGACGCGCAAGACAGTGCGTGGGATCTGCTGGGCGACTCGCGGATGCGCCTGTTGCTGCTGGTCAACTGGCTGTTGTCGTCGTGCTGGGACGTACATGCCTTCGTTCTGCCCGTACTGGGTCACGAACGCGGTATCAGCGCTTCGATGATCGGAACCATTCTTGGCCTGTTCGCCGTCGCCGCGACGGCGGTGCGCCTGTTCCTGCCGGTCGTCGTGGCGCGCGTCAAGGAATGGGCGGTGATCCTGGGGGCGATGGCGGCGACGGCGATCCTGTTCGGCGTTTATCCCCTGACGCAATCGTCGTGGACGATGGCCGTCTGTTCGATCCTGCTCGGATTTTCGCTCGGCGGCGCGCAGCCGATGATCATGAGCATGTTGCATCAGATCACACCTGCCCACCGTCATGGCGAGGCGTTGGGACTGCGCATGGTATCGATCAACGTTTCCAACATCCTGACCCCGTTGGTGTTCGGCACGGTCGGCGCGGCCATCGGCGTCGCCAGCGTTTTCTGGATAGTTGGCGCGGTCGTGGCGAGCGGCACCCGCGCCGCGTGGCGGCTGCGGCTGTTCGGTGCAGCCTGGTTGCCGGGGCCGTCCGAAACCGAGACCGCGCCACCGCCATGAAACCTGCCGCCATTTGGACAGCCTGCCTCCCGCAAACAGGCGGCAAAAGAAATTTTCCGTTTAATCACAGAAAGGAATGACCATGTCCCCAAACCCTTTCGCCGACGACTTGCGGCGAATCGCCGAAGCGCGCCATTACGATCCTTTTTCAGTCCTCGGACGTCACGCGGAGAATAACGACGTGGTCGTTCGCGCCTTCATTCCCGGCGCGGCGGAGGCGCGTATCGCCGAAGGGGAACGGATCATGACGCGCCTGGCCGACAGCGATCACTTTGAATGGCGCGGTGACCGCCAGAGCGCTGGCGATCTGCCGCCGCATTATGGCCTGATCTGGCGCGACGGACAGGGACGGGAACACTTCGCGCGCGATCCGTATACGTTTCCGCCGCGGGTCGGCGATCTCGATCTGCATCTGTTCGCCGAGGGGCGGCATTTTCATGCCTGCAATTTTCTCGGCGCGCGCGAGCACGAGGCCGACGGCGTGGCCGGCGTGCTGTTCGCGGTGTGGGCGCCGAACGCCGAGCGCGTCAGCGTGGTTGGCGATTTCAACGCCTGGGATGGCCGCCGTCATCCGATGCGCGCGCGCGGCGGCAGCGGCGTCTGGGAGTTGTTCGTTCCAGACCTCGACGCGGGCCAGATTTACAAGTACGAAATCCGCAGCCGCGACAGCGGCGAAATTCTGCTCAAGGCCGATCCATATGGGCGGTGCCACGAGTTGCGTCCGCGTACCGGCTCGATCGTGCCGTTCCGCGACGCGTATGTCTGGGGCGACGACGGCTGGATGAACGAGCGCCAGCGGAACGATTGGCAACATCGGCCGATGTCGGTGTATGAGGTGCATCCGGGTTCCTGGCAGCGCGCCCCGCAAGGCGGTTTTCTGGATTACCGCGAGGCGGCGCGACAGCTGGTGGATTACGTGCTGGAAATGAGCTTCACGCATATCGAATTGCTGCCGATCACCGAGCATCCCTACGATCCGTCGTGGGGCTATCAGGTCACGGGGTATTTCGCGCCGACCCGCCGCTTTGGCGATCCCGACGATTTTCGCTATTTCGTCGACCTTTGCCATCGCAACGGCATCGGCGTACTGCTCGATTGGGTTCCCGCGCATTTCCCCAAGGACGCGCATGGGCTGGCGCGTTTCGACGGCACCGCGCTGTTTGAACACGCCGACCCGCGCCTTGGCGAGCATAAAGACTGGTCGACGCTGATCTTCAATTTCGGGCGCAACGAGGTGAAGAGTTTCCTGCTGTCGAGCGCGATTTTCTGGCTCGAACAGATGCACATCGACGGTCTGCGCGTCGACGCCGTCGCGTCGATGCTCTACCTCGATTATTCGCGCAAGGAAGGCGAGTGGGCGCCCAACGCGCACGGTGGCCGCGAAAATCTGGTGGCGATCGATTTCCTGCGCGAGCTGAACGTGGCGGTACACCAGCAATGTCCGGGAATTTTGATGATTGCCGAGGAATCGACTTCATGGCCGCAAGTCAGCCGTCCGGTTTACCTCGGCGGTCTCGGTTTCGATCTCAAGTGGAACATGGGCTGGATGAACGACACCTTGCGCTACATGGCGCACGCGCCGATTTATCGCCAGTATCACCACGGGATACTGACGTTCAGCATGTTGTACTGCTTTACCGAAAACTTCATGCTGCCGTTTTCGCACGACGAGGTGGTGCACGGCAAACGCTCACTGCTCAACCAGATGCCCGGTGACGAGTGGCAAAGGCACGCCAATTTGCGCGCGCTGTTCGCCTATCAATTCACCCATCCGGGCAAGAAACTGCTGTTCATGGGCTGCGAATTTGGGCAAGGCAAGGAATGGGACAGTACCGGCATCCTCGATTGGTATGTCCTCGATTATCCCCTGCACCGGGGGATGCAACGCCTGGTACGCGATCTGAACCGGCTGTATCGCGCCAAACCGGCGCTGTATCGCTATGAATTTGAGTGGAAAGGCTTCGAGTGGATCGATTGCAACGACGCGCGGCAATCGGTGATCAGCTATCTGCGCAAGGGCGACGACGGGGAATTGCTGGCGGTGGTGCTCAACCTGACGCCGGAGCCGCGCCACGATTACCGGATCGGCGTCCCGCGCGGCGGGCGTTACCGGGAAGTGTTGAACACCGACGCGGCGATTTACGGCGGGAGCGGCGTGAGCAACGCCGAATGGATCGAGGCCGAGGAAAGACCGTGGATGTCCCACTCGCGCTCGCTCGCTTTGACGCTTCCGCCGCTGGCGGCGATCGTTCTGGCGGTCGATGGGTAACGGGACGCGCGGGAGTAGTTGAAAAAGAGACAAGGAAGGGCGCGCGGCCTTTGTAACAGAGAGCGCCGAATTACGCCGCCGCGCGGCTTGTCCAAACGCGCACACACCCTCAATTTTCCTTCTGCGGCAGCTTTCCCTTCTCCCCTTGCGGGAGAAGGTGCCCCGGCAGGGGCGGATGATGGGGTGTCACGCAGGAGGCGGAGCATCTGCTCCGCCTGTTGGTGCC
>JAITNL010000167.1 GCA_031290495.1 Accumulibacter sp.
CGGAAAATGAGCCGCACCGCCGCTGAAAAGCAGTTCACCGCAGCGGATTTGGAAAAACAGACCGAGGGCGTGATCTGCCGCAAGGATAAAGGCGTCGTCGACGAAATTCCTGGCGCTTACAAGGACATCGATACGGTCATGGCCAACCAGTCCGATCTGGTCGATGTCCTGCATCGCCTCAAGCAAGTGGTCTGTGTGAAAGGGTAGATCGTCCTTTCAAGAGGGGGGGGGCTGACGTTTTCCCTCTCAAAAAATAAATGATTTACCAACGAACCACGGACGATCAAATGACGGGTATGAAGAAAGGCACAGCACCGATCTCCTGTTAAGCGCTGCCCTGGTCAAAGGTGCCATGAAACCAGGCATTGGCACTGGTTTGACCGCGATTATCAGTTCCATTAGACAGCGCACTGCTGCATTAGCGGTTGTGCGCCACGCGCTTGCGTATGGAATATTTTACGATGTAACGCCATAACCATTTGGCGTAAGCGTTCAGGCGCGAAATACCCAGATACTGCATGATGAACCGGATCCGGTCGGTGCGGCTCCAGGCCGGCGAGCAGTAGTAGTTCAAGGAATACAGATCGCGCAGCGCGCACAGCAGGCGTGGACGCCAACGTGACTTTTCCAGGTCGATCACGCGCGCCTCGACGGGATCGTCGGCGTAAACGCGAAGGAAGACGTGCTTGGGATAGAAACAACCGTGCCGGATGCCGTGGGCGTGCATCTTGCGCAGCAACCCGGCAACCGCCTGAAGAATGCGCAGACGCTCAGGGCGCGGCGGAACGCCGTCGCGTTTCCAGGTCTGCTCACAATCGCTCAGGGAAACGAAACCGTTCAGTTCCACGGTCGCCAGAATGGCGCGCCGATCCTTGCCGCGCGTGCGCATCCCGAAATAGACCGGCTCCAGCGTGGGAATCGCGTACTCGCGGTAAGCCATGACCCGCTTGAACTCGCGCAGAAACGTCGGCACGCCATCCAGGGGATGACATAGCGAGCGCGTGCCGTAGTTTTCCTGACGCTTGAGAAAGATCGCGGCGGTTCCTCCTTCAGGCAGCGGCAGCTCGCAACGGGCTACTCCGCTCCATCCACCGCGACGATGGTTCGGCGCCTCGAACCATTTGGCCTGGAACCGCCATAAGGCGTCGAAATCGTCGATCCCGCTGAAGGCGAGAATCGAAAGCCAACGTTCGTTAATGAAGTCTTGCATCAAAAGCCTGTCTCGATGGGCAGCGTCGATTCGCGCCGGTGGATTGCGGAGGACGATCAGATAGCGCCATTTTCCACGAATTGGCCGCGACGCGGCAATGTATTCATCAGTTTGGATCGACAACAGCGCGACGCACAGGGTATGGGAAAAGCACAGCGCCGCACCTCTTTATTTTTTCCGTCATTCCTGCGCAAGCAGGAATCCATAAAGCCGCCAGGTATCCATGAAAGGCTGGATTCCTGCTTGTGCAGGAATGACGGGGTATGGGAAAGGGTATACTCCGCCATTCACCTGACCGGGAGAACGCCTGACCGCCCGGCATTATAACGGTACGACGCCATGTACC
The DNA here is from genome assembly GCA_031290495.1 of Accumulibacter sp. Lineage (GTDB taxonomy): Bacteria > Pseudomonadota > Gammaproteobacteria > Burkholderiales > Rhodocyclaceae > Propionivibrio. The sequence continues at coordinate 1,557 of JAITNL010000167.1, forward strand.
CAACGCGAGAGACCCCAACGTGGCACTGACGATACTCGGACTTTCCGGCGCGGTCGGTCATGACCCCTCCGCCGCCCTCTACATCAACGGCAAGCTCATCGCCGCCGCCGAAGAAGAACGCTTTGTGCGCGACAAGCACGCCAAGAACCGAATGCCCTACGAGGCCGCGAAGTTTTGCCTCGAAGAGGCGGGCATCACTCCATCCGAGGTCGATGTCGTCGCCATCCCCTTCGCGCCGATAAGCCTTTTTGGCGCGGCGCGCTGGCATTACGCCCGGCGCTACGCCTACGCCCCCGACCGGGCGCTGGACGCGATTTTGACCGGCAATCGTCATTTTTATCGCTACAAAAAGCGCATCGAATGGTGTCTGCTGCAACTCGGTTTCGACCTCAAAAAAATAAAAATCCAGCCGGTCGAGCATCATCTCGCCCATGCCGCCAGCGCCTATTTGTGTTCCGGGTTCACCGAAAAAACCGCCATCCTCGGCATCGACGGCAAGGGCGAATACGCCACTACTTTTTTCGGTTGGGGCGAAAACGGCCAGATTCACAAAATCAAGGAATTTTTTGACCCAGATTCCCTCGGCGGCCTCTACGGCGCGATCACCGAATATCTGGGTTTTGACATGCTCGACGGCGAATTCAAGGTCATGGGCATGGCCCCCTATGGCGATTCGACGAAATACGATTTTTCCCGGCTGGCGAAATTCGAGAACGGTGAACTCGTCATCAACACCGATTACGCCAACGTAATCGGCTTCAAACGCTACAAGGAAAAGGGCAAAGGCTATTATTTTTCGCCCAAACTGGTGGAATGGCTTGGGCCGAAGCGCGAGGGCGACGTCGCCGACGAGCCGTATGTCCATTATGCCGCGAGTATGCAGGCGTTATTCGAGAAACTGTCGCTGGAAATGACGGATTACTATCTCGGCGACATTCTCCGCGAGACCGGCAAAATCGCTTTCGCGGGCGGCTGCGCGTTGAACGTAAAGCTCAACCAGAAAATCATCGCCCGCCCGGAAGTGAAGGAACTCTACGTGCAACCCGCCGCCAGCGACGCGGGCACGGCGGTCGGCGCGGCGGCCTATGTTTCGCAACAGCGCGGCGTGGCGGTCGAGAAAATGGAACACGTCTACCTCGGTCCGGCCTACTCGAATGAAGACGTCTTGGCGGCCATCGCCCGTTATGAAAAAGCGCACGGCATCGCCATTCAAAAGGAACGCCTCGAAAACGTACCGGAAACTATTGCCCAAATCCTCGCCGACGGCAATCCGGTGGCCTGGTTTCAGGGGCGCATGGAATTCGGCCCCAGGGCATTGGGCGGACGTTCCATTCTCGGCTGTCCGAGTGTGGCGGGCGTCGCCGACCGCATCAACGCGCAAATCAAATTCCGCGAACGCTGGCGGCCTTTTTGCCCTTCGATGCTCGATACCGTCGGCCCGCAAATGTTCAAAATCGACCATCCCGCGCCGTTCATGACCTTCACCTTTGAAGTGAATGAAGCATGGAAAACCCGCGTGCCGGAAGTCGTCCACGAAGACGGCAC
>JAITNL010000207.1 GCA_031290495.1 Accumulibacter sp.
GGTTCGCCGCCTTCGGGTTCACCGCCTTCGGGTTCACCGCCTTCAGGTTCGCCGCCTTCGGGTTCACCGCCTTCGGGTTCACCGCCTTCGGGTTCACCGCCTTCAGGTTCGCCGCCTTCTGGTTCACCGCCTTCGGGTTCGCCGCCTTCAGGTTCGCCGCCCTCAGGTTCGCCGCCTTCAGGTTCGCCGCCTTCGGGTTCGCCGCCTTCGGGTTCACCGCCTTCTGGTTCACCGCCTTCGGGTTCACCGCCTTCAGGTTCGCCGCCCTCAGGTTCGCCGCCTTCAGGTTCGCCGCCTTCGGGTTCACCGCCTTCGGGTTCACCGCCTTCGCTGGTTTCGTCGTCAGTGTCTTTATCTTTATCCTTATCCTTATCCTTATCCTTGTCTTTGTCTTTGTCTTTGTTGTCTTCTTTGCCTTCTTCCTTGCCGTCACCTTTGCCGTCGCCTTTACCGTCGCTGTCGCTGGTTTCGCCTTCACCGCCGGTTTCATCGTCACCGCTGGTTTCGTCGTCATCTGGAGTGTCAGAATCTTGCTCCGGTTCCGGTGTCGACTCCGACTCGGAATCATCGCCAGGATCAGTGCCGGAAGTGCTGTCTGGAACCTGCCAGGCCAGTTTGATGTTCTGACCATCCTTGATCCAGACGCTGGGGTCCAGGTTATCGGTGTTCAGCGTCGTGATCGTGCCTTCATCGCACCCCACCATCCCGCCGATGCAGGTTTTACCTTTAGCAGTGACTGTTGTGCTCGTAACGTAGCCCCGCGTGATCGTGCCGCTGTTACGCCCCACCAGTGTGCCGATATAGCTGTTACCACTGACCGCGCCCGTGGCGTAGCTGTCGGTGATCGTGCCGCCGTCGTTGTACCCCACCAGCCCGCCGACATTTTCGTTACCTGTAGTGGTGACTTTCCCCGTGGCGTAGCTTTGTGTGATCGCGCCGTTCTTGTTGTACCCCACCAGCCCGCCGACACTGGTTGAGCTGCCTTCGACCTCGCCCGTGGCGTAGCTGTCGATGATCGTGCCGCCGTCGTTGTACCCCACCAGCCCACCGACACTGGTTGACTTGCCAATAACCTTGCCCGTGGCATAGCTGTCGATGATCGTGCCGCTGTTGTACCCCACCAGTCCGCCGATATACTGGTTACCAGTGACCGTGCCCGTGGCGTAGCTGTTGATGATTTTGCCCGCGTTCCTGCCCGCCAACATGCCGAAATAATCATTACTTTGTTGGTTCACGCTGCCGCCCGTCACCCCCAGGTTGCGTACCGTTCCCGCGCTGCCAATATAGGCAAACAGTCCCAGGTAATTAGCCTTGGTGGTTAACGTCGGCGCGTTGACCGTGTGTCCCAGACCTTCCAGTGTTCCGGTGAACTGGGTGGGCGAATTACCGGAAGTACCAATCGTCGACGCGTTGTTGGTGACATTCGTTCTCAGCGCGTAGTTTCCGTTCAAGGCGAGGCCCGCCAGACTGTCGACCAGCGTAAACGCCACGTCATTGATGCTCAGACTGCCGCCCGTGGGCAGGTTCACTTCCGCGTTGGCGTAAAAATTGGCCTCGATGCCGCCGCTGCCGGCCTTGTCGTAGTACACCGCCAGCCCAGCGCCGCTGCCCGTGGCGGTGAGGGCGGCGTTGATCACCACGCTGTGCCAGGCGTCCAGCGTCAGTAACGCGCCCGTTGTCCAGGCGATGGCCGCGTCGATGATGATGTCCCCCAGACCGTCGCTCTTCGCGCCGTTGCCGCTCGCGCTGTCGGCGGTGGTTTGCAGGGTGACGTTCGTCCCCGTGTTCAAGGCGTTCGAGACATTATTCGCCGCCGTCGCGCCCAGCGTCAGGTCGACGGGGTCGATCAGCCATTGCCCGGCCTTGCCGCCCTCGCCGCCGCTGGCGTCGACGTGCGCCGCGGCGTCCATCGTCAAACTTGCGGCGCTGGTTTCGATGAAGCCGCCGTCGCCGCGTTCGCTGTTCGCCAGCAGCGCGACGTGTTCGCCGATGACGAGTTCCGGCGTTCCGGCGTCGCCGATCCGGATCGTCCCGCCGCCGTCTTGTCCAGAAGCGTCAATCCGCGCGTTTTCCAGCGTGACGCTCCCGCCGTCGATGGCGATCTCACCGCCCCGCGTCCCAGAAACATCGACCTCACCAGCGACGCGCACGCTCACCTCGCCCTCGCCCCGGAAGACGATCTTCCCGCCTTCGAGTTCCGCCGACGCCGCGCTCACCGTGCCGCTGTTTTGCACTACCGCGTTCACCACTTTGTCGAGTTGCGTCGCGGTCAGCAGCACCACGCCGCCTTCGGCCTTGATTTCGCCGTTGTTGGTAACGCCGAGTTGCTCGCCTTCCGGGGTATACAGCGCGTCGACCAGCGTTTCCTGAGCCGTGAAGGTAATCAGATTGTCGCCATAAAAGTCGAGCGTGTAACCGTCGCCCGCCGCCAGCGCGATCTTGCCCAGACGCGCGGCGATGACGCCGTCGTTTCTCACCACCGGCGCGACCAGCGCGGCAAATCCCGCGTCGCGCACGTTGATGTGGCCCCGGTTGACGATCGCCGCGCCGGGCTGACCGGGCTGGTCGAAGAGCAGATTGCCGGCCATGAAGTCGTCGTTCTTGATGTCCGCCGTACTGGCGAGGAAACCGCCGACGTTGATTTTCGCGCCTTGGTGAATGACCACGCCGGCGGGGTTGACCAGGTACACGTTGCCGTTGGATTTGAGTTCGCCGGCCAGTTGGCTGGCGCCCTGTCCGCCGATCACGCGGTGCAGCCCGTGGCTGTTGGCGTCCGGCATGTTGTGCAGCACGCGCTCGCTCTGACCGATGTCGAAACGCTGCCAGTTGATGATCGCGCGGCTGCTGCTTTGGTCAATGGTGGTGGCGCCGCCGTTCTGTTGGATGGCGGCCTGTCCGGCGGCGACTTGCCCGCCTTCCGGAGCGGTGTAAACGTTGTTGGTGGCGAAAATGGCGGCGATGGCAAGCGCGAGTTGGGTTTTGTTCATGATGGACTCCGGTGGAGAGAAGAGCGTGAGACGAGTGCGGAAAGAGACGGGATTGGGGAGATGAAATTCGGGATTCGGTGTGTTTACATAGGCATCAGAAACTGAGTACGCCCTGCATCATGTAACGGTGATCGCCTTTATCGGTATCGCCGGCCTCGCGCCTGGCCCACGCGGCGAAGACGGTCAGGCTGAAGTTGCCGGGCTGCGCGGCGGTGATGGGATTGGGCGCCTTGCCGTGCAGACGCAGACCGATGCCGTTGGAGGCGAGGCGTTCCTTGTCATGACCGTCGACGGACCAGGTTTTGCCCCAGTCGATGAAAATAAAGGGCTGCACGGTGGTGGCAGCGACAACCATGTTCCAGCGCCCTTCGAGACTGACGGCGGCGCCTCTGTCGTTTTCGATGACGCCGATGGCGTAGCCGCGCCCGAACTGACTGCCGCCCAGCAAATAACGGTGGTAGGAGGAAAGCGCTTTGCTGCTGTATTGGGTTTCGGCGGCGGCAAAGAAACTGAATTTGCCGGGCAGACTCTGGTTGCGCGAGAGGTGGAGCTTGGCGCGGGTGAAGCTCGCCGGGGCGATCGGGGTACTGGCGTCGGCGTCGCGGTCGGTGGCGTCGAACCAGGACACGCCGCGCGTGAAACTGGGAAGCACCTGGGTGACGCCGCCCCATTCGTCGGCGAAATCGAAATTGAGGCCAAGCGTGAGACCGCGCAGACGGTCGCGGGTGTAGCGGGTATCGAGCAGGTCGGCGGCGCTGTTGCGGTGCTCGAAACTCAGGCCGGCCGAAAGGTTGAGGTCGCGGCTGCGGATGAAGGGATAACTGACGCCGAGGGTCAGGGTTTCGCTTTTGGTTTCGTAGTCGAACAGGCGGGCGAAGTCGCTGTCCGGGTAGGGGCTGTCGCTCCTCGCCCAGTGCAGACTGGCGATGATGCCGTTGGCGAACTGGTGGCTGTGGCCGAGGGCGATGGAACGGTATTCCTTGCGGTGGGCGGCCTGGGTGTAGGACAGGGTGGTATGGCCGCCGATGAAGGGCGGGCTGTTGAGACCGACGCCGACGGTGACGATGCCGCGCCCGGCGGAACTGGTGCCGGTACTGCCGGCGTTGAAGGACAGGTCGAGCGCCTGGTGGCGCAGTTCGATGACGAGCACGGTCGCGCCGGTCGCGCTGTTTTCGCCAGCCTCCTTGAAACGCGAGGAAATCTGGACGCCGGGGAGGTCAAAAAGCAGCAGCATTTCGCGCTCGAAGTCGGCGTGCTTGAGCGGACGCATGGCCAGGAGCTTTTGTTCGATGGCGGCCCACCAGGTTTTGAAACGCGCGGCCAGTTCTGGCTCGCCGCCGTCTTCGTATTCGACGGCGCTGATGTAGCCTTCGATGGCAACCAGACGGATGTGCGCGTCGCGCGCGTCGAGCGCGCCCTGTTCGACTGGCAGAACGACGCGCGAGAGCAAATAACCGGCGTCGCGGTATTTTTTGGTCAGCTCGCCGGCGATGGCGGCGACGCGGTTATAACTGGTTTCCCGCCCGAAACTCTCGCGATAGGGACCGGTGAGTTCGGCGTCACTGAAGACGCTCGCGCCGTCGACGCGCAATCCGCCCAGCGTAAAGCGCAGGCTTTGATCCAGTTCGGCGGGAACACGGTCATCGACGATTTCCAGCGACGGCAGCGATTTTGGCGCGGGAACTTCCTGGCGCTGCCGGTCGATGATGTCGATGTCGGCCGCCGCGAAGGCGAAGGCACAGGAAAACAGCCCCGCCAACACACCGATTTTTTGCAGAACGGAGAGGTAATTCCCCCCCCCCCCCCCCCCCCCAGGTTTAAGTGTGAAAAACCCGGGTGTTGAATTTTAAAAGCGGGGCTGCCCCCGGTGTCCCGGCGGTTTTTTAAAAACCCCAACCCCACACCCCCCCCCCTACCGGGGCTACAGGTTTTTCGGGGAACCGGAAACTGGGGGGGGGGGGGGGGGGGCAAAGAAAGACCGGTCGCGCGCGGCAACAGCACGACGCCGCGCGCGACGTTCTGACTTGCCTTACGGATACGGATCGACCGTATCATGATTGACCGCCCCTCTGCTTACTGTTTATTTATTCTGTGAAACACGTGGGCTGTATTACATACTTCTTGCATCGAGAATAAAAGGGGCTGGTATTTGGAATTTGTCTGATTATTTTTGGATATTGCGCTTATTTTCAACCCGCATAGGTTGTGGTGAGCAAAGCGAACCCCGGCATCGCTGCCTGGGTTCGTCGGGGTTCGCTTTGCTCACCATATATGGACGCCTCCTGTTTTGCAAGAGAAAAAGCGAAGGCAAGAAGTGGTGCGACTGCATCCGTATATCCGACCTCTGAGTGACGCCGTTCAATAGGCGTCGGGCCATGATGGATTTACGCGCGGCAAGGGTTAATCGACCTATGCGGTGTGGCACGCCTTGATTACTCAAGTCCGACAAGGCTGCCAGTTATTCATTTCATGTTCCACGGAAAACGTTCAGCGCGGGATTGGGGAATTTCCCAGCCCACCGATGCGCTGCCCCGGTTTGATGCCTTTTTCCGCGAAATAGCCGCGATTCATTTCCAGCGCGAATCGTACCGGCGCGCTGGCACAATGATTGTCTTCCGTCAGCGGTCGCATATCCTCGATGTTCAGGATTTTGCCCTGGTCGTCGAGAAAAGCCACCGAAAGTGGCAGCAAGGTATTGCGCATCCACATGCAATGACGTTCGGCCCACGGAAAGACGAACAGCATTCCCCGATTGGCCGCCATGCTTTCCCGGTACATCAATCCCCGCGCACGGGACGCCTGATCGGCGGCGACTTCCGCTTCGACGCGATGAAAGTTCGCGCTCAGTTCGAGCGTTGGCAACGACGTTTGCGCCAGCGCCGTCGTGGCGAAAATGAGCGGAACGATACTCGCCAAACGAAGAGGAATGACGCGCAAACGGGGCAAAAAGCGTTTCAGGAAGATCATGGCTGTTGGCGTTGAATCGACGCGATCGGTTGCCGCGAACAGGTCATATTTTACGCGAAACGCCGTGGTGGTTCATCGCCAAACCGACTCAGCTCCCGCCTGAAGGCTGGTCGCTAATTCCCTGATAAATAAATATGATTCAGGCTTTCTTACAGGGCGGCGGCGCGGAATACTGGTTGGTGAGTAAGGCTCCGGAGTTTGTTGCCAGGCGGACGATGTCGTCTGGCTGAACCTGAACCCGCCAGAACAAACGCCGCTGGCCTCCGTTATCGAGAAACCGAACATGAAGCGAACCCGAACGAGCAAGGCGTGGATGCACGAACACGTGACCGATCCCTACGTGCAGCGCGCCAGGGCAGACGGGTATCGTTCGCGCGCGTCGTACAAGCTGATGGAAATCGACGACCGCGATCATCTGATTCGTCCCGGCGGCACAATCGTCGATCTGGGTGCCGCGCCCGGCGGGTGGTCACAAGTGGCGGCGCGGCGGATGCAAGGGAAAGGCCGCGTGCTGGCGCTCGATCTGCTGGAAATGGACGGCCTCGCCGGCGTCCAGTTCATGCAGGGTGATTTCCGGGAAGACCGCGTTCTCGAACAGCTCGAAAATTTGCTGGCTGGCGAGCGCGTGGGGCTGGTGCTTTCCGACATGTCGCCCAATATCTCCGGTGTGCCGCTGTCCGATCAGGCGCGAATCGTACATCTGGCCGGGCTGGGACTGGATTTCTGCCGCCGCTGGCTGGAACCGGAAGGCGCTTTTCTGGTCAAGGTGTTTCAGGGCTATGGATACGACGATTTCGCGCGCGAGATGAAGTCGGTTTTCAAACAGGTGGCGACGCGCAAGCCGGAAGCGTCGCGCGACCGCAGCGCGGAAGTCTATCTGCTCGGCAAAGGCTTGAAAGAGACGGCGCTTGACAAGAGCGCGGCGCGCTTCTCATCCACCGTCATTCCCGATAAAGCGGGAATGACGGGTAAAAACAGGACGATGGCGAGAGGGGCTGCCCAATGCGATGGCCCTGAATAGCCATGTCTCCGTCCGGCTGAATCATCGCGGATAGGTTTAGAATGCCGGTTTTTCGATGATTTTCCTCCCGGATCGCCGGGAGCAACGAAGATGGGGTACGGCATTGAATAACATGTTCAGGAATCTGTTGGTCTGGCTGGTGATCGGTCTGGTGCTGATGACTGTTTTCAATCAGTTCAATTCCCGGCAGGTCATACAGGCCTCGATGGAATATTCGCAGTTCATGGAGCAGGTTGAACGCGGTTCGATCGCCGAGGTCGTCATCGAGGGACGGGTGCTCAACGCGAAGACGAGCGACGGGCGGAAGATCACGACATACGCGCCGCCGTCGGATTTGTGGATGGTCTCCGACCTGCTCAAGAACGGCGTCAAGGTCGAAGCCAAGCCGGAAGAAAATTCCTTCCTGTTGAACCTGCTGATCAACTGTTTTCCGATGCTGCTGCTGATCGGGGTGTGGGTATTCTTCATGCGCCAGATGCAGGGCGGCGGCAAGGGCGGCGCTTTCTCGTTCGGCAAGAGCAAGGCGCGGCTGCTCGACGAGTCGAACAACAATATCACTTTTGCCGACGTTGCCGGATGCGACGAAGCCAAGGAAGAAGTCTCAGAACTCGTCGATTTCCTGCGCGACCCGACCAAGTTCCAGAAGCTCGGCGGGCGCATTCCCAAGGGGGTGTTGCTGGTGGGCAATCCGGGAACCGGCAAGACGCTGCTGGCGAAAGCCATCGCCGGCGAGGCGAAAGTGCCGTTCTTTTCGATTTCCGGTTCCGATTTCGTCGAAATGTTCGTCGGCGTCGGCGCGGCGCGCGTGCGCGATATGTTCGACAACGCCAAGAAGCATTCGCCGTGCATCATCTTCATCGACGAGCTTGACGCCGTCGGTCGGCAGCGCGGCGCGGGCCTTGGCGGCGGCAACGACGAGCGCGAGCAGACGTTGAACCAGATGCTGGTCGAAATGGATGGTTTTGAAGCGAGTTCCGGGGTGATCGTCATTGCCGCGACCAACCGTCCCGACGTGCTCGATCCGGCGCTGATGCGGCCGGGGCGTTTCGACCGTCAGGTGGTGGTGCCGCTGCCGGACATTCGCGGGCGCGAACAGATTCTCAACGTGCACATGCGCAAGGTGCCGCTGGCGCCGGACGTCAAGGCCGACATCATCGCGCGCGGCACGCCGGGATTTTCGGGCGCGGATTTGGCCAACCTGGTGAACGAGGCGGCGCTGTTCGCCGCGCGCGGCAACAAGCGTCTGGTCGACATGGAAGACTTCGAGAAAGCCAAGGACAAGATCATGATGGGCGCCGAACGGCGCAGCATGGTCATGAACGAGGAAGAAAAACGCAATACGGCGTACCACGAATCCGGGCACGCCGTGGTCGCCAAGCTGGTGCCGAAGTCCGATCCGGTGCACAAAGTCACCATCATTCCGCGTGGCCGCGCGCTGGGATTGACCATGCAACTGCCGGAGGAAGACCGTTACGCCTACGACCGCACCTACCTGATGAGCCGCATCGCCGTGCTGTTCGGCGGGCGGATCGCCGAAGAGCTGTTCATGAATCAAATGACGACTGGCGCTTCCAACGATTTTGAGCGCGCGACGCAAATGGCGCGCGACATGGTGACCCGTTATGGCATGTCCGACGCGCTCGGGCCGATGGTGTATGGCGAGAACGAGGGCGAGGTGTTCCTCGGGCGTTCGGTGACGACGCACAAGAATATGTCCGAAACGACGATGCAGAAAGTCGATGCCGAAATCCGGCGCATCATCGACCAGCAGTACGCGCTGGCCAAGAAGCTGCTCGACGAAAACCGCGACAAGGTCGAGGCGTTGTCCAAAGCGCTGCTGGAGTGGGAAACCATCGACACCGAACAGCTCGATGACATCATGGCCGGAAAACCGCCGCGTCCGCCCAAGGAACCGCAGCCGAAGGGCAACGAAAGCACGGACACGCCGCCGCCGGACGCCGCTCCTGTCGCCGCGTCAGCGTGAGACAAGACGGGGCGGAACGGGGGGCTTCTCTTCAGGGGCGATCCGAACAAGTAAAATTTCGTCATTCCCGCGCCAGTGAAAATCCAGCTTTTTCGGGTTTTCCCTGCCCGTAAAATAGTCGGCGCAATTTATCGCACCATTGGGACAAATGCTGCGCGCGGGCGCGGCGGTGGTTACCGCGCGTTTAGCCTTGTCCGTGATCGCCTCTCCCTTCTCCTGACAAGAACCTTCATCGTCGACGCCGGTTCCGATAGCGGAATCCGCCAGACTTGAAAATCACAACAGCGTCCCCACGTTGAACGGCATCGTTTCGCGTCGGCGCGTCCGGCGCGGCGAATTCAGGCAGTCAATTCAACCATCAACGTTTTGCGGAGTTTTTCGATGAACGCCAACAAGGAAACCCTGGGCTTTCAAGCCGAAGTCAAGCAATTGCTCAATCTGATGATCCATTCGCTGTACAGCAACAAGGAGATTTTCCTGCGTGAGTTGATCTCCAACGCATCCGACGCCTGCGACCGGCTGCGCTTCGATGCGCTGAACGATCCGGCGCTTTATGGCGACGACGCGGAACTGAAAATCCGTCTTTCCTTCGACAAGGAAGCGCGCACGCTGACCGTTTCCGACAACGGCATCGGCCTGACCCGCGATGAAGCCGTCGAGCACCTCGGCACCATCGCCAAGTCCGGTACGCGCGAGTTCTTCTCGTCGCTGACCGGCGACCAGGCCAAGGACGCGCACCTGATCGGCCAGTTCGGCGTCGGTTTCTACTCCTCGTACATCGTCGCCGACAAGGTGACGGTGATTTCGCGCCGCGCCGGCGTCGAGGCCGGACAGGCGATCCGCTGGGAATCCACCGGCGAGGGCGAGTTTTCGGTCGAGCCGGTCGAAAAGGCCGGGCGCGGCACCGAGGTCGTCCTGCATCTGCGCGACGGCGAGGACGAGCTTTTGTCGGGCTGGAAATTGCGCCAGATCGTGCGCAAGTATTCCGATCACATCACTCTGCCGATCCTGATGAAGAAGGAAAAATGGGACGAGGAAAAGAAGGAGCAGACCGTCACCGACGAGGATGAGACGGTCAACCAGGCGTCGGCGCTGTGGGCGCGGCCCAAGTCGGAGATCACCGCCGAGCAGTATCAGGAGTTCTACAAGCACGTCGCGCACGACTTCGAGGAGCCGCTGGCCTATGTGCACGCCAAGGTCGAGGGCAAGCAGGAGTACACGCAGCTTCTGTACATTCCGCAGCGCGCGCCGTTCGACCTGTGGGACCGCCAAGCGCGGCACGGCATCAAACTTTATGTGCGCCGGGTGTTCATCATGGACGACGCGGAACAATTGATGCCGCTCTACCTGCGTTTCATTCGCGGCGTGGTCGATTCAAACGATCTGCCGCTCAACGTGTCGCGCGAGATATTGCAGGAATCGAAGGACATCGAAACGATTCGCGGCGGCTGCGTGAAGAAGGTGCTGTCGATGCTCGAAGGGCTGGCCGATAGCGAGGACGCGGCCGAGAAAGAGAAGTACGGCAAATTCTGGACCGCGTTCGGACGCGTGTTGAAGGAAGGCGCCGGCGAAGATCCTGCCAACAAGGAACGCATCGCCAAACTGCTGCGCTTTGCTTCGACGCACACCGATACGCCGGACGAAACCGTGTCGCTGGCCGATTACGCAGCGCGCATGAAAGACGGCCAGGAGAAGATTTATTTCGTGACGGCGGAGAGCTTCACCGCCGCGAAAAACAGTCCGCATCTCGAAATTTTCCGCAAGAAAGGCATCGAGGTGCTGCTGCTTTCCGACCGCGTCGACGAATGGGTGACGGGCTATTTGACCGAATTTGACGGCAAGCCGCTGCAATCCGTCGCCAAGGGCGGTCTCGATCTCGGCAAGCTGGAGGACGAGGCGGAGAAGAAGGAAACCGAGCAGGCCGCCGACGAGTACAAGGAACTGATCGAAAAGGTCAAAACCGCGCTCGGCGAGAAGGTGAAAGACGTGCGCGTCACGCACCGTCTGACCGATTCGCCGTCGTGCATCGTCGCCGATGAGCACGACATGGGCGGCAATCTGGCGCGTATGCTCAAGGCCGCCGGACAAAAAGCGCCGGAAATGAAGCCGATTCTGGAGGTCAACCCAAGGCACCCGGTCGTGCAACGCCTGAAGTACGAGGAAAGCCGTTTCGACGACTGGGCCAACCTGCTGCTAGAACAGGCCACGCTGGCCGAAGGCGGCACGCTCGACGACCCGGCTGGTTTCGTCAGGCGCGTCAACGATCTGATGCTGGCGCTGTCGAAGTAGGAAATGGAGTGGAAACTCCGAATAATCGTCATTTCCGCCAAGGCAAAAAGTGTGCGGAAATCCAAAACCGGATTTCCGTTCGCGCGGGAATGACGGGCCATCGCATGAACGCTTTTTTTTCTCAAAGTAAAGGAATGGCAGCCGGAATCCCGGCTTTTGCGGTCTTCTTCCCTCCAGAGGAGTGAATTAACCCTTTTGTGGCAGCGGCGCCCGAAAGCGATGGGAGGCATCTGCTACCCCGTCGCCTTCGGGCACCGCTGCCACCCCGCTACCCCTCCACAGGATGGGAATTAAAACCGTCTGCCTTTGCAATGGGGAATCTGTTGCCTCGTCTCTTTCAGGCACCGCTGCCACCCCGTCCTTTGTATGGTGTTTTCGTCTCAAGGAGATGGATTTTCTTGAGACGAAAACATCATACAAAGGGCGGGTGTTACAATAGACCCGACTCCTGTATGCGATGCGCACTATAGTTCCGCTTGGGGCTAAAAGCGGTTTTTTACGCTTGTTTTGGCTCACGTGGAGCGCACTCTTTGATTGTCTTCGGCTTTGTTATCGCTCCAAAAGTATTGATTTTTATCTGTTGAATTTGCCAATTTGAATTTTGCAGACCCGGTCGCATGCCGTCACAAAGTAACCATTCCCCGGCAAGACCGGGGAATTACCCTGTTTATTTATAAAGGAACTTCATCATGAGTGAATTTATTACAGAGGCTGATAAGTGTGTTTGGATTACAGATGCCGATGATATTGACGTTGCCCCTGATCATATATATTTCACGCCCAGTGTCACGAGTTACCTTGCTGATAGACTTGGTATTGTTGCTTCCAGAGGTATAGGGAAAACCTTTTTGATGAAAGTAAAGAGGGCTAAGGAACTGTTAAATAATAACATGACTGTTTATTCTTGGTGTGACGCGATAATTCCATAAACAATGCGGGTATATCTTCGTTATATTTATCGAGCCGAATTCTTCATCCGATACTTTCTT
>JAITNL010000238.1 GCA_031290495.1 Accumulibacter sp.
TTGTGGTAACATCATTTTGATACGTTGTTCCATATTGCTCCACCTCCTCATATAAGTTGATGGACACAGTATGCCATAAAATCAATAAATGTTTAAGTTGTTATTTAACGGTTCCTAATCTTTGAAGAGCGCATGGTTTCCCCGGACGGTGCCGTTGCCGGAACGCGTTTCTTGCAGCCAGGGTTGCGGTCGTGGTAACCGGAAGGGATGTCAAGACTCTTCCGGTTCTTTGAGCGACAGGTATTCGTGCCTGCCGCTCTTTTTTTTGAAAGAAAATCAGCTTGACGTATCCGCCTGGTCAAGCACGAAGCGTGATCGGTGGCGCGCGTGACCATGCCGCCATCTTCGCTTGCGCAACAGATATTCCGTGTCTCGATCCGCCAATGGACGCGGCGCCGCGAAGCGCCTTGGCGCGGTAATGCCGGCCAAACCACAGGGAATGGCGTGATATGCTTCGCCAATCTTTCCCGTTGCGACTTCGCCGTGCTGTCAGTGACTTGCGTTTCTCATTTTTCGAACTACTTACCCGCGACCGCCTTGGAAGCATTGGCCGCGCGTTTCATCCGCTCGGCTTTCTGTGCCTTCTTGACCGCGCTTGGATCGTCGCCGTTGGCGAGTAACTTCCTGGCCTCGTCCCGGCGTTCGCGGGCGTCTTTCAGGCCAACGGCAGGGTATTTGCCGAAAGAAAGCAGTTTTTCCCGGCCATCAAAACGATATTTAAGACGCCAAAACTTGTGGCCATTCGAAGTTATAACGAGGTGCAGCCCTTTTCCATCCGCCAACTTGCGCGGTTTGTCAGCGGGCTTGGCGTCCGTGATTTGGGTATCCGTCAGTGCGTCGTTCAGTTTCATCAGAGTATCCCACAGTCATAAATATGAAAGACTGCCGAGAATACTCCAACATACCCCCGAAGGCAAACGGATTTCATCGTGCCGCTCCGGACAAGAAAAAGGCCAGAAACCTTGTTTTTACCGGGTTTTCTGGCCGTTATCGGGCTGCTTTGGACTGCTTTGAATGGTACTTTGGTGCCCAGGAAGGGACTCGAACCCCCACAGTGTTGCCACCACCAGGACCTGAACCTGGCGCGTCTACCAATTTCGCCACCTGGGCTTTCGCAAAGAAGGCGCATTCTAATGGAGCAAGAAAAAATGTCAACAAAGCTATCGCAAAAGTTGTCGAATACACGGAAAAAAGACCCGCATTTTCAGCGCGAGGCGGCGAAATACGACGCGCCGCTGCCGTCCCGTGAATACGTGCTGATGCTTCTGGAAAAGCAGGGTACGCCGGTCGACTACGATCAACTGTGCGTGTTGCTGGACATCCGCAAGAACGAGGAGGAGATGTTCCGGCGGCGTCTTGGCGCGATGGAAAGGGACGGCGAGCTGATGCGCAACCGCAAGGGCGCTTACATTCTGCCGGAACGTGCCAGCCTCATCGCCGGACGTGTCGAAGGGCACAAGGACGGTTACGGATTCCTGATTCCGGACGACGGCGGCGATGACCTTTATCTCGACGCCAAGCAGATGACCAAGGTGCTGCACCGCGACCGCGCGCTGGTCCGCGTGACCGGCTTTGACCGCAAGGGACGGCGCGAGGGCGCCATCGTCGAAGTGCTCGAACGGGCCAACAACCGGATTGTGGGACGGGTGCTGATCGAGCACGGGATCATGGTCGTGGTGCCCGAAAACAAGCGCATCAGCCAGGACATTCTGGTCGTTGCCGAGCGCAAGGCCGACAAAAAGCTCAAGGAAAAGCTCAAAGTCAAGGCCGGACAGGTCGTCGTCGTCGAAATCGTCGAGCAGCCCAACCGACATTCGCAGCCAATCGGGCAGATCGTCGAGATTCTGGGTAACTACGCCGATCCCGGCATGGAGATCGAAATCGCGCTGCGCAAACATGACCTTCCGTTCGAGTTTTCCGCGCAGGCACTGGCGGAAAACGAGCAGTTGCCGGACAAAATCCGCAAAGCGGAAGGCGCGGGACGCGTCGATTTGCGCGATCTGCCGCTGGTGACGATCGACGGCGAAACGGCCAGGGATTTCGACGACGCGGTATTCGCGGAGAGAAAAGGCAGCGGCTGGCGGCTGGTGGTGGCGATTGCCGACGTCAGCCATTACGTGAAGCCCGGCATGGCGCTTGACCGCGAGGCCCTGGAACGCGGCAATTCGGTCTATTTTCCACGCTGGGTGATCCCGATGCTGCCGGAGAAACTGTCCAACGGTCTGTGTTCGCTCAATCCCGATGTGGACCGGCTGGCGATGGTCTGCGACATGGACATCGGCGCGCGCGGCAACATCAAGGAATATTGCTTCTATCCGGCGGTGTTCCGTTCCAGGGCGCGCCTGACCTATACGCAGGTCTGGGACTGGCTTTCCGGCGCGGCGCGGTCGGATGACCGTGTTTACGCCAGTCTGCAAGCCCCTTTGCGGACGCTCCACGATCTCTTCAAGGTGCTGCTCAAGGCGCGCGGCAAGCGCGGCGCGATTGACTTCGAGACAATCGAGACGATGATGCTGTTCGATGACCAAGGCAAGATCCGGGACATCGTCCCGACAGAGCGCAACGATGCGCATCGCCTGATCGAGGAATGTATGCTCGCCGCCAATGTCTGCGCCTCGGCGTTTTTGCAGAAACACAAACAGACCTGCCTGTACCGCATCCACGAAGGACCGACGCCGGAAAAGCTCGAAGGGCTGCATGGTTTCCTCAAGGAATTTGGCCTGAGTCTGTCGGGGGGCGATGCCCCCAGCGCCAAGGATTACGCGGCCCTGCTCGACCAGGTCAAAAGCCGCCCCGACGCGCAACTGTTGCAAACCGTGATGCTGCGCTCGTTGCGTCAAGCGACGTACAGCCCGGACAACGTCGGCCATTTCGGCCTGTCCTACGAGCATTACACGCATTTCACCTCGCCGATCCGGCGCTATCCTGACCTGCTGGTGCATCGCTCGATCAAGGCGGCGCTCGAAGGCAAGCCGTACTCTCCGGGAGACTGGGACGCGATCGGGCTGCACTGTTCGATGACCGAACGGCGCGCCGACGAGGCCACGCGCGATGTGACCAACTGGCTGAAGTGCTATTACATGCGCGACCGTATCGGCGAGGAATTTGACGGCACGATTGCCGCCGTCGTGCCGTTCGGCGTTTTCGTCGCGCTCGACGCCATCCATGTCGAAGGGCTGGTGCATGTGTCGGAACTGGGCAAGGATTATTTTCAGTACGACGCCGTGAAACATCAGATGCTGGGCGAGCGCAGCGGCCAACGCTACCGGCTTGGCGACCGTCTGCGCGTGCGGCTGGTACGCGCCGACCTGGAAACCGGGCGCATCGACTTCGTGCTGGGGACGCCGCTGGAGTCAACGCCAGCAGCCGTCGGAATTGAGCAATCAAGGCGTGCCACAGGGCGATAAAACGCTTCTGGAAGCCAAAAGTAGATGTTCTATCGGTTGTAGAGCGCCGAATTTGCCTGAATTTTCAGCAAAACGCCGCCCGGATCGGAAAATCCGACAGACTGCCAAGGCAATCCCGCATGAACGCTTTATGCGTAAAACCTTGCCATCCTCTCTCTCCTGCCCCTGCCGAGACACCCTTGCCACCCTGCCGACAGGCAGGGGCGGCAGCACGTTCAACCGCAATTTCCAGGTTTATGCGGGCCGCTATGTATTGCCGGTTCTTCAAGGAACGATGTCTCCCGGTAAAAAAGGGTTTTCCGCTGCCGGCAACTGCCAG
Source organism: Accumulibacter sp. (assembly GCA_031290495.1). GTDB lineage: Bacteria > Pseudomonadota > Gammaproteobacteria > Burkholderiales > Rhodocyclaceae > Propionivibrio. The sequence continues at coordinate 3,727 of JAITNL010000238.1, forward strand.
TGTTGTTCATAACGCACGCCAACCAGGTACAGGCCGGCCGCCGCGAACGTCGGCGCGGCGCGCGTGCGGTCGCGCGACGCCAGCAACTCATCGATCCATTCCGGCGGATGCTTGCCTTGCCCGATATAGACCAGGCTGCCGACGATGTTGCGTACCATGCGATACAGGAAAGCGTCGGCTTCGAAATCGAAAACCAGCAACTCGCCGACGCGTTCGATTCCGGCGCGGCGCATCGTTTTGATCGGGGTTTGGGCTTGGCAATCAGCCGCGCGGAATGCCGAAAAATCGTGTTCGCCAAGCAGCAGACGGGCGGCCCGGCGCATCCGCTCTTCATCCAGCGGCAGGTGATGCCAGCCGGCGCGCCCGTGCCAGAGACCTGGACGCTGCGCGCGATTGAGCAGCAAATAACGGTAACAACGTCCATACGCCGAGAGCCGTGCGTGGAAAGCGTCGCTCACGGGTTGCGCCCAGCGTACGGCAATCGTCGGCGGCAGAAGCGTGTTGACCCCGCGTACCCAAGCCGTCAACGGACGCGCGGCCCGCGTATCGAAATGCGCGACCTGACCTGTGGCGTGTACGCCGGCGTCGGTTCGTCCGGCGCCCATCACGCTGATTTTTTCTCCGGCGATACGCCCCAGCGCGGCTTCGAGCGCGTCCTGAACCGTCTCGCCGCCCGGCTGCGTCTGCCAGCCACGCCAGATGCTGCCGTCGTATTCCACGCCCAGGGCGATGCGCATGGCAAACCCTTTAGTTAGCGAAAACAGAGCAGGAGCAGCCCGCCAAGCCCGCCCGCGATAAGGCATCCGTCGATTCGGCGCAGAGGCTGACAATCGATCTCGATCATCTCTTCGCCGCTCGTGTTTTCGGGGATTTCGAGCAGCGAGCGCCAGTCGCGCGGACGCGGCAGATTTTCCACACAGCGCAGTGCGAGTATCAGCCGCACCATGCCGCGATCAGCATCCATGCCGAGACGGCGGAAAGGTGTGAGCAAGGTATGCGTCGCCGCCAATAGATCGGGCAGCGGCATGAATTCGAGAAACGCCGCGACGACGACCAGCACCAGAAACAGGCGGCCAAAATGTTTCAGCGCTTCGTCGATACCCGCAAAAGTCGGTGCCATGCCGCTGTCCCACAACGGTTCGCCAGTGACGCCCCAGGCAAAGACGATCAATAGCGAAACCAATAGCCAGCGCGCCCGCCAGATCAGGCGAACGCCGCGTCGTGTCACCCGTTTTCCGCACAGGGGAACGATCAGACAGGCGATCAGCAACGTCGTCCCGCTCAGGCACTGGACGGCGACGAGCAGACTCAACCAGCCCAGCAGACAGGTCGCCGGATGAAGGCTTGTCTTGTTCACGGATACGCTTCGATAAGACGGCTCAAAAGATAAGGCAGCATCCCGTTTCGGGCTGCGGCCTCCATTTTTTGTGTGCCCAAATTTTATCCGCCCACCTTGTCCAGCAGACTCTGGGCCGTCTCGCGCTGACTTGCGTTTCCGTCTTTCAGGACTTCCTGCAACAGTTCGCGCGCGCCTTCGATGTCCCCCATCTCTTCGTAAGCCTTGGCCAGGTCGAGTTTGGTGGCGACTTCCTCGTTTGCGTCAACATCGAGTTCCGATCCGGGTTCCTGCTCCGATGACCGTAACGGACTGATGACCGTTTCCGCGGTTTGATTGGCGAAGTCAAGATTGAACTCCGAGTCAGTCAGTGTGGCGGGCATTTCTATGTCCACCTGGGTTTCCATCAGCTCTGGACTGGAATTTGCCGCCGCGTCGTCTTGACCTGACAATTCGGGGAAACTCAACGGCGGCGAAACGACGTTTTCCATCTGTTGCATGACTGGATCGGTCGCCGTGGCTATCCGATCGTTACTGGACGTTTGCTTCGCGACAGCCTGTTTCTGTGGGGCCTGTGCCGACGGCTGCGTTTCAAGCCCAACGATTTCCAAATCCGGAGAATGCAAATCCAGACTGATCGACGATATGTCGACCGACGGCGGTTCGGTTGGCATACGTCCGAGGAAGGTGGATTCGGTCAGACTGACGTCGAACTCGACGGCATCGTCGCCCAGCTCCTGTTTATCAAGCGGCGCTTCGGGTTCGCCATCGGTTTTGTCGTAGTCCTGCGGAACCAGGGTCGCGCCACCCAGATCGAAATCGAGGTCGGTGTGCTCGGGATTGGCCTTGGGTTCCTGCCGGTTTTCCTGCTGACCTGACGCTTCGGGCAAGGGCGCAACAATCTTGGTGCCAATATCGAAATCGAGACTCGTTGCGTCGTTGGGACTGGCTGCGGCGACGGTCGGCTTCGGCGCTTCCGGCGGACGGACAGCGGTCGGTTTGACGGCGGGCGCGGGTTGTGGGGAAGCTGGCGGGGGTGGGGGCGCAAAATCCAGAGCGGTGGCTTCTGGCGGCGACGCGGGCGGGACCTTGGTGGCGGGCGCTGCCACGGGCGGCGCTGGCGGCGGGGCCGCCACGGGTGCCGATAAACCGGCGCTGGCTGCCGGCGCGGCCTTTGCGGCGTTGGCGGCGGCGGCGCCGCCACGGAAAAGCGGATTGTTGTGATCGAGCGCGCGCCCCATCGCTGCGGCTTTGTCCCAATCGGTACCGACGCCGCCCGTCTCGCTGTACAAGCTGGCGGCCAGCGTCTCGAATTGCTTGAGGTCCTTGCGACCGGAATAAACTTCAAGCAGCTTGACGGTAATGGCGAGACGTTTGGGATCCTTCTGGCGCGCTTCCAGCAGAATTTCTTCGGCTTGCGTGTCGCGCCCATACGCCATGTAGACGTCGGCCTCGGCAACGGGATCGACCTCGTCGGTATCAATGTTGCCCGGCCCGACCTGACTGAAATCGGTCTGGGCAAGTGCTTGCGATGTGTCGACGCTCTGTCCGCCGGTCTGATGGAAAACTGAACTGTCCATCACGCTGGTCGTCGTGCTTTCCGCCGTCAGGGTGCTGTTTACATCAGGTTCCACGTCGGCCATGGCGCGCCGCCGACGCATGAAAAGATAGCCCGCGATAAGCGCCAGAACAGCGCCGCCGCCACCGGCCAGCAACATCGGGTTGTCAAACAGTTCCTCGAAGAAACCGGGTTCGGGAGGCGGCGGAGGCGGCGTAACTGGCCGTGGCCTCGGCGCGGCGGGCTTGGACTCCGGTTTTGCCGCTGGTTGCACTGGCGGCGGCAAAGGCTCGGCCTTGACCGGGGCCAGTTCGACAGACTTCGGCGCGGGCATCGGCGCGGTGGCCGGTTCGACAGACTCCGGCACGGGCAACGGCGCAGGTGCCGGTTCGACAGACTTCGGCGCGGGCAACGGTTCGGGGAACGACGCGACAGGCGTGGGCGCCGCCGCCGCAGGTTTTGCCGAGACCTGTTTCTGCAAATCGGCCAGGCTCTGATTCTTCAGTTCCAACAGCTTTTGCAGGTCGGATACGTTTTTTTCCAGGGCCGCCACACGAGTGTTGGCTTCCTTGAGCGCCTTTTCCCTGGCGACCAAATCTTCGTCGGAAACTCTGGCGGCCGCGGTGCCGCCTCTTCCGGAAACCGGCGCGGCGGTGGAAAGCGTCACCCGATCCCTGGGCGAAGTTGGCGCGATTTTGTCATCGACCTTGGCGGTAATCTTGCCGCCGGATTCCTGTCCCGCCGCGCTGCCTTTGGCCGGAACCGGAGACGCGGCGGCAACGCCGGCGAGCTTGCCACGGTAGGTGTTCCAGTCCGCGGACTGCGCCACGACGACTTTCCTGGCTTCCGTTGCGGACACCGATTCAAGCGCCGATTTTTCGGGTATCGAGAGGATGGCTCCGGATCTCAGGCGATTCATGTTGCCGCCGTCGAAAGCGCCAGGATTGGCGCGCAACAGGCCGACCAGCATTTGATCGAGCGAAACGCCTTCCAACCTTGTTTCAGTGGCGATGCGATGCAAAGTATCGCCACGCTTCACTTCACGCCCTTCGCCAACACGCGGCGCGGTTCCGGCTGGACTTTGCGCCACGGGCGGCTCCGCCCCTGCCTGTTGCCCCTGTATCTGCGCAATCGCGCGCGCGCGCACGTCGCCGCCGATGGATGTGCCGGATTCGACAAGGGGACTCACCGCCGTCGGCGGGATGTTTGGTGCGGCCAGCGGCGTGCTGACGACCTCCGGCGTGTCAACAATCACCGGCGAAGCCGTCGACACAGGTGCCTTGGCCGTGTATTCGGGCGGATCGAGCAGGAAGGTAAATTCACGCACCAGTCTGCCAGTCGCCCAGTTCAGCTCCAGAAGCATGTCGAGGAAAGGATCGTTGATCGGCCGCTCGGAACTCAGCTTGATGACCGCTTGGCCGTTTGGCCGTCGATCCAGGCTGAAGCGTAGGCTCAACAGGGAAGTCGCGTAGTCCAAGCCGACCTGCCTGAAGGCTTCTGGCGGGGCCAGCCGCGCTTTCATGTCGGTCAGTTCCTGGCGTGTCGCCGTCACCTCGATTTCCGCTCTGAGCGGTTGTCCGAGCGCCGAAAACACGACAAGCCGACCCAAGCCGGCCGCCTGCGCCCCCTGGGGCGCTCCCATCAGCACAAGAGAAGATGCGACCGCCAAAACGGAGGAACGCAACCCGAAGGATTTAACAGATTGATATGGTCTATTTGCCACGGCGCCACCCTGAGCGTCGAAATCGGAAATACTAAAATAACATCATATAGTTAGCGATGCAAGCTAAACTTACTTATAACAAGCGGAAAAATCGCAAAAATTACACGAGAACAACAAAATTTTTTGCGTCCCCGCGGCGCTATTCTCCGCCGCCGGGGACGGAAGCGTTCACGGAAGCGTTCATTTGGCGCGAATTATTGATCCAGCAACAGGCGCAGCATCCGGCGCAATGGTTCGGCAGCGCCCCACAGCAACTGGTCGCCAACGGTGAAAGCGCCCAGATATTCCGCGCCCATCGCCAGCTTGCGCAAGCGTCCGACCGGTACCGTGAGTCCGCCAGTCACCGTTGCCGGCGTCAGTTCGCGTTCGCTGATCTCGCGTTCGTTGGGGACAACCTTGGCCCACGGATTGCCGCCGGCGATGATGTCGGAGATCTCGTCGAGCGGAACGTCCTTGCGCAGCTTGATCGTCATGCCCTGCGAATGGCAACGCATGGCGCCGATGCGCACGCAGAGACCGTCGACCGGGATGCTGCCGGGCGAGCGGAACGGTGGGAGGCCAAGGATTTTGTTGCATTCGGCCCCGCCTTTCCATTCTTCCCTGGACTGGCCGTGTTCGACCGGTACGTCGATCCAGGGGATCAGACTGCCGGCCAGCGCGGCGTTGCGGAAGTTCCGGGTCGGAAAGTCGGCCGCGCGCATCGTCTCCGCCACCTTGCGGTCGATTTCGAGAATCGCCGACGCCGGATCGGCCAGTTCGGCGCGCACCGCGTCGTGCAACGCGCCCATCTGGCACAGCAATTCGCGCATGTTCTGCGCGCCGGCGCCCGACGCGGCCTGATAGGTCATCACCGACGCCCATTCGACGAGGTCGTGCGTGAACAGGCCGCCGATGCCCATCAGCATCAGCGACACGGTACAGTTACCGCCGATCCAGTTCTTGCCGTCCCTGACCAGCGCGTCCTTGATGACGTTCAGGTTGACCGGATCGAGGACGATCACCGCGTCCTTGTCCATGCGCAAGGCCGACGCCGCGTCGATCCAGTGACCGTCCCATCCCGCAGCGCGCAGCCTAGGGAAAATTTCCTTGGTGTAGTCGCCGCCCTGGCAGGTGATGACGATGTCCATCCGCTTCAAGGCATCGATGGACATCGCGTCGAGCAATTCGCCGCCGTCCTTGCCGCCAGGCGTCGGCGCTTTGCCGCCCGCCGCCGAGGTGGAAAAAAATACCGGTTCAATGAAAGCGAAATCGCCTTCCTCTTGCATGCGCTGCATGAGCACCGAGCCGACCATGCCTCGCCAGCCTACGAGACCTACCTTCTTCATTGCGCTTACCTCGAATCAAAAAGAAATCTTTACATTGTCTAAAGCGCCGCGAGAACGGCGTCACCCATGGCCACGGTGCCGACTTTCGTCGTTCCCGGCTCGTAGATATCGCCTGTACGCAAACCTTGTTTGAGCACCTTTTTCACCGCGTTTTCGATACGTTGCGCCGCCTCTTCCAAAGCGCCGGTGTAACGCAGCAACATCGCCACCGACAGAATGGTCGCCAGCGGATTGGCCATGTCCTTGCCGGCGATGTCCGGCGCGGAACCGTGACAAGGCTCGTACAAGCCTTTGCCAGTCTCGTTGAGCGACGCCGACGGCAACATGCCGATCGACCCGGTGAGCATCGACGCCTCGTCGGACAGAATGTCGCCGAACAGGTTGCCGGTGACCATCACATCGAATTGCTTGGGCGCGCGCACGAGTTGCATCGCGGCGTTGTCGACCAACAGGTGCGTCAGCTCGACGTCGGGATAGTCGGGCGCCAGTTCGTTCATCACGTCGCGCCAGAGCTGCGTCGTTTCGAGAACGTTCATCTTGTCGACCGAGCAGACTTTGCGCCTGCGTTTGCGCGCGGCTGCAAACGCCATCTTGCCGATGCGGCGGATTTCATTCTCGCTGTAAATCATCGTATTGATACCGACGCGCTGGTTGACGCCGTCGACCGCGCGCGTCTCGATGCCGCGCGGCTGGCCGAAGTAAATATCGCCCGTCAGTTCGCGCATGATCAGGATGTCGAGACCCGACACGACTTCAGGCTTGAGCGTCGACGCGTTCGCCAGTTCGGGATAAAGCACGGCCGGACGCAGGTTGGCGAACAGGCCGAGCAGTTTGCGGATACCGAGCAGACCGCGTTCCGGACGCAATTCACGCGGCAGCACATCCCATTTCGGGCCGCCGACAGCGCCGAGCAGCACGGCATCGGCCGCCAGCGCCAGCTTTTGGGTGGTTTCCGGGAATGGATCGCCCACCGCGTCGACGGCGCAACCGCCGAGCAAAGCTTTTTCCACTTCAAATTTCAGATCCAGCGCATTCAGCACACGCAGCGCCTGGGCGGTAATCTCGGGACCTATGCCGTCACCCGGCAAAACACAAATTTTCACCTTGATTTTTCCTCTTCCTGTAAAACCGGTTTCGCTCTCCGTCAGAACGCCAAAACAAAACGAACCTGACACCTCTGCAAACATTACCGAAAAACTTCAGGATTATCTCATGAGACAACGCTTCCGCCGCCAAGAACGCCGCCCCGTCATACCGATGTATTGAAAAAATCGCTGACGGCGGTAAATTCCAGTAACGCCAGGTGAACGAAAAACAGGGGAAACCTCCCCCCCTGTTTTCAAGCGCTCATGGAACACAGCAGGACGCTGCGCAAGCAATTCTGGAGCGGGAAACGAGTCTCGAACTCGCGACCTCAACCTTGGCAAGGTTGCGCTCTACCAACTGAGCTATTCCCGCAAAAACGAATGCGCATTATATAGACTTGGCGCGGACTGTCAACGTGCATTTGTCACGAGTGTAGGGAGCAAATAATCTGTCCTGGTGTGTAGCAGATGATCTGTCCGGATTCATCATGACGCCAAGGAGGTGGTCGAGATGAGACGGACAGAGTTGCGCCAGGAGATCAGGAAGATGCGATTTGAGGAAGCGTATGGAGGTTGTGAGGCGGGTTGTCTGACGCAGGCGGAGGCGGCGCGTGTGCTTGTGGTGTGCGAGCGGACGTTCCGTCGCTGCATTGACGGTACGAGGAATCGTGGCTGGACGGGCTGATCGACCGTCGTCTGGAGCAGGCATCGTCCCGGCGAGCGCCGGTCGATGAGGCGCCTGGTTTGACGGAGAGTTACCGTAGGCGGCTGTTTAGACCGGCCACATAGGTAACACATGTGCCGGGACATAGGTAACAGTCTGAGGTGCTGAATGTATTGTTTGTCGGTTGTCCGGTCAATCCTCGGTGTCATTGGAAGCCAGGTCCAGCGAATCAAATTTTTGGTGGCAGAAGAACAGATCGAAACAGCCGTCTTTCTGAGGCTGGGGGCGCAAGGCGATGGGGAGGCCTTGCAGGGCTTTGGAGACCCCAAAGTCCCGGCCTTTGAAACTGATCCATCCCCCCAGGTGAGCCTTGCGGACGATGTCGTCCGACCCGTACTCGATCGGCGGCAATTGCGCCGGGAAGGCCAATGGGCTGGCGTGACAGCGTTCTCCTGGCGTCTGCGTTCCGATGCCTTCATGTGGGCGTTCCTGGTTGTAGATCATCCGC
>JAITNL010000249.1 GCA_031290495.1 Accumulibacter sp.
GGCCCCGATGGCGGAATCGGTAGACGCAGCGGACTCAAAATCCGCCGCCGCAAGGCGTGCCAGTTCGACTCTGGCTCGGGGCACTCCGCTTCTTGCGCGAATCTGTAAAAATCGTTAAAAACAAAAACGTACAAGTTTCAATCAGGCAAAATCAGGCAAAATCAGGCAAAATCAGGAAAAATCAAGCCAAATCCAGCCAAGCCCGACAAAACCCGAACGGTGCGTCCGGGTAAGCGCGGCGCGTGTTTTCACGTGAATTTTTCTTCTGTTCTTTTACGGGGGAATAAACCATGAACGATATTCTTTTCTTGCGCGGCGCCGCCGCGTTTTCCGTTTTCCGCTTGCGGGGTTTGCGGCAGCGTCTCCAGGCTCTCGTGCCGGAGGCGCGCGTCGTCAGCGCTGATTACTGGCATTTCGTCAAGCTGAGACAGGCGGCGGACGGTGACGCGCGGCAGCGGCTTGCGGCGTTGCTGGAGGAGCGTCCCGCCGAAACGCGGCGGGCGGGGGCGTTGTTTCTGGTGACGCCGCGCGTGGGAACGATTTCGCCGTGGTCGTCGAAAGCCACCGACATTGCCTGGAATTGCGGGCTGGCGGCCATCGAGCGCATCGAGCGCGGCATCGCTTTCGGGATCGAAGGCGTGACCGCGGCGCGGCGCGGCGCGTTGGCCGCGTTGCTGCGCGACCGCATGACCGAGACGGTGTTCGGTGATTTCGCGGAGACTGCCGAACTGTTCCGCCATTTCCAGCCGAAGCCGCTGACTCGCGTCGCGCTGCTCACCGGCGGGCGCGCGGCGCTGGCCGAGGCCAACACCCGCCTGGGGCTGGCGCTGTCCGAGGACGAGATCGATTACCTCGTCGATCTGTTCGTGACGCGGATGAAGCGCGATCCGACCGATGTCGAACTGACGATGTTCGCGCAGGCCAACTCCGAGCACTGCCGGCACAAAATTTTCAACGCTTCGTGGATCATCGACGGCGATGCCAGGCGCGAAACCTTGTTCGGCATGATCCGCGAGACGCACGCCGCGCATCCGCAAGGCAACGTCGTGGTCTATTCGGACAATTCCTCGGTCTTCGAGGGCGCCGAGGTCGAGCGCTTCTATCCCGATGCCGGCGGCGTTTATGGCTGCCACAAGGAACTCACGCACATTCTGGCGAAGGTGGAGACGCACAACCATCCGACGGCGATCTCGCCCTTTCCCGGCGCGGCCACCGGGGCCGGCGGCGAAATCCGCGACGAGGGCGCGACCGGACGCGGCTCCAAACCCAAGGCCGGCCTGTGCGGTTTTTCGGTGTCCAACCTCTATCTGCCCGACGCGCCGCAACCGTGGGAGCGGGAAATGGCCGCTTACGGACGCCCGTCGCGCATCGCTTCGGCGCTGACCATCATGCTCGAAGGGCCGATCGGCGCGGCGGCGTTCAACAATGAATTTGGCCGCCCGAATCTGGCCGGTTATTTCCGTACTTACGAGCAGCGCGTTGGCGCGGGTTCGAGTGCGCTGGTGCGCGGCTACCACAAGCCGATCATGGTCGCCGGCGGCGTCGGCAGCATCGCCGGCGATCAGGCGCATAAAGAGACGCGGTTCGCGCCTGGCACTTTGCTGATCCAGTTGGGCGGTCCCGGCATGTTGATCGGTCTGGGCGGCGGCGCGGCGAGTTCGATGAGCACCGGCAGCAACGCCGAGGATCTCGATTTCGCCTCGGTGCAGCGCGGCAATCCGGAAATGCAGCGCCGCGCGCAGGAAGTCATCGACCGCTGCTGGCAGTTGGGCGCGCCAAAAAGTGACGCGAGTCAGCCCGGCGACGGCAATCCGATCCTGTCGATCCACGACGTTGGCGCGGGCGGGTTATCCAACGCTTTCCCGGAACTCGCGCACAGCGGCGGCGTCGGCGCGCGTTTCGAGCTGCGCGACGCGCCGGTCGAGGAGCCGGGCATGTCGCCTGCCGAAATCTGGAGCAACGAAGCGCAGGAGCGCTACGTGCTGGCCATCCCGCCGGATCGTCTGCCCGAATTTGCGGCGATGTGTGCGCGCGAGCGCTGCCCGTTCGCCGTGGTCGGCGTGACCGGGGACGATCAGCGGCTGGTCGTCACCGACCGCCATTTCGCCAACGCGCCAGTGGATATGGACATCGACGCGCTGCTCGGCAAGCCGCCGCGCATGACGCGCGATGCGGAGCGTTTGCGGGGCGCTGCCGTGCCGTTCAATCCGGCGGCAATCGATCTTAAAGACGCCGCGTATCGCGTGCTGCGTCTGCCGGCGGTGGCCGACAAGACGTTTCTGATCACCATCGGCGACCGTTCGGTTGGCGGCTTGACCGCGCGCGACCAGATGGTCGGGCCGTGGCAGGTGCCGGTGGCCGACGTGGCGGTGACGACGATGGGTTTCACCACGCTGCGCGGCGAAGCCTTCGCCCTGGGCGAACGCGCGCCGGTCGCCGTTATCGACGCGCCGGCTTCAGGACGCATGGCCGTCGGCGAGGCGCTGACCAATATCGCCGCGGCGCGGATCGCCCGGCTCGGCGAGGTCAAACTCTCGGCCAACTGGATGGCGGCGGCCGGCGCGCCGGGCGAGGACGCGCGCCTGTTCGACACGGTGAGCGCGGTCTCCGAACTGTGCCGGCGGATCGGCGTGTCGATCCCGGTCGGCAAGGATTCGCTGTCGATGCGCGCGGCCTGGGAGGAGGAGGGCGAAGCGAAACAGGTCGTCGCGCCGCTGTCGCTGATCGTCAGCGCCTTCGCGCCGGTGCAGGACGCGCGGCGCACGCTGACGCCGCAATTGACGGTTGACAGCGGCGCGACGGATCTGCTGCTGATCGACCTCGGCGCGGGCCGCAACCGTCTCGGCGGCTCGGCGCTGGCGCAGGTGTTCAACGCCACCGATACGCAGGCCCCCGATGTGGACGCGCCGGAAAAACTGGCCGGTTTTTTCTCGATCGTGCAACGGCTCGCCGGGGAGGACTTGCTGCTCGCCTATCACGACCGTTCCGACGGCGGCCTGTTCGTCTGCCTCGCCGAAATGGCGTTCGCCTCGCGCTGTGGTCTTGCCATCGACATCGGCAATCTGTGCGACGGTTCGGCGGCGGGCGTCGCGCGCGCGCTGTTCGCCGAGGAACTCGGCGCGGTGGTGCAGATTCGCCGCGCGGTGCGCAACACCGTGGAAGCGGCATTCCAGACGGCGGGCGTCGTGGCGACGCTGATCGGCGCGCCAGATCGCGGCGAGGCGCTGAAAATCGACTGCCGGGGCGAAGCGGTCTTGCGCGAAAAGCGCGTCGACCTGCACCGCGCCTGGTCGGAAACCAGTTACCGTATGCAAGCGCTGCGCGACAACCCGGAATGCGCGCGGCAGGAATACGAGCGCATTCTCGATACGGCTGACGCGGGCTTGTCGGTGGCCGTGCCTTTCGATCCGGCAGAGGACATCGCCGCGCCGTTCATCGCCAGCGGCGCGCGGCCAAGGATCGCCATCCTGCGCGAGCAGGGCGTCAACAGCCAGATCGAAATGGCCGCCGCTTTCGACCGCGCCGGTTTTGTCGCGGTCGACGTGCACATGAGCGATATTTTGGCCGGGCGCGTGTCGTTGTCGGACTTTACCGGCGCGGTCGCCTGCGGCGGTTTTTCCTACGGCGACGTGCTCGGCGCGGGCAAGGGCTGGGCGCGCACGATCCTGTTCAATTCACGCGCGCGCGACGAGTTCGCGGCCTTCTTTGGCCGTGGCGACACCTTCGCCCTTGGGGTGTGCAACGGCTGCCAGATGATGAGCGCCTTGAAAGCGCTGATTCCCGGCGCCGACGCCTGGCCGCGTTTCGAGCGCAACAAGGTCGAGCAGTTCGAGGCGCGTTTCGTCCAGGTCGAACTACCCGCGTCGCCGTCGCTGTTCTTCGCCGATATGGCCGGCAGCCGCCTGCCGATCGTCGTCGCGCACGGCGAAGGGCGCGCCGCGTTCGATTCGGCTGAACAGCAGGCGCGCGCGCTGGTCGTCATGCGCTGCGTCGACCACGCGGGCAAGGTCAGCGAAATCTACCCCTACAATCCGAACGGCTCGCCGGACGGCATCACCGGTGTAACGACGGCGGACGGCCGTTTCACGATCATGATGCCGCACCCCGAACGTGTTTTTCGCACGGTACAGATGTCTTGGCATCCGCAACGTCTCGGCGAGGACTCGCCGTGGATGCGTCTGTTCCGCAATGCGCGGCGCTGGGTGGGGTGAATCCGCTTTCGATGTTGGGGTATACTGGTCATTCTTGTCTCAATCGGGGCTTACAAGAATGGATGATCGCGAAATTGACCAGATTCTGGTTGAGCGCGCGCAGGAAGGTGATCAACGGGCTTTCGAACAGTTGGTGGAAAAATATCAACGCAAGTTGGGACGATTGCTGTCACGCTTCATACGCGATCATGCCGAAGTGGAGGACGTGGCGCAGGAAACCTTCATCAAGGCGTATCGCGCTTTGCCCTCATTTCGCGGAGAGAGCGCCTTCTATACCTGGTTATACAGAATCGGCGTGAATACGGCCAAAAATCACATGTTTGCCAAAGGACGGCGCGTTCCGACAGCGACGGAATTTGACGCCGACGAGGCCGTGTGGTTTGAAGACGCGGAACAGCTTCACGACATCAATACGCCGGAAAGACTGTTGCAGTCCAAGCAAATCGGGCAAACGGTCAACGCCGCGATGGAAGCCTTGCCGGAGGAATTGCGCAACGCGATCGTGCTGCGTGAAATCGACGGACTGAGCTATGAGGAAATCGCGTCGGAGATGAACTGTCCAATCGGCACGGTGCGTTCGCGAATATTCCGCGCGCGTGAATCGGTCGCCGCGAAATTGAGACCCTTGCTCGATACCGCGCCTGACCATCGCTGGTAAGCGGAAAACAAGCGGAAATCCATTGCCCGATGATCGAAACAACGGGAACAGTGACAGCGCTCGACGGCGATCACGCTTTGGTGCGCGTCGCGGGCGGAGGCTGTGGTCGCTGCCATGAACCGGGCGGTTGCGGCGGCGCTCATCTCACGCAAATTTTTTGCGCATCAGCAAAAAATTATCGGGTGCTGAATCCGCGTGGAGCGAAGCCTGGCGAAGAGGTGGTCGTGGCGATCCCGGATCGGGTGTTGCTGCGCGGCGCCGTTGCCGGATACGCCGTCCCCTTGCTGGGGTTGTTCATGGGCGCGGCGCTGGGCTTGGGACTGGCCGGAGAAACCGGTTCGATGATCGGCGCGGCAGGTGGTCTGGCGCTGGCCTGGGGATTGCAGAAGACGCGGTGGGCGCGCGATATTCTGCTGGGGCCGGATGCGGAGCCGCGCATAAAATAAACGCCGCCGGGCGGAGAGCCGCGCACCGGGTTTCCGGGACAATCCGGGCGGTCTTTTAACTGTTTTACAGCGGTTCCCATAAACCCGGATCATTCATTAGCCTGATTATCCTGAAAACCGCAACCCACACAGGTCGGAGTGAGCAAAGCGAACCCCGACAAAACAGGCCGGCGCGCGCTGCGATGCCGGGGTTTGCTGCGCCCACCTCGACCTGTGTGGGTTGTTTTACAGCGGTTTCCATAAATAACCACTGTCTCTGAATAACCGTCATTCCTGCGTCAGCGGGAATCCAGGTTTTCAGGAATCCATTGATGGTGATAGTCAAAAAATCGGTCGAATTTGCGAAACCCTGCCTGTGCTCTCACGCAATGGGGCAGGGAAAGCTGCCGCAAGGGGGATAGGCAGGCGGTCATCCATCAGGCGATTTTGTAAGCACGGAATAAAAAGCGCCATTGCGTGGCACCCCCTCATCCGCCCCTGTGTTTAGACCGGCCACATAGGTAACACATGTGCCGGGACATAGGTAACACTGTTTCCTGTTGAAACAAACAGGAGTTTTGCCATGTCTTGGAGGGAAAGAA
>JAITNL010000002.1 GCA_031290495.1 Accumulibacter sp.
AAAACTGCTGACCATCATGAATGCCATGCTGAAAAATAACGCCTCTTGGTGTCCGAAAAACGCTTGACGGCGAACACGGTTGCTTTCTTACGACCGGGGTTTCGGCGACCGTTTTGGGATGGGTGCAAACCCCTTCCAAAACACGTTGGATCGACAGGCCTGAAGGCCGGTCGCTAATTTTTGCTCGGCACCTTGGCCCAATTCTCTCTGGTTCGTTCTCGTGGACAGTACACGCGATTAAAGATGATGGTGTCATTTCACCTTGGTGATGTGAATCCGCCCGCCGTCCAGCAGGTCGGTGGTCTCGCCGGTATTCCGGTTAACCGTGTCGCCGACGCTGGCCGGGGTGTCCGGGCCGTTTGCGGAGTGGACGACGATCTGACCGGGGTTGGCGCGGTCCGGAGTGACGGCGGCGTTGGCGGCGTCCAGATCGTCCAGCGCGACGCCGTTGATCCACACCGTGCGCTTGCCGCCGCTGCGCAACACCACGCCGTCGATGGTCAGCGTCGGCTCCGCGTCGGAAATTTCGCCGTTGCGTTCGGGATCGGGTGCCGGGTCGGGTTCAGGTTTGGTGTGGCCGAACTGACGCTGCCAGTCGAGCGTTCGCCGATATTCCGGAGTGAAGAACAGGCGCTCGAGTTCCTCGGCCAGGGCCGGTATCGGGAGCGCGGCAATAAGCGGAAACGCGCCATACAGCCACCTCGCCCACGCGCGTTTTGACCAAGGTAAAGGAGTCATCTCGCGCCCCTCTTGCTTTCCACGGCCTCGCGCAAGGTGATCCAGTCGATCAGGCAATCCGCCTGCAACAGCCCCTGCAACGCGTCGTCCACGTTCGTCCGGCGCGTCACGTCGCAGCGTTTGATCTGGATCAGCGCGCGCGCTTGTTGGCGCAGATCGTCGAGCAAATGAATCAGGTCTTCTTCGTGCAACAGACGCGCCTGCAATTTCATGGCGCTGGCGTACAGGCCGAAACTTTCCACCGGGGCATCGCCCAGCGCGTGTTGCGGGGCAAACTCGTAACGGATTTCGATCAGGCGGCGCTGGTCGCGGATTTCCTTGAGCAGTTCGACCCATTCCAGACGCTGTTCCTCGCCAATCACGCCGTCGGCCTGAAGCTGACCGAACAGGGCTGCCTTGTGCCGGATTTCGTGCTCCTCACCGCGCAGCCGTTGGAGTTTCCCGTCGATTGCGTTGCGTTCGGCACGCGCCGTGGAGAACGCCGTCCGCGCGGCGGCGACGCGCTCGCCGGACACGACGATGGCCGTGCCGCCGAGCGCGGTCATCAGCGCCGCGGCGAGCAGGCTGGGCCACAGCCTGGACAAATCGCGTCGCCCGACTTTCATGGCGCGCTCCCGTGGCTGACGCGCAGACCGAACTCGCGTGGATTTTCTCCGTCCGGCGCGGTATCGCCGCCGCGCAGCGAGGCGCCCGAGGCGATGTCGAAAGGTTGCTGGAGAATGTCTACCCGCAAATTCGCGGCGCGCAAGGCATCGACGAAACGGTCGAGCGCGGCGAGTACCTGACGCGTCGTGGCCTTGGCGCCGAGCCGCAATGTTCCCCGCACGAAGATGCTTTCATCGACCGCCGGAGCGGGGTGAACGCTCGCGTCCGCTCCGGCGGAACTCGCGGTCTCACGCCCCGCGCCGCCGCTTCTCCAGTCGAGACGCTCGATCTCGATCGAGGCCTCGGCGCGCAGGGCGCGGCTGATTGCCTGGTAAAAGGCGGTCGGCGTGGTGCTGTGCCGCTCTTCGGCCAGATAACGGTCGATCACGCTTTTGAGCGTTTCGTTGTCGACCGGAAGCTCCGGAAAGGTGTGGACGACGGTGTCGTACTGTTGCCTGGCGAGCGCCGCTTCAGCCCGCAGCGCGGCGGCATCCTGCCCGATCTGGCGCGCGTCGAACAGAAATTTTCCAGACAGCAGCAGGCAGACGGTCAGCGCCAGCGCTCCGGCCCACTGGAGCCGGAAACGAATCCGCGCGATCTGGAAAGCGTGACGCAAGTCTTCACCGGCGAACTGCGCATGCGGCGGATTGACGGCCAGCAGATGCAGGAAAAGCGCTTCGGCGTGGGTGTCCGGCGGCGCGGTTTTCAGCCCGCCGCGCCGCGCGCAGCCGCTGATGTCGAGGATGTTGTAATTGAGCGTGGGCGTGTCGGGGCAACGGTCGCGAATGGCGTCGAACGCGCCGGGATGCGCCAGGAGGTGCGCCGTGACCACCTGCCCGCTCCCGATCAGGCGCTGGCTGGACAGGTATTGCTGGAGCTTGACCGATTCCGTGGCGAAGGCTTGGGCGATGTCGTCGATGCCGCTGTGCGGCAAGGGCGTCAGCCGGCTGAAACGCAGTTCGCCCTTGTCGCAAAAACTTTGCCGGATGCTCTGATCCTGGACGGTGAGCAGCAGACAGGGTTCCGGCGCGATACGCAGTTTTTTGAGCAGCGCGGGAACGAGCAGCGGCACGGAAAAAATACCAGACAGCGCCGCGTCCGCGCCGCGCATGGCGTCGAGCCACGGCTTGAAAAATGCCGGGGCGTTCAGCGCGAACAGCAGCAGACGCTCGTCCTTGCGCCGGTTTTTTTCGTGCCCCATCGAAATCGCCGCGCACAACTGGGTGTCGAAGAAGGTCTGCGCGAGCTTGCGTTCGACGACTCGCTGACGGTCGATTCCGCGCAGATATGGAATCGTCTCGCTGTGAAACCCTTCCGTGGCGACATTGACCAGCAGCGCGAAGCGGCTTTTCGGGTATTGCGCGAGATACAGCGCAAATTGCCGCCATCCGCTTTCCGTCGACGCAAACGCCGCTTCCTGGACCAGCGCGCCGCGCTGCCAACGATAGGCGGACATCGAGCGCGTGTCGAGGTAGAGCAGGTGTTGCGGTCTCATGCCTGAATCCCGATCCGGCTGATTACGTCATAAACCGGCCCCAGCACGGAGAGCATGATCCATCCCAGTAGACCGCCAAGCAACAGGGTCAGCAGTGGTTCGATGAGTTGCTGTACTTTCTCGACCGATTCTTTCACGTCGCGGTTGTAAAAGTAGCAGACGTTGGTCATCGCCTCGTCCAGCGCGCCTGAGTTTTCGCCCACGCGCAACATGCGGATCACCAGCGGTGGAAAGAAGCCGGTGTGCTGGAAAGCCAACGTAATGTTCTGGCCTTCGCCGATCAATTGTTCGACGCGTTCGAGTCCGCGCTGTATCACCAGGTTGCCGACGACATGTTGCGTCGCGCGCACGGCGTCGAGGATCGGAATGCCCGCCGCGTAGAGCAACGCGAAAGTGTTGGCGAAGCGCGACAGGATGATCTTGCGCAGGATTTCGCCAACCAGCGGCAACCTGAGTTTCGCGCCGTCGAAACGGAGACGCGCCAGCGGATTGACGTCGATCAGGATTTTCAGACTGAGCGGCAGGACGATCAGCAACGCCAGCGCCGCGTACCAGTAAGCGACCAGCAGATCGGAGACGAAAAACAGGGCTTGAGTCTGCGCCGGCAACGTGTCGCCCATGTTCTTCACGAACTGCTTGAGCTGCGGTACCAGGTAGATCATCAGGAAAAAGGTGGCGGCAATCACGATGGCGCTGACAAAAGCCGGATACAGCGCCAGCTTTTTGGTCTGCGAGGCCAGCTCGTCTTCCCACTTGAGTGACTCGGTCAGATTGTGCAATACCGCTGAGAGCTGACCGCTGGTCTCGCCAGCGTGGATCAGGCTGACGAACACCTTGCCGAAAACGCGCGGGTGCGCTTCCAGCGCCTGCGACAGCGTCTGTCCGCCCTCGATGCCTTCGACCAGACTGGCGATGATGGCGCGAAAACGCGGGTTTTCGATGCTGTCGCGCAGATCGCCCAGCCCGTCGAGAATCGGCACTCCGGCGCGCTCCAGATGTTCGATGTGGAAACAGAAGTGGATCAATTCGCGTCGCGGAACGCTCTTCGAGACCGACAGACGGCGGGCGTTGACCGGAGCGCCGTCGATCAGATCGAGTTCCATGCGCCGCAGACGCCTGTCGAGATCGATCGGACTCAGCGCGTCGATGCGCCCGGTCACGGCGCGCCCGTCGGAATCGACCGCCCGGTAGTCGAAAAGCGGCATGACGGCTACATCCTGTCGGTCAGGTCAACCACGCGCGCCAGTTCCGCGAGCGAGGTCGAGCCATCGAGGACGCGGCGCAAACCATCGTCCGCCAGCGGCGCGAAACCGATCTGGGTCGCCGCGCGGCGGATTTCGCGCGCGCTGCCGCGACGCGCCACCAGTTCGTCCAGATCGCCGTTCATGCGCAGGATTTCCATGATCGCCAAGCGTCCGCGATAGCCCTGAAAGTCGCAGCGCTCACAGCGGCCAGGACGAAACAGGAGCGGACGCGGCGCTTCAGCGGGAAGGCCAAGCAGACGCGCTTCGTAGTCCTCGGCTTGAACTGGCGTTTTGCAGTGCGGGCACAGACGGCGGATCAGCCGCTGGGCTATCACGCCGATGACGTTGCCGGCCATGATGTCCGGCAGCACGCCGATGTCGAGCAGGCGCGGCACCGCGCCGATGGCCGAGTTGGTATGCAGCGTCGAATAGACCTGGTGCCCGGTCATCGCCGCGCGGAACGCCATTTCCGCCGTCTCCGCGTCACGGATTTCACCGACCAGGATGACATCCGGATCCTGGCGCATCATCGAGCGGATGCCATTGGCGAAATCGAGCTTGACCGATTCGGCCACGGAAGTCTGCCGCACGAGCGCCATCGGGTATTCGACCGGATCTTCCAGGGTCATGATGTTCACGCCCTCGGAATTGATGTGCTTGAGAATCGAGTAGAGCGTCGTCGTTTTGCCGCTGCCGGTCGGTCCGGTGAGCAGGATGATGCCTTCCGGGCGGGCGATCATCAGTTTGAGCAGATGCAGTTGCTGTTCGGTCAGTCCCAGCCCTTCCAGCGGCACCAGTCCTTTGTGCCGGTCGAGGATGCGCAGTACGATGTTTTCGCCGTGCAGGGTCGGCTGCGCGGAGACCCGAAAGTCGATCGGCCGGCCCCGGATGTTGAGGTTGATGCGCCCGTCCTGCGGCGCGCGCGTCTCGGCGATGTTCATGCGGCTCATGACCTTGACGCGCACCGCCATCGCCGGCCAGTAAGAATGGTGCAGTGAGCGGACTTGCCGCAACATGCCGTCGATGCGGTAACGGATACGCAGAAAGCCGTTTTCCGGTTCAAAGTGAATATCGGACGCCTCGCGCTTGACCGCGTCGGTGAGGATCGAGTCGATCAGGCGGACGATGGGTTGACTGTATTCGTCGGATGTCGATTGCAGTCCGCGAAAATCGATTTCGCCGGTTTCGATTTCATGCAGGATGCCGTCGATCGACAGTTCGTAGCCGTAGGTCTGGTCGATGGCACGGCCAATCTCGGTTTCGCCGGCCAGCAGGGTGTCGATCTCGATGGCGTTGTTGGTCAGGTTGCGGATACGGTCGAAAGCGACGATGTCGTTGATATCGGAGGTGGCGATGGTCAGACGCCGGCTGTTCTCGTCGTAATCGAGAGGCAGCAGATGGTGGCGTTTGGCGAGATCGCGGGGCACCAACGCCAGCGCTGCGGGATCGACAATGACGTTGGCAAGATCGATGCTCTGTTTGCCGAGACTTTCCGACAGCGCGTCGCGCAAGGTCGCCTCGGTGACGAAACCCAAGGCGATCAGCAGCTTGCCGATGGGCAGGTTTGACTTCGCCTGTTCGAGCAGGGCGATGCGCAACTGATCCTCACTGAGGATACCCTTGGCGATCAGGACTTGTCCGAGTTGTCGTGACTGGGGAGCGTTCATCCGGTCGAGTTCGCCAACGCGCGGTTTCGTGAGGGGGGCGGCGTCAATGAAATTGGTCTTTTAATGAATGACGATATGTTCACGAAAATAATTTGAGGACAATTCACCCGTTCCATTGGCGATGAATGAAGGCCGTCAGTGCAGCAGGAGTTTCTGGATTTGCTGGACAGAAAGCCCGGTGATTGCTGAAATCTTCGCTGCGGAATCCCCAGCTCCGAGCATTCCACGGGCAAATTCCAACATGGCTTTTTCCATGCCTTTTTTCATGCCCTTTTTCATGCCTTTCTCTTCGGCCTGGCGAGACTTGAACCGTTGCTGCGCGTTGATGTCACGCCGCATTTTTTCGCGTGAGTCGGCGATCATCCGCGCCTGTTCGTCTTCCGAGAGCACCATCAGTTTGGCAACGGCTTTGCCAACCTGGGGATTTTTT